>NZ_JBLZPK010000034.1:61517-157686 GCF_049199905.1 Shinella sp. M27
GATCGGGTGAGCAGGGTGCACGAGTTCAGGAGCGACAATGACCGCCAAGCCAATCTATAAACGTGTTCTGCTGAAATGCTCCGGCGAGGCCCTGATGGGTTCGCAGGGCTTTGGTATCGATGTCGCGGTTGCCGACCGCATCGCCTCCGATATCGCCGAAGCCCGCGCCATGGGCGTGGAAGTCGGCGTCGTTGTCGGCGGCGGCAACATCTTCCGCGGCGTGGCCGTGGCCTCCAAGGGCGGCGATCGCGTCACCGGCGACCACATGGGTATGCTTGCGACCGTCATCAACGCGCTGGCGCTCGCCACCTCGCTGCGCAAGCTCGACATCGACACGGTCGTGCTCTCGGCCATCGCCATGCCGGAAATCTGCGAAAGTTTTTCGCAGCGCGCGACGCTCTACCATCTGTCGCTCGGCCGCGTGGTGATCTTCGCCGGCGGCACCGGCAACCCGTTCTTCACGACCGACAGCGCTGCCGCATTGCGCGCCGCCGAAATGGGCGCGGAAGCGATCTTCAAGGGCACGCAGGTCGACGGCATCTATTCGGCCGATCCGAAGAAGGATCCTGATGCCACCCGTTTCGACCGGCTGACGCACAGCGAAGTGCTCGAAAAGGGCCTTGCCGTCATGGACGTCGCGGCCGTCGCGCTGGCGCGTGAAAACCACATCCCGATCATCGTCTTCTCCATCCATGAAAAGGGCGGTTTTGCCGAAATATTGACCGGTGGCGGACGCGGGACCATCGTAACTGACAACTGATTCTCACGACGGTGCACGCTGGGCGCGTGCAACCGCTGAATGATAATGGGAGTATTCCGATGAGTGAAGGTATCGACCTGAAGGAACTGAAGCGCCGCATGGATGGCGCGATCACCGCGTACAAGAACGACATCGCGTCGCTGCGCACCGGCCGTGCTTCGGCCAACGTGCTCGACCCGGTGCAGGTCGAAGCCTATGGCTCGCGCGTGCCGCTCAACCAGGTCGCCAACATCTCCGTTCCTGAGCCGCGCATGCTGTCGGTCTCCGTCTGGGACAAGGGCATGGTCGGCGCCGTCGAGCGCGGTATCCGCGAATCGAATCTCGGCCTCAACCCGATCATCGACGGCCAGAACCTGCGCATCCCGCTGCCGGAGCTCAACGAAGAGCGCCGCAAGTCGCTCGTCAAGGTCGCGCATGACTATGCCGAAAAGGCCAAGGTCGCGATCCGTCACGTGCGCCGCGACGGCATGGATGACCTCAAGAAAGCCGAAAAGGATGGCGATATCGGTCAGGACCTGAGCCGCGCCCAATCCGAAAAGGTGCAGAAGATGACGGACGACACGATTTTGGACGTCGATCGCTTGCTTGCCGAGAAGGAAAGGGAAATCATGCAGGTTTAAGGCGTTCGCCACCTGCATTCTTTTCTCTTTTTCGGATTGTCCATGAACCAGCTTTCGCCCAGCACCGTACCGGCACACGTCGCCATCATCATGGATGGCAACGGACGCTGGGCGAACGCACGCGGCCTGCCGCGCGCCATGGGGCACCGCAAGGGTGTCGAGGCCGTGCGCGAGGCCGTGAAGACGGCGGCCGAATGCGGCGTCTCCTACCTCACGCTCTTCGCCTTCTCCTCGGAGAACTGGAACCGGCCGGAAAGTGAGGTCTCGGACCTCATGGGGCTCCTGAAGACCTTCATCCGGCGTGACCTTGCCGTGCTGCACAAGCAGAATGTCCGCATCCGTGTGATCGGCGACCGGGCAAACCTGTCGAGCGACATCCTGCCGCTGCTTCTGGAAGCCGAGGAGACGACACGCGGCAATTCCGGCATCACGCTGGTCATCGCCTTCAACTACGGCTCGCGCGACGAGATTGCCCGCACCATGCGCAAACTCGCCGAGGAGGTCGCCGCCGGTCGTCTCGCCCCATCGCAGCTGACCTCCGAGCGGATCAGCGCTTCGCTCGACACGGCAGGCATTCCCGACCCTGATCTCGTCATCCGCACCAGCGGTGAGGAGCGTCTGTCAAACTTCCTGCTCTGGCAGGCGGCCTATGCCGAACTCATGTTCATTCCTGAATTCTGGCCGGATTTTTCACGCGACACCTTTCGCACGGCGCTCGCGCGCTATGCTGCACGTGAACGCCGTTTCGGTGGCCTGCAGCCCGCTCCCACACTTGCGGTTGGTTCGTGATGCAGAGTGAACTTCGTCTGCGCATCCTCTCCGGCATCGTGCTTGCCGCCGTGGTTCTTGCCGCCACCTGGTACGGCGGCTTTGCCTTCCGCCTGCTCGCCGCCACAATCTCCGTGCTCGTCTATTACGAATGGTCGACAATCACGCGGCTTCCCGATTCGGATTTCCGCGGCAACGCCTTCGGCTGGGCGACCGTCGCTGGCATCGCCGGCCTCGTAATCTTCGGCTTCGATGAACTGGCGCTGCCGGTGCTCCTGAGCGCGACCGTTCTCAGCATCGTCTATGCCCTTGCTGTCACGAAGAATGGCTGGCTTGCGGGCGGCATCGCCTATTCCGGCCTGACCTCGATCTCGCTGGCCGCCATCCGCGGCGACACCGGCGAAGGCTTCGCCGCGATGATCTTCATCTTCGCCGTCGTCTGGGCAACGGACATCCTGGCCTATTTCGTCGGACGCGCCATCGGCGGCCCGAAGCTCGCGCCGCCGATCTCTCCCGGCAAGACATGGTCCGGTGCCATCGGCGGTGCGGTCTCGGCCGTCATCGCAGGCACGCTCGTGCACGCCGCCTTCTTCCCGCTCAACGGTTTGTGGATCCCCGTCATCGCGTTTGTCCTCTCCGTTTGCAGCCAGATCGGCGATCTCTTCGAATCCTTCATCAAGCGCCGATTCGGCGTGAAGGATTCCAGCCGTCTCATTCCGGGCCATGGCGGGGTCATGGACCGTGTCGACGGCCTTGTTTTCGCCTGCTTCGCCGCGTTCCTCATTGCCCTTGGCGATGCGATCGTGTCGGGTGCCGCAAATGCGCCGGCGGGCGTGTTCCTTTTCGGCCCGTAACCCGCGCCCGTACTCACGAAAGACTGGGGACTGAAACATGGACATGCTGACTGGCTCGGTCGCTTTCTTGACCGGCTATATCGTTCCCTTCCTGCTCGTGCTCACGCTGATCGTGTTCATTCACGAACTCGGCCACTATCTGGCCGGCCGGTGGTCGGGAATCGGGATCACGGCCTTTTCCATCGGATTCGGTCCAGAGATCATCGGTTTCAACGACCGGCACGGCACCCGCTGGAAGCTTTCCGCCATTCCGCTTGGCGGCTATGTGAAGTTCTTGGGCGATGAGGATGCGGCCTCGATTCCGGATTACGACGCACTCGCGTCCCTGCCGGAAGCAGAGCGCAAGCGCACCTTCCTGGGAGCTGCCCTGTGGAAACGCGCCATCACGGTGGCAGCCGGCCCCATCGCCAATTTCATTCTCGCCATCGCCATCTTCGCGGTGATGTTTTCCATCTATGGCCGCCAGGTTGCCGATCCGATCGTCGCGGAAGTGCGCCCCGGCAGTGCTGCTGAGGCCGCCGGCGTCCATCCGGGCGACTTGCTCGTCGCTCTCGACGGCAATCCGGTAGCGACCTTTGACGATGTGCGCCGCTATGTCAGTGTGCGGCCCGAACTGAAGATCACCGTGACCGTGCGCCGAGACGGCGCGGATCTCGACCTGCCGATGATACCGCAGCGCACCGAGATCACCGATCAGTTCGGCAACAAGATGGAGCTTGGTCTGATCGGCATCGTCACCAATCAGGAAACCGGCAACTTCCGCGTCGTGGAATATGGACCGGTGGAGGCCGTGGGGCAGGGAGTGCTTCAGAGCTGGCATATCGTGACGGGCACGTTCGACTATCTGTCGAACCTCGTCAGCGGCCGCATGAAGGCCGATCAGCTGGGCGGTCCCATCCGTGTTGCACAGGCTTCCGGCCAGATGGCGACGCTCGGTGTTGCCGCCGTGCTTCAGCTTGCCGCCGTTCTGTCTGTTTCCATTGGAC
Source organism: Shinella sp. M27 (assembly GCF_049199905.1). NCBI lineage: Bacteria > Pseudomonadati > Pseudomonadota > Alphaproteobacteria > Hyphomicrobiales > Rhizobiaceae > Shinella > Shinella sp. M27. Next base: position 65,506 of record NZ_JBLZPK010000034.1, read on the forward strand.
TTTTGAACCTGATGCCCGTTCCGGTACTTGATGGCGGCCATCTGATGTTCTATGCGGTGGAAGCTATCCGGGGCAGACCTGTCGGGCCAGGGGCGCAGGAGATCGCATTTCGCATCGGCATGGCGCTGGTGCTCATGCTGATGGTCTTTGCGACCTGGAACGATATTTCGATGCTTCTGGGCTGAGAGTACCGGCTTCGGCCGGTTGAGGAATATAAGGGGAGCCGCCTGCCGCAGGTGTGAATGCTAAGGGTCTGTTTACCGTAATGAAACGCAGGTAGTGGCCTTAGGGCCACGGTTTGAATTGAAGTAAACAGAAATTAACGCGTGACCTTGCTTGTATGGCAAAAGCGGTTAAAACGGCAAACGTGACCGGACTCGGGTGCACGCCCGCCGGGACGTTGAAACGAAGGTAAGTAGTGAAGATGAAAGCTGGTTCAAACTTTTTGAACGCCGTGTCGGCCGTTGCATTGTCGGCCAGTATGGTTGTCACGGGCGGCTCTTTTGCCACGCTTGTCTCCGCATCCGTCGCGGAAGCGGCCACGATCCGCAGCATCCAGGTCCGCGGTGCGGATCGTGTGAGTGCTGAAACGGTCAAGGCCAATGTCACCATTGTGCCGGGCAAGAGCTTCTCGAACGCCGATATCGACGCCTCCGTGCGCCGCCTCTTTGCGACCGGCTATTTCTCGGATGTGAAGATTTCGGTTTCCGGCAGCACGCTCGTCGTGACCGTCAATGAAAACCAGCTCATCAATCAGGTCGTCATCAACGGCAACAAGAAGATCAAGGACGAAAAGCTCGTCGGCCTGTTGCGCTCGCAGTCGCTCGGTCCGTACAGCGAAACCGCGATCGAAGCCGACAAGCAGACGATCCGCGACGCCTATGCCTCGATCGGCCGCAGCGACGCCACGGTCACGACGCAGACCTATCCGCTCGGCAACGGTCGCGTGAACCTTGCCTTCGTCGTCGATGAAGGTGACCGTACGAAGATTTCGCAGATCAACTTTGTCGGCAACCAGGCCTACAGCAATGGCCGCCTGCAGGCCGTCATCGTCACCAAGAAGTCGAACTTCCTGTCGTTCCTGACCCGCAAGGACGTTTACAGCGAAGAGAAGTTGCGCGCCGACGAGGAATCGCTGCGCCAGTTCTACTTCAACAACGGCTATGCCGACTTCCGCGTCGTTTCTTCGGAAGCCGTGCTGGATGAAGCCTCGAACGAATATGTCGTCACCTTTACGGTGGACGAAGGCCAGCGTTACAATTTCGGTGGCGTGAATGTCGAATCGACCGTCGAAGGCATCGATCCGGAAGAATTGAAGGGCCTCATCGAGACCCGCGAAGGCAAGACGTATCGCGCCAAGGATGTGCAGGACACGATGTCCGCGATTTCCCAGCGTGTCGCGGCTGCCGGCTATCCGTTTGCCCGCGTGACGCCGCGCGGCAACCGCGACCTCGGCAACGGCACGATCGCCGTCGATTATCTCGTCGACCAGGGCGAGCGCGCCTATGTCGAGCGCATCGAAATTCGTGGCAATAGCCGCACGCGCGACTACGTCATTCGCCGCGAGTTCGATATTGGTGAAGGCGACGCCTTCAACCAGGAAGTGATCACGCGCGCCAAGCGTCGTCTGGAAGCTCTCGGTTACTTCTCGTCCGTCAACATCACGACCGCACCGGGCAGCCAGTCCGACCGCGTCGTGCTTGTCGTCGATGTTCAGGACCAGTCGACCGGTTCATTCGGCATCGGCGCCGGCTACGAGACGGGCAAAAACGGCGGCTTCAAGATCGAAGCCTCGATCGAGGAAAAGAACTTCCTCGGCCGCGGTCAGTATATCCGCGTTGCTGCCGGCACGGGCCGCAATTCACGCGACTACAGCCTGTCGTTCACCGAGCCCTATTTCCTCGGTTATCGCCTTGCTGCTGGTTTTGATATTTTCAGCAACAAGGACGAGAGCGAAGATTATTACACGCTCAACACGAAGGGCTTCACTCTGCGCGTAACGGCGCCGATCACCGAAGACCTCTCGACGACGCTCCGCTACAACTATGCGCGCCTAGATTATAACTCCAGTAATCTGGCCAAGCTGTCTACGCCATACCAGGATGTCGTCAACAACGGTCCATGGGTTCGCTCTGCAGTCGCGCATAGCCTGACCTATGACACGATCGACGATCGGACGCTGCCGCGTGATGGCATCTTTGCTCAGATTACGCAGGAAGTTGCCGGCCTCGGTGGTGATTCCGAATACTACAAGATTTACGGTAAGGCCCGTTACTTCCACACGCTAATGGAAGATGCTGACGTTATCGGCTCGGTTGCCGTGAGCGGCGGTCATATGTGGGGCTTCGGCACCACGCGGGTCTACGACCAGTTCACGCTGTCGGCAAATGACCTACGTGGCTTCGAGTCGGGCGGTATCGGTCCGCGCGCGACGTCGACGGGCGACTCGCTCGGCGGCACGACGTATTTCACGGCTTCTGCCGAAGCGTCGTTCCCGATCCCGGGTATTGCGCGTGACTCCGGCTTCCGTGGTGCCGTCTTCGTCGATGCCGGTACCCTCTACGGCAATGATGTGAAGGTGAACGTTGGCGGTGTTGACGACAAGGTCAAGGGCACTGACATGAGCCTACGCGCCTCCGTCGGCGCCAGTGTGATCTGGGCCTCGCCGTTCGGTCCGTTGCGTTTCGATTATGCTATTCCGATCAAGAAGGAAAAGTACGACGATACGCAGCGCTTCAAGTTCGGTATCGCGACGCAGTTCTGACGACGGCCGTCCAGAACCTCAGAGCACACGGACGTTCTGGAGACTTGCCGATGGAGCATACCCGGTTTTTTCCGCCCAACGACGGACTTCGGCTGGGTGACCTAGCGAGCGCGCTCGGGGCGGAACTTGCCGATGCTGCGCATGCTGGTCGCATCGTGCGCAGCGTTTCGCCCGTCAACCGGGCGAAAGAAGGCGATCTCTGCTATATTCTCTCACGCAAATTTCGCGCTGAACTCGAGACGAGCGAGGCGACGGCGATCCTCTGTGATCGCGCGTTGGTCTCTCTGATTCCCGCTCACATCGGTGTTCTGGTCTCGAAGCGCCCGCACACCGATTTCGCGCGGGCAGGGGAATTGTTGTATCCGTCCGCGATGCGTCCGGAAGCGATGACCTCCGCGACAGCCTCGATTTCTCCGGCAGCCTATGTCGATCCCGCCGCACGCCTCGAACCCGCCGTCTGCGTCGAACCCATGGCTGTGATCGGCGCGGGTGCGGAGATCGGCGAGGGCAGCCATATCGGTGCGGGCGCGATCATCGGGGCGAATGTGAAGATCGGGCGCGACTGCACCATTGCGGCGGGCGCGACCATCCAGTGTGCGCTTATCGGCAACAATGTCATCATTCATCCCGGCGCCCGCATCGGCCAGGATGGTTTTGGTTATGCACCCGGCCTCAAGCCCGGCATGATCAAGATCGTGCAGATCGGCCGCGTCATCATCCAGGACCATGTCGAGATCGGCGCCAACACGACGATCGACCGCGGCACGATGGACGATACCGTGATCGGTGAGGGGACGAAGATCGACAACCAGGTTCAGGTCGGCCACAATGTGCGCATCGGCCGCCATTGCGGCATCGTCAGCAAGGTCGGCATTGCCGGCAGCACGCGCATCGGTGATGGCGTGATGATCGGCGGCGCGTCCGGTATCAATGGCCACATCACCATCGGTGACGGCGTGCAGATCGCCGCCATGAGCGGTGTCATCGCCGATATTCCGGCGGGCGAGAAATATGGCGGGGTTCCGGCCCGCCCGATGCGCGATTTCCTGCGCGACATGGCGGAGATCGTCACGCGCTCCAGCACTCGAGTCCAGAAAAAGGGGGGCAACGATGAGTGAAGAAACCAAGGCGACGCTCGGCGTGGCTGATTTGCGTGAGATCCTCACGCTGCTTCCCCACCGCTACCCGTTCCTACTGGTCGACAAGATCATCGAGATCGACGACGACAATTCGGCGATCGGCATCAAGAACGTCACGGTGAACGAGCCCCAGTTCATGGGCCATTTCCCCGACCACCCGATCATGCCCGGCGTCCTGCTCATCGAAGGCATGGCGCAGACCGCCGGCGCGATCTGCGCGCGCAAGTCGCGTTCGGGGTCGAACCTCGTCTATTTCATGACGATCGACAATGCCCGTTTCCGCAAGCCGGTCGTTCCCGGCGATCGCGTCGAGTTCCACGTCGTCAAGCAGAAGCAGCGCGGCAATATCTGGAAGTTTCATTGCGACGCAAAAGTTGATGGGCAACTCGTCGCGGAAGCTGATATCGGCGCGATGATCGTGAAAAAGGAAGACGCCTGAAAATGATTGCCGCCAGCGCGAAGATCCATCCGCTCTCCGTCGTGGAAGACGGAGCGGTCATCGGCGAGAACGTCGTCGTCGGCCCCTTCTCCTATGTCGGGCCTAAGGTCGTTGTGCACGATGACGTGGAGCTTCTTGCGCATGCGGTCGTCACCGGCCGCACCGTTCTTGGCCGCGGCTGCCGCGTGTTTTCCAATGCCGTGATCGGCGGCGATCCGCAGAGCCTGCACCACGACGGGGCGGAAACCACGCTCACCGTCGGCGAGAAATGCACCTTCCGTGAAGGCGTGACGGTCAACACCGGCACGACCGAAGGCGGCGGCAAGACTGTTATCGGCGACAACAATCTCTTTCTCGCGAATTCCCACGTGGCGCATGACTGCATTCTCGGCAGCCATATCGTCATGTCGAACAATGTGATGCTGGCGGGACATGTCGTGGTCGAGGATCGCGTCATCCTGGGCGGCGGCTCGGCGGTGCACCAGTTCACCCGCATCGGCCGCCAGGCCTTTATCGGCGGCCTCTCGGCGGTGTCCTACGATGTCATTCCCTATGGCATGCTGAACGGCAATCCGGGCATTCTCGGCGGTCTCAATGTCGTCGGCATGAGCCGCTCCGGTATCGAAAAGGCTGTCATCCACGAGGTGCGCCGCGCCTTCAAGCAGATTTTCGAAGGCGAAGGCTCGATCCGCGTCAATGCTGCGGCGATCCGCGATGAGTATGCCGGCAGCGTTCCGGTCATGCACATCCTCGATTTCATCGCCGCCGACAGCGACCGCGCGCTCTCCTCGCCCAACCGGGGCAAGGGCTGACCACCATGACGGACGGCCGGGCCGAGAAACACGGCCGGCTGGCCATCATCGCCGGCGGCGGCCTGCTACCGCGCTATGTGGCGGATGCTGCCCGCGCCCGCGGCGAAAATCCCTATATTCTCGCTCTCAGCAACGAATCCGCTGAAAACTGGTCCGACTTCGACCATGAGGCGATTTCGATAGGCAATTATGCCGGCATCGGCGCCGCGTTCCGGGCGAAGGGCATCGGCCGCGCCGTGCTTTCCGGTTTCGTGCGCCGCCGGCCGGAATGGCGGGATATTCATGCTCCCTGGAAGGCGCTGCTGGCCATTCCCTCCGTCGTGCGCACACTCATGAACGGCGGCGACGATACCGTTCTGAAGATGGTCATCCGCCTGATCGAGAGCGAGGGGGTGCGCGTCGTCGGCGCGCATGAAATCGTGCCGGATCTCCTCGGCACAGAAGGCCCGCTCGGAACCCTTACGCCGGATGCCGCTGCGGAAGGCGATATCGCGGCCGCCTCCGCCGCTGCACTGGCGCTCGGCCGGTTGGATGTGGGTCAGGGCGCCGTCGCCGTGGGTGGCCGCGTGGTGGCGTTGGAGGGCGCGGAGGGCACGGACGGCATGCTGGAGCGCGTAGCGCAGCTGCGCGCCGAGGGACGCATTTCCCAGCGGCGCAAGGGCGTGCTGGTCAAGCTCTGCAAGCCGGGACAGGACTTACGCGCCGACCTGCCGTCGATCGGCCTCGAAACGCTGCGGCGGGCACGGGCCGCGGGCCTAGCCGGCATCGCCGTGGAGGCCGGACGCTCGCTGGTGCTGGAGCGCGCAGCTATGGTGGCCGAAGCGGATGCGCAAGGCCTTTTTGTCACCGGCATCCTGCCATCGCGAACGGAGTGAAGGCATGGCAGACAAGGCGCTCAAGATCGGCATTATCGCCGGCGAAGTCTCCGGCGACCTTCTGGGCGGCGATCTGATCGCGGCGCTGCGGGAGGCCTATGCCGGCCCTATCGATCTCGTCGGTATCGGCGGGGAAGCGCTGGAACGGCAGGGCCTGAAATCCCTGTTCGATTTCTCCGAGCTCTCCATCATGGGCATTTCGCAGGTGCTCAAACGCCTGCCGTCGCTGCTGCGCCGCATTCGCCAGACGGCGGACGCCCTGATCGCCGCCCGTCCCGATCTGCTCATCATAATCGACAGTCCGGATTTTACCCATCGTGTCGCGCGTCGTGTGCGCAAGGCCCTGCCGGACCTGCCCGTCGTCAATTATGTCTGCCCGAGCGTGTGGGCGTGGAAGGAAGAGCGCGCACCGCGCATGCGCGGCTATGTCGATCGCGTGCTCGCCTTGCTGCCCTTCGAGCCCGCCGCCATGCAGCGCCTCGGCGGCCCCGAGACCATCTATGTCGGCCATCGCCTGATCAGTGATCCGCAGGTCCTAGAGGTTCGCGCCGCCCGGCTTTCCCGTGCCGATCGCGGCCCTGCGGAAAAAATGTGCCTGCTGCTTCCCGGTTCCCGTTCCACGGAAATCACCCGCTTGCTTCCGGTGTTCGGTGAAACGGCAAGGGAGCTTTCGCTTCGCAATCCGGGTACTCGCTTCCTCCTGCCCACCGTGCCGCGTCAGGAGGCGCTGGTGCGGCGGCTGACCGCCGATTGGCCGGTGAAGCCCGTCATCACCACCTCTCAGGATGAGAAGTGGCAGGCTTTTGCGCAGGCGGATGCGGCCATCGCGGCGTCCGGCACGGTCATCCTGGAACTGGCGCTCGCCCGCGTGCCTGTCATTTCCACCTACAGATTCGATTGGCTGGCCAATCTCTTTCTTCGCAGGATAAAGGTCTGGACCGCGGCGATCCCCAATCTCATCGCGGACTATACGGTCGTACCGGAATATCTGAACGAGCAGGTTCGACCGGGCAGCCTCGCGCGCTGGTTCGAGCGCCTGTCGGCCGACACCACGCAACGCCGCGCCATGCTGGAAGGCTATGACCTCGTCTATGACCGCATGCAAACGCCGCGCCCGCCCGGTGAGACCGGCGCGGCGGTGATCCTCGATCTTCTCGCAACAAAAAAGCCCGGTCAAAAATGACCGGGCTTTTTCTTTTCAGGATCGCTGCGATCAGCGCTTGGAGACCGGCATGTAATCGCGCTTCGGCTCGCCGATATAGAGCTGGCGCGGACGGCCGATGCGCTGTTCCGGGTCTTCGATCATCTCGTTCCACTGGGCGATCCAGCCGACCGTGCGGGCGAGCGCGAAGAGTACGGTGAACATGGTGGTGGGGAAGCCCAGCGCCTTCAGCGTGATGCCGGAGTAGAAGTCGATGTTCGGGTAGAGCTTCTTTTCGATGAAGTACTCGTCCGTCAGCGCGATGCGCTCGAGCTCCATTGCGACTTCCAGCATCGGATCGTCCTTGATGCCGAGCTCGCCGAGAACCTCATGCGTCGTCTTCTGCATGATCTTGGCGCGCGGGTCGTAGTTCTTGTAAACGCGGTGGCCGAAGCCCATCAGGCGGAACGGGTCGTTCTTGTCCTTGGCGCGGGCGACATATTCCGGAATGCGATCGACCGTGCCGATTTCGGCGAGCATGTTGAGTGCGGCTTCATTGGCACCGCCATGCGCCGGGCCCCAGAGGCAGGCAATGCCGGCGGCGATGCAGGCGAACGGATTGGCGCCAGAGGAGCCGGCAAGGCGAACCGTCGAGGTCGATGCGTTCTGCTCGTGGTCGGCATGCAGGATGAAGATGCGGTCCATGGCGCGGGCCAGAACCGGGTTCACCACATAGTCTTCACAGGGCACGGCAAAGCACATGCGCAGGAAGTTCGACGCATAGTCGAGATCGTTCTTCGGGTAAACGAAGGGCTGGCCGATATGGTACTTGTAAGCCATGGCGGCGATCGTCGGCATCTTGGCGATCATGCGCAGTGACGCGACCATGCGCTGGTGCGGATCGGTGATGTCGGTCGAGTCATGGTAGAAGGCCGAGAGCGCGCCGACACAGCCGCACATGACAGCCATCGGGTGCGCGTCGCGTCGGAAGCCGGTGAAGAAGCGGCTCATCTGCTCGTGCACCATGGTGTGGTGCGTCACGCGGTGATCGAAATCGTCCTTCTGGGACTTCGTCGGCAGTTCGCCGTACAACAGCAGGTAGCAGACTTCCAGGAAGTCACCATGTTCCGCCAGCTGGTCGATGGGATAGCCGCGATGCAGCAGCACGCCTTCGTCACCGTCGATATAGGTGATCTTCGATTCGCAGGACGCCGTGGAGGTGAAACCGGGATCGTAGGTGAAGGCGCCGGTATTCTTGTAGAGGGTGCCAATGTCGATCACATCGGGGCCGATCGTCCCGGATCGCGTCGGCAGCTCAACTGTCTTGCCACCGATCGATACACCCGCGCTAGTTCCTGTCATGACGATCCTCCGTTGTTTCGAATGGTGGCACGCAGTTGTGCCGCACCCATGAACATGCTCGTTTTGCTAGCCCATTTACGGTGCCCTGCCAAGCGATACCAAAGGCAAATTGTGCACTGCGAAAATAAGCTTTCCGGCAACGCAATATCTACCGTTTCGGTGAAGTTGCAAGCAACCTTTGAGAGTGCTCGCGCAATTGCGGAGGGCGCATCCTTTCTTGCTGACTTAGTATTTTTCGCGCCTACTGTTGATTGAGGATTTTTGTCGTCGATTGCATTATGGTGGCAGGAAAAGGGGCCGAGGCCATGGCCAAGGTGAAGGAGGCGGAGGGACGGGAAGCGCTGCGCGAGGCCGATGCCTGGCGGACGCTTTCTGATGTCTCTTCGCCACCGGCGGTGCTCGAGGATGGTACACGCCCGAAAGCGCCGCTAGCCACTCTGGGGCGGATCGAAGGCCGCCTTCGCCACGTCCTCCTGCCGTGGCGAGACGTGCACGCCGCCTTTGCGGAGGAGCGGGCACACGGCCATTTCTTTCTGTTCGTGCCGGTCTTCCTCGGCGCGGGAGCAGCACTCTGGTTTGCGGCTATCTCCGATCCCTCCGTTCTCGCCCTCCTTTTCATCGCTTTCATCACCTTCTGGCCTGCCTGGCGCCTGCGACACCGGGAAGACTGGCGAGCGCTTGCCGCAGGCGCTGCGTTTCTCGTGCCCATCGGCATGCTGCTGGCGGCCTTCGAAAGCGCCCGGCTCGACACCGTCCTGCTCGATGCGCCCGTGACCACCGAGATCACCGGCCGCGTGCTGTCGCGCGAAAGCGACGGGCGAGGTGCAATACGCTATCGCATTGCCCTTACGGCGACACGCGATCCCACCTTGAAACGTGCGCCTGATGTGGTGACGGTTCTCGCCCGCAACAGGCACGAACCGATCGCGATCGGCGACGGCATTGCCGGCCGCGCGCGGCTCAATCCGCCCTCCGGTCCCGCATTGACCGGGCTCAACGATTTTGCCTTCGACGCCTATTTCGCCGGCACCGGGGCGGTCGGCTATTTCTACAAGGCGCCCGAACGGGTTGCAGCGGCGCCGGCCGGTCTGGAGGAGCGGATCCGGAAGGAAATCGCGACGTGGCGCAACAATCTGACCGAGCATATCCGTAGCCGGATCGATGGTGATGCCGGCGCGATCGCCGCCGCCTTGGTGACGGCCGAACAGCGTGCGATCAGCCCGGAAACGGTGGAGGCGTTGCGGCAGGCGGGGCTTGCCCATGTGCTGGCGATTTCCGGGCTGAACATGGTGCTTGCGGCCGGCACATTTCTTGTCGGCGCACGCATGCTGATGGCACTGATCCCCGGCTTTGCCGAGCGATATCCGGCAAAGAAAATCGCCGCCGTCGGGGCGCTCGTCATGGTGACGCTCTATATACTCGTGTCGGGTGGGGCACTTTCGGCGGTGCGTTCGTGGATCATGATCTGTGTCATGCTCGTCGCCGTGCTGTTCGGACGGTCGGCGATCAGCTTGCGCAACGTCGCCCTTTCGGCCATCCTCATCCTAGTGGTCACGCCCTCGGCCATCACCAATCCCGGTTTCCAGATGTCCTATGCCGCAACGCTGGGGCTGGTCGCCGGTTATGCGGCATGGCGCGAGCGACCGGTGAAACGGGAGGGCCGGGGCGGCGTGTTGCCGGCTGCCGGCGGTTTGACCGGCCGCTTCCTCGGCGGATTGGTGCTCTCCTCGCTGATCGGCGGTTTTTCGACGCTGATCTATTCGATCCACCACTTCAACCGGATTCCGGCCTACGGGTTGGCGGGCAACCTCCTCACCATGCCCGCCATCAGCGCCATCGTCATGCCCTTCGGCCTTGTCGCCGTGCTGCTGATGCCCTTCGGACTGGATGCCGTCCCTTTCGCCATCATGGGCAAGGGGATCGAGTGGATGATCACCCTGTCCAACTGGGTGGCCAGCTGGAAAGGCGAGATCGTCACCGGCCGCATTCCGCCTGCCGCCTTCCTGCTGATCGGCTTCGGCGGCGGGCTCGTCTGCATCCTGCGCACACACCTTCGCCATGCCGGTACATTGCTCGTGCTGATCGGCGTTGCCATCGCATTCTGGCCAGGTGATCCCGTAAGGCCCGAGGTCCTGATCTCGGAGGACGGTCGCCTCGTTGCTATCCTGCGCGACGATGGCGTTGCAACGAACCGTGCCCGTCCGCCGGATTTCGTCTACGCGCAATGGCGCCGGGCCTTGCGGCTGGGCGACGTCGTCAAGCCGACGATGAGAAAGTCCGCCGGTTTGACAGTTGAAGAGGAAGCTACCGCAGTCGAAACCGCGAAAAAGCGAAAATCGTCACGCCACCGGGTAAACCGCGAAAAGGCGAAAGCGGCCATGGCGTCTGCGTTCTACGCGGCAGCAAGCCAGGCGGGTTTCATCTGCGAGACGAAGGCTTTCTGCGTGGCTGTTTCATCAAACGAATGGCGCATCGTCACGCTTGACGACGTCGCATTTCTTGGCACGGCCTGCGACGCCGCAGACCTCGTCGTCACGCAGGCGCCGCTTCGGATCGCTGCGTGCCGCTCCGGCGCAAGGCTCATCACCGCTCGTCATCTACGGCGAACCGGCGCCCTGGAAATCATCCCCGGCGAAGAGGAAAATGCACCGTTGATACTGGAAGCCAGCATAATACCAGCTATCGAAACGCTGGATCGCCCGTGGTCGCGCCATCGGACTTATGATTGGCGAACCGGAACGTATACGAGTGGCAACGCAGAGGGAGAACGCCCTCAACGCGACACTCAAGGCGAAATCAATGAAACCGACGCAGCCATTTCGAGCGACTTCTGAATTGAGCAGCTGAGTTGGCCGGCAGCATAAACCATTTCCTGAACCAAAAGCTCCCGCACCTTCACCTCGAAGGCCGCACAGTCCATGAAAGCCAATGTCCTGGGGGCACGTACGAAGTCTCGAGTTTGGCCTGGTTAGTTGTAGCGCCGAATAAGGCCCACAAGCTTGCCCTGGATTTTGACGCGATCCGGACCGAAGATGCGGGTTTCATAAGCAGGGTTTGCGGCTTCCAGCGCAATCGACGCACCCTTGCGGCGGAAGCGCTTCAGCGTGGCTTCTTCATCGTCGACGAGGGCTACGATGATTTCGCCGGGATTGGCACTGCTGGTATCGCGAATGATGACCGTGTCGCCATCGAAGATGCCGGCTTCGATCATCGAATCGCCCTTTACCTCGAGCGCATAGTGCTCGCCGACGCCGATCATTTCGGCCGGGACAGTGATATCATGCGTGTTGTTCTGGATGGCGGAGATCGGCACGCCGGCGGCAATGCGGCCCATGACGGGTACGGAGACCGAGGAGGGCATGACATCCGACTGCGGTGTTGCGACACGCTGGGAGGGCGCCGGCGCCATCGGTTGTTTGCCGCGGCTGCCTTCGACGACGGTGGGTGAGAACCCACGGCGGGGCTGCTGGCTCGGCGAATAGGCCTCGGGAAGCTTGATGACTTCCAGTGCCCGCGCCCGGTTCGGCAGGCGGCGGATGAAGCCGCGCTCTTCAAGCGCCGTGATGAGGCGATGGATGCCGGATTTGGAGGCCAGATCCAGGGCATCCTTCATCTCGTCGAAAGACGGCGGAATACCGGATTCCTTCATACGCTCATGAATGAACAGGAGCAGTTCCTGTTGTTTGCGCGTCAGCATGGTCTCTCCACCGAGAATCGTGAAACAAATCCAGAACAGACACTATATGTTCCATATGTGTTCCGCAAGGGGCTGCTGAAACAATAATACAGTTCAGAGGGTTGGCTGGCGTACCAGAAGCACGTCGCAGGGCGAGCCGGCTTCGATGGCGGGCGCGTTCGGCGGGCGGATGAGCAGGCCTTCGGATTCGGCGAAGATCCGCATCATCGAGGAATCTTGTTTGTCGAAGGGTGTCACGCGAAGCTCTCCATCCGGACCGCGGGTAATACGCGCGCGAACATAGTCCTGCCGGTGGTCGTTTTCCTTGATCGGCACGGCGGTGACGGCCTTGTAAACGCGGTCATTCGCCGGCAGGCGGGCGAGGCGGCGCGTCAGCGGCTCCAGGAAAAGCAGCGCGCAGACGAGGCTGGAGACGGGATTGCCCGGCAGGCCGACGATCTGGATATCGCCAAGGCGGCCGACCATCAGCGGTTTTCCGGGACGCATGGCGATGCGCCAGAAATCGAGTTCCATGCCGGCTTCGCCGAGCACCGGCTGCACGAGATCGAAATCGCCGACCGAGGCGCCGCCGAGTGTGACGAGCACGTCGATATCCAAGGCAAGTGCCCTCTGCACGGCCTCGAGGATCGCCTTTTTGTCGTCGCCGACAATGCCGAGGTCGATGATCTCGGCACCGGAAGCGCGCGCGATGGCGGAGACGCCGTAGGTGTTGGAGGCGATGATCTGGCTGGCGCCGGGCGGCGTGCCGGGCGTGACGAGTTCGTCGCCGGTGGCGAGCACGGCGATGCGGGGGCGGGCGTAGACCGTGAGCTCGGCGTGGTTCATCGCGGCGGCGACGGTGAGGCGGCCGGAATCGAGCACGTCGCCGGCCTTGAGCAGGACGTCGCCTTCCGAAAAATCCTGGCCGCGCGGGCGGATATGGCGGCCCTTGGGCGTCATGAAGGTGGTGCGGACGCGGCCATCGTCCAGCTTTTCGGCGTCTTCCTGCAGCAATACCGTATCGGCGAAGGCAGGCAGCGGCGCGCCGGTGAAGATGCGCACGGCATCGCCGGGGCCGGCTGTTCCTTCGAAGGCGTGACCGGCCGCCGAGGTGCCGACGACCTTGAGGATCGATCCGAGCGCGGCGATATCGGCATGGCGAACGGCGTAGCCGTCCATGGCGGAATTGTCGAAGGGCGGCTGGGTGAGGCGGGCGGCGACGTCTTCTGCCAGCACGCGGCCTCCCGCGTCATGGAGCGAAACCGTTTCCGTCCGTTGCGTGGGCTTGGCCGCGGAAAGCAGGCGGTCGAGGGCGTCGGCAACGGGAAGAAGGGACATCAGGGATCTCTGCGTTTGTAATCACCGGAGCGGCCGCCGGATTTTTCGGCAAGGCGCACGCCGCCGATCTCCATTTCGCGGTCGGCCGCCTTGGCCATGTCGTAGATCGTGAGGCACGCGACACTGACGGCGGTCAGCGCCTCCATCTCGACGCCGGTGCGGCCGGTGAGCTTCGCCATCGCTTCGATCCGCAGACCGGGCAGGGCATGGTCCTCGCGGATATCGACCGTCACCTTGGTCAGCATCAAGGGATGGCAGAGCGGGATGAGATTGGACGTCTGCTTGGCGGCCATGATGCCGGCCAGTCGTGCCGTACCGATGACGTCGCCCTTCTTGGCGTCGCCCTTGAGGATCAGGTCGAGCGTTTCCGGCGCCATGCGGATGAAACCTTCGGCCACGGCAATGCGCACGGTCTCGGCCTTGTCGCCGACATCGACCATGTGCGCTTCGCCGGAGGCGCCGATATGGGTGAGCGTGCGGCCGTTCTCGGCCATCATTCCGCTGCCAGCATGCCGGCGGAGCCGGTCAGCAGTTCGCGCGTGGCGCCCGTCACGTCGTCCTTGCGCATCAGGCTTTCGCCGACGAGGAAGGTGGAGATGCCGACCTTGCCGAGGCGCGTACAATCGGCATGGGTGAAGATGCCGCTTTCGCCGACGAGCAGACGATCCTCCGGCACCATGCCGGCGAGCTTTTCGGAGACGGCGAGATCGACTTCGAAGGTGCGCAGGTTGCGGTTGTTGATGCCGACGAGCTTGGACTTGAGCTTCAGCGCCCGCTCCATCTCTTCTTCGTCATGCACCTCGATCAGCACGTCCATGCCGAGCGAAAAGGCGGCGTCTTCCAGCATCTTGGCCGTGTCGTCGCTGAGCGAAGCCATGATGAGCAGGATGCAATCCGCACCCCAGGCGCGGGCTTCCAGCATCTGGTAGCTGTCGAACATGAAATCCTTGCGCAAGGCCGGAAGCGCGCAGGCCTCGCGGGCGGCGGCCAGGAATTCGGGCGCGCCTTGAAAACTCGGCGTGTCCGTGAGCACGGAGAGGCAGGCGGCACCACCGGCCTCATAGGCCTTGGCAAGGGCCGGCGGATCGAAATCCGGGCGGATCAGCCCCTTGGAAGGGCTCGCCTTCTTAATTTCGGCGATCAGGCCGAACTGGCCCTGCGCTTGTCTGTCCTTGAGGCTGGCGAAGAAGCCGCGCGGCGGCTCCTGATCGCGGATACGGGCACGCAGTTCAGCCGGCGCGACGCTGGCCTTTGCGGCGGCGATCTCTTCGAGCTTGTAGGCTTCGATCTTCTTCAGGATATCGGTCATGGCCAATCCTACTCCGCCGCGCCTTCGTTGGAAACCGCAACGAGGCGTTCCAGCACGGTGCGGGCACGGCCGCTTTCGAGCGATTCGGTTGCGAGCTTCATGCCGTCCTTCAGCGTCTCCACCTTGCCGGCAACGACAAGCGACGCCGCAGCGTTGGCCAGCGAGATGTCACGATAGGGCATATGTGCGCCGTCGAGCACGGAGAGCAGGGTGGCTGCATTGTGCGCACCGTCCCCGCCGCGCAGATCGTCGAGCACCACCTGCGGCAGGCCGAAATCCGCGGGCGTCAACTCAAAGGTGCGGATCTTGCCGTCTTCAAGCGCGGCGACCTGCGTCGTGCCCGTCGTGGTGATCTCGTCGAGGCCTTCGCCATGCACCACCCAGATGCTTTCCGAGCCGAGATCGCGCATCACTTCGGCGATCGGCACCAGCCAGTGCGGCGAGAAGACGCCGAGCAGCTGGCGCTTGACGCCGCCGGGGTTGGACAGAGGCCCAAGCAGGTTGAAGATCGTGCGCGTGCCGAGTTCGACGCGCGACGGGCCGACATGCTTCATAGCGGAGTGGTGCAGCTGCGCGAACATGAAGCCGAGGCCGGCATCGTGCACGCAGCGGGCGATTTCGGCCGGGCCGATATCGAGCTTCACGCCGAGGCAGGAGAGGGCATCCGCGGTGCCGGATTTCGAGCTCAGCGCGCGGTTACCGTGCTTGGCGACCGGAACGCCGGCACCCGCGACGATGATCGCTGCGAGCGTCGAGATGTTGTAGGTGCCCGCACCGTCACCACCCGTGCCGACGATATCCATGGCATCGGCGGGGACGCTGACCGGCAGCATGCGGGCGCGCATGGAGCCGACGGCGCCGTAGATCTCGTCCACGGTCTCGCCGCGCACGCGCAGCGCCATCAGGAAACCGCCGATCTGCGAGGGGGTGGCGGCACCCGACATGATGATCTCGAAGGCGCCGCGGGCTTCCTCGCGGTCCAGCGCATTGCCGGCGGCGACCTTGGCGATAAAGGGTTTCAGGTCGGACATGCGGCTCCCGTCTCCCTATCGCGTCATGTTCTGCTCGGCGAGCGTGCGGTTGATCGAGACGCCGTAGGACGTCTGGAGCGCGCTCACCATCTGGTCGAGGATGTCGTCGCCGCTGGCGCGGGCGACGGCTTCGATCTGCTGCTCGTCGTTGGACAGCGCGTCGGTCGTCGCATCCGCATTGACTTCCGTCACCTTCAGCAGGATCTGGCCTTCGCCATCCGTGCCGGGCGTGTTGGCGACGGTGCCGACCGGGCCGGAAAACGCCGAGGCAATGGTCGCCGGGCTGAGGATCGCATCCTGCGCGCCGCGGTGCAGGCCCGTCTTGTTTTCGACGGTCAGGCCCAACTCGCTGGCGATGGCGGCGAGATCCTCGCCCTTGCGTACGCGCTCGGCCAGTTCGCCGGCCTTCTTGGCAAGCGCTTGGCGCTGCTGCTCGGCCGTCCAGTCGGCGGCGACGCGCTCGCGCACTTCGTCGAGCGTGCGGTCGCGATCCGGAACCACGTCGAGCACTTCGAACCAGGCATAGCCTTCGCGACCGACATTGATCGGCTGGGTCTCTGTGCCGACATCGGTCTTGAAGACTTCGCCAAGCAGGGCGGCCTTTTCCGGAAGCGCTGCGATCTCGTCGCCCTTCTGGTCGTTGCCCTGCGCGTCGGCAGCATCGACCGTCACGGCCTTGAGGTTGTTCTTGGCGGCGGCCTCGGCCAGCGTCAGGCCTTCGGCGCGGCTGTCCTCGATGCGGTCGTGCACGGCGAGAATACCGTCGGCGGCTTCGGAAAGCGCAAGCTCGTTGCGCAGTTCTTCCTTGACCTCGTCATAGGTCTTGGTGGTTTCCGGACGGATATTGGTGACGCGCAGGATGATCGGGCCGAAGGTGCCGTCGATGACGGGCGTCGTGCCGCCGTTTGCCGCAATGGCGAAGGCCGGCTCGGCAAGCTTCTGGTCGGGAACGTTCGCCTGCGTGAAATCGCCCAGCAGCACGTCAGCTGCGGTCTTGCCCTCTTCGGTCACCAGCGCGTCGAAGGTCGTGCCGGCGGCGAGCTTGGCGGCGGCGGCATCGGCGGCGGCGCGGTCCTTGAAGGTCAGCTGCTCGATCGTGCGCGTGGCCGGCATGCGGTACTTGTCCTTGATGCGCTCGTATTCGGCCTTCACCATATCCTCGGTGATGGCGGCGGTGTCGACGAGATCCTTCGGTTCCAGCGCGACATAGACGAATTTGCGGTACTCAGGCGCGCGGTACTTCGCCTTGTTCTGTTCGAACCAGGGCGCCAGCACGTCGTCACCCGGCGTCTTGATCGGGTCGATATTGGCGTTGCTCAAGAGCAGGAAATCGATGGTGCGGGATTCGTTGCGATACTGGCGCAGCGCGGTGGTCAGCGTTTCCGGCGCCTTGTAGCCGTCGGACACCGCTTCGACGATTTGCGTGCGCACGGCGACCTGGCTGCGGTTGTTGATGTAGTCGTTCTCGCGCAGGCCGGCATTGCGCAGCACGGCGGAGAAGGCGGTGCGGTCGAACTGGCCGTTGACGCCCTTGAAGGCCGGATCGTCGGCGATCAGCTGCGCAAGGCGGCCTTCGGAGAGGCCGAGGTTCATGTCGCGCGACAGCTGATCGAGCGCGGCACCCGCGACGAGTTCGGCAAAGACCTGATTTTCGACGCCGAAGGCGCGAGCCTGCTCGGCATTGAGACGCGTGCCGAAGCGCTGCGACAGCGTCGCGACCTGGCGCTCATAGGCGAGGCGGAAATCCGTCGGGGATACGCTGACATCGCCGACTGTGACGACGGAATTCGATGCGCCCGTCACCAGCGAACTCGAAACACCCCAGATCGCAAAGGAACCGACCAATACGATCATCAGGGCTTTTGCCACCCAGGTCTGGGCGGCGCTTCTCAGGGCTTCGAGCATCGTCTACATTTCCTCAATATCGGCGGCCATGCGGCCGGAGTTCGTCTCTTATCGGAAAGTTTGCGCGAATTGAAGTGCGCAGACCGCCTTGATGCTACGGGAAAATCACGCCCGGCGCTGATCGGATATCGCATGCCGATTTTGTTCGTCGGCGAAACAAATTTTTTTGAAATTATTGACGTATTCCTGTCACAATACCCTATCGGTACGGCGTGGAACGTGATCCGATACGGGGTGAGGCGGGTTTGAGTCCCTTCCGAGGGACAGGAGGAATATTACGGTGGAATCGACTGTTGTCATGATCAACCTGTTCGGCGCGGTCGCGCTGCTCCTGTTCGGCCTCGCACAGGTGAAGGATGGCATGACGCGGGCCTTCGGCGTGAAACTGCGCTCCGGGCTGGCACTCGGCACGCGCGGGCCGTTCCGTTCCTTCTTCGCCGGCTTCGTCGCGACCATCGCCCTGCAAAGCTCCACCGCCACGGCGCTGATGGTGTCCTCCTTCGTCGAGCGCAATCTGGTGCGAGCCCGCATGGCGCAGATCGTGCTGCTCGGCGCCAATGTTGGCACGGCAGTCACGGCGTGGCTTGTCGCCACGGGCATCGAATCGGTCTCGCCGCTGATCATCCTCGTCGGTGTCGTGCTCTACAAATCGAGCAGTTCCACCGCGCGGCAGGGCCTTGGTTCCGCGCTCGTCGGCATCGGCCTCATGCTTCTGTCGCTGCACCTGCTCAGCCTGGCGACGGAGCCGATGCGCCAATCGCCGGCGCTCGCCGCCTTCCTGAAGCTGCTCGATGGCGCCTGGCCGGTCGCGCTCGCTTTCTCGACGGTGCTCGCCATCATTTCTTCCTCCAGCCTCGCGGTGGTCGTGCTGATCCTGTCGCTGACGGCGATGGGCATCCTGTCGCCGGCTCTGACCGTCATCCTCGTGCTCGGCGCCAATCTCGGCGGCGCGGTTCCGCCCGTCATCGCGACGTTGAAATCGACCGCTTCGGCGCGTCGCGTCACGCTCGGCAACCTTTTGGTGCGCGGTGTGGGATGCCTCGTCGTCCTGCCCTTTGCCGGCCAGGTCGCAGCGCTCCTTGCAACCTTGCCCATTCCCGCCTCAAAACTGCCCGTCGACGTGCACCTTGCCTTCAATGTGGTGGTCGCGCTGGTGCTTTTCCCGCTCTCCGGTCTCTTGTCGCGGCTCATGGAAAAACTCATTCCCGAAGAGAAGCAGCCGGAGACCGGACCGAAATATCTCGACGATACCGCGCTTTCGAGCCCGGTCGTGGCGCTCTCCGGTGCGACGCGCGAGGTGCTACGCGTCGGTGATCTCATCGAATCCATGCTGATCCGCACCATGCGCGCCTTCAACGACAACAACCTCGCGCCGATGAAGGATATCGGCGAGCTGGAGCGCCAGGTCGATGCCCTTCAGCAAGAAGTGAAGATCTACCTTTCCCGTCTCGGCCGCCAGGGTGTGACCGGCGAATGCGCGGCGCGCTCTATCGTCATCATCGATTATGCCATCAATCTCGAACATGTCGGCGACATCATCGAGAAAGGCCTGCAGGAGCAGGTGCGCAAGAAGATCGCCAACGGCCTGAAATTCTCCGAGGACGGCTACAAGGAACTCGCCAACCTCTTCAACCTGACGATCGAGAACCTGCGCATTGCGCAAACGATCTTCGTCACGCGCGACGCCGGCCTTGCCCGTCAGTTGATGGAGGTGAAGGTCGATGTGCGGCGCATGGAGAAACAATCGTCCGAGCGGCATCTGGAGCGCCTGCGCGACGGCCGCCTCGACAGCCTCCAGACGAGCTCGCTGCATCTCGACATGCTGCGCGACCTCAAGCGCGTCAATGCCCACCTCGTCTCCGTCGCCTATCCGATCCTCGACGAAAACGGCCTCCTCACCGAAAGCCGCCTGCGCAGCGCCAAGTAAGAAATCCCTTTGTCTTCCCTGCGGTGATCTTGCTAAGAAACGCCGTCAATTCGGATGAACGAGGGATTCCATGACTGCTGACCGGACGAAACGCACCTGCCTGGCCGTTATCCTGGCTGCCGGCGAAAGCACGCGCATGAAGTCCGCGCAGTCGAAGGTGCTGCATCCCGTCGCTAACCGGCCAATGATTGCCCATGTGGTCGAAGCGCTGGCAAAGGCGGGCATTTCCGATATTGCGCTGGTGCTCGGCCGCGATGCGGACAAGGTCGAAGCCGCTGCGAAGAACGCCGCCATCCAAAGCTCCGTCCATCTCCAGACCGAGCGTCTCGGTACCGCGCATGCCGTGCTGGCCGCCCGTAACGCGATCGCCAAGGGCTATGACGACGTGCTCATCGTCTTCGGCGATACGCCGCTCATCACCGAAGCACCGCTAATCGCCGCCCGCGAGGGGCTTGCTGCCGGCGCCGATGTTGTGGTCATCGGCTTCCGCACCGCCGACCCGACGGGCTATGGCCGCCTTCTGGTCGAGAATGGCGAGCTTTTGGCGATCCGCGAGCACAAGGATGCCAGCGAAGCCGAACGCGCCATCACCTATTGCAACGGCGGCCTGATGGCCATCGACGGCCGCAAGGCGCTCGGGCTGATCGACCGCATCGGCAACAACAATGCCAAGGGCGAATATTACCTGACCGACATCGTCGAGGTCGTCAGGGCCGACGGCGGACGCGCGATCGCCGTCGAGGCGCCCGAGGAAGAGCTGACCGGCTGCAACACCCGCGCCGAACTCGCCGTCATCGAACGCCTCTGGCAGCAGCGCCGCCGGCATCAGATGATGATCGACGGTGTCTCGATGATCGCCCCGGAGACTGTCTTCCTGTCCTTTGATACGCAGATTGCCCGCGACGTGACCATCGAGCCGAATGTCGTCTTCGGCCCCGGCGTCACTGTTGAAAGCGGCGCCGTCATCCATTCCTTCTCGCATATCGAGGGTGCGCAGGTCGGTGCCAATGCCGAAATCGGACCCTATGCGCGTCTGCGCCCCGGTGCAAAACTTGGCGAAGGCTCCAAGGTCGGCAATTTCACCGAAGTGAAGAAGGCGGAAATCGGTGCCGGCGCCAAGGTCAACCATCTGAGCTACATAGGTGATGCCTTCATCGGCGCCCACACCAATGTCGGCGCGGGCACCATCACCTGCAACTATGATGGCATTAACAAGCATATCACCCGTATTGGTGCCGATGCTTTCATCGGCTCCAATACGTCGCTCGTTGCGCCTGTGACCGTCGGCAACGGCGCCTATATCGCCTCCGGCAGCGTTATCACCGTGGACGTGCCGGATGATGCCGTCGCCTTCGGCCGCGCGCGCCAGGAAAACAAGGAAGGCCGTGCCGTGCTGATCCGTGAGCGCAACCGAGCGATCAAGGATGCGAAAAAGAAGTCCGCGCTGTAAAATCGCGGTGGGCGCGCCCACATTAACGCATGCAATCGAAAGTGAGTTCAGTGTTGTTGCACTGCCATAAAAACACTCTACGAAGGAGTGCAATCGAAGCCTTTCGAATGAAGGAAGCAACCTATGTGCGGAATTGTCGGTATCGTTGGAAACCAGCCCGTTGCTGGCAGACTTGTCGATGCCTTGAAGCGCCTCGAATATCGGGGCTATGATTCCGCCGGTGTTGCCACGATAAACCAGGGTAAACTCGCGCGTCGCCGTGCCGAAGGCAAGTTGTTCAACCTTGAGAAGCGTCTTTCCGAAGAACCGCTTGCAGGCACGATCGGCATTGCGCACACCCGCTGGGCAACCCACGGCGCTCCCACGGAAGGCAATGCCCATCCGCACTTCGTCGACGGCGTTGCCGTCGTGCACAACGGAATCATCGAGAACTTTTCGGAACTGAAAGATGAGCTTGCCGCTGCCGGCGCAACCTTCACCACCCAGACCGATACCGAAGTCGTTGCGCAACTGATCGCGAAACTCCGCCGCGACGGCCTTGGGCGTCGTGAAGCCATGCATGCCATGCTGCGCCGCGTCACCGGCGCCTATGCGCTCGCCGTAATCTTCGAGGACGATCCGTCGACCATCATGGCCGCCCGCAACGGCCCGCCGCTCGCCATCGGTCACGGCAAGGGCGAGATGTTCCTGGGGTCCGATGCTATCGCGCTCGCTCCCTTCACCAATGAGATTACCTATCTCGTCGATGGCGATTGGGCGATCCTTGGCCGCGACGGCGCCCATGTCTTCAACCTCGACGGCAACCCGGTGGAACGCCCCAGGCAGATTTCGTCCGCTGCCGCCTATCTCGTCGACAAGGGCAATCACCGCCACTTCATGGAAAAGGAAATCCATGAGCAGCCGGAGGCGATTTCCCACGCGCTCAGCCATTATGTCGATTTCCTCTCGCACACCGTGCGCCCGACGGCTGTCGATATCGACTTTGCCAGGACGCCGAGCCTTGCGATTTCCGCCTGCGGCACGGCCTATCTTGCCGGCCTCGTCGGCAAATACTGGTTCGAGCGTTATGCCCGCCTGCCGGTCGAGATCGATGTCGCATCGGAGTTCCGCTATCGCGAGATCCCGCTCAACCCGGCATCGGCAGCCCTCTTCATCTCGCAATCCGGCGAGACCGCCGATACGCTGGCGTCGCTGCGCTATTGCAAGGAGCACGGCCTGAAGATCGGCGCCGTGGTCAATACGAAGGAATCGACGATTGCGCGGGAATCCGACGTGGTCTTCCCGATCCTCGCCGGCCCGGAAATCGGTGTCGCCTCGACGAAGGCCTTCACCTGCCAGCTGACCGTTCTGGCAGCCCTTGCCGTCGGCGCCGGCCGTGCGCGCGGCACGATCAGCGAAGCGGACGAAAAGGAGCTGGTGCGCCATCTCGCCGAGATGCCGCGCATCATGGCGAGCGTTCTCAACACCATCCAGCCGTCGATCGAGCAGCTGTCGCGCGATCTCTCCAAGTGCAAGGATGTGCTCTATCTCGGCCGCGGCACCAGCTATCCGCTGGCCATGGAAGGCGCGCTGAAGCTCAAGGAAATCTCCTATATCCACGCCGAGGGCTATGCCGCCGGCGAGCTGAAGCATGGCCCGATCGCGCTGATCGATGAGAACATGCCGGTCATCGTCATCGCGCCGCATGACCGCTTCTTCGAAAAGACCGTGTCGAACATGCAGGAAGTTGCGGCCCGCGGCGGCCGGATCATCTTCATCACCGATGCGAAGGGTGCTGCCGCCTCGAAGCTGGAGACCATGGCGACGATCATCCTGCCCGAGGTCAACGAGATCGTCGCGCCGATGATCTATTCGCTGCCGATCCAGCTGCTCGCCTATCATACGGCCGTTTTCATGGGCACCGACGTCGACCAGCCGCGCAACCTCGCAAAGTCGGTGACGGTGGAATGATCCTGCGGCCCGAGCGCCAAGGCGATATCGATGCGATCCGCACACTGACGGAAACGGCCTTCAAAACCGCGCCGCATGCTGACGGCACCGAGCATCTGATCATCGATCGCCTGCGTGCGGCCGGGGCGCTGACCCTTTCGCTGGTGGCGGAGGCCGATGGCCGAGTCGTCGGCCACGTCGCCTTTTCCCCGGTCTCGCTTTCCGATGACAGTGCGGACTGGTACGGCCTCGGGCCGATCTCGGTCGATCCGGCGCATCAGGGCGAGGGTATCGGTGGCATGCTCATCCATGAAGGGCTGGAGCGGCTAAAGGCGCTCGGCGCGGCTGGATGCGTGCTTTTGGGCGATCCGGCCTACTACAGCCGCTTCGGCTTTGTGTCGGATCCCAAACTGACGCTGGACGGCGTGCCCCCGGAGTATTTCATGCATGTGGCGTTTTCTCCGGTTTACGGCGGAGGAACCGTTTCCTATCATCCGGGTTTCTACGGCTGAGCGACCTCCCACGCTCGCCCAAGCTGGATATCCGATGACCGACCTACTTCCGAGACAGTCGCTGGCGACGCGGCTGCGCAACAATTTCCTGACCGGCCTCGTCATCTGCGCGCCGATCGCCATCACCATCTGGCTGACTTGGACCTTCATCCACTGGGCCGACAGCTGGGTGAAACCCTATATCCCCGCGCGCTATAACCCCGAAAGCTATCTCCAGTTCGCCATTCCCGGCTTCGGCCTGCTGATCGCGCTGGTGCTGATCACGCTCGTCGGCTTCCTTGGCAAGAACCTGATCGGCCGCTCCATCGTCGAATTCGGCGACGGATTGTTCAACCGCACGCCGCTGGTGCGCACGGTGCACAAGAGCCTGAAGCAGATTTTCGAGACCGTGCTGAAGGACAAGGGGTCTTCGTTCAACAAGGCCGCGATGATCGAATATCCGGGGCCGGGGCTCTGGGCCATCGTCTTCGTGGCGACGGATGCGCGCGGCGAGATCGCGACGAAGTTCAAGTCGATGGGCAAGGACATGGTTGCCTGCTTCCTGCCGCCGACACCGTTTCCGACCGCCGGCTGGCTTGTCTATGTTCCCAGGGAAAAACTCGTGCCGCTCGATATGAGCGCGGAAGATGCCGCCAAGCTCATCATCTCCGTCGGCCTCGTCACGCCGCCGGAGAAGGCATTGCAGCTCATCGAGAACGAAGAGCGCAAGGCAAAAAAAAAGGGCTGAGGAAAACGCGCGAGCGCTTTCTTTTTCTAACCAACGCTCCACCCGTCATCTATGAGCGGTGCCCTATCCGTCGTCATCCTCGGGCTTGACCCGAGGATCCAGCCACACCCGCTGAGTTTGCCGCGTGGATCCTTCGGTCAAGCCTGAGGATGATGAAGGAGGCGTCCGGGATGTGATCGGAATTTCGAGCCGTCTTGAAAACGAGACGACTCGAGCGCATTATTCCGTTACGTCGGCGCTCTTCTGGTCACCCACGAGCACCTTGCCGTCTTCGGCCGGAAGGCGGGATTGTTTTTCCGTGGTGGTGACGCTGGCAGTCGTGATGGTCTTGTCGACGTTGACCTCTGCCGAGGTTTTGGTATGCCAGGCGCAGTCCGCAAAGGCTGCGGATGCCGAAAGGCCGAGCGTCGCTGCCACTACGAGAACTGTCTTCATGGCATTTCTCCTTCTTCGCTGGTGCGGAAAGAAGTATGCCTTCGAACGCCGATAAGGCGAAATCACGATTTTGTGGATCAGCCCGCCCGCAGGAACCGGATCGCCTCGTCGCGGCGGTGGAGATAGAGCAGCGTGCGGATCGCTTCGCCGCGCTCGCTTGTCAGCTCCGGGTCGCGTTCCAGCACATAGGCGGCGTCCTTGCGGGCGATTTCCAGGAGATCGCCATGCGCCTCGAGGCTTGCGACGACAAAGCCGGGCGTGCCGGACTGGCGGGTGCCGAGAAGCTCGCCTTCGCCACGCAGTTTCAGGTCCTCCTCGGCAATGCGGAAGCCGTCCTCCGTCTCGCGCAGAATGGAGAGCCGCGCCTGACCGTTCTCACTGAGCGGACCCTTGTAGAGCAGGACGCAGCTCGATGCCTCTTCACCGCGCCCGACGCGGCCACGCAACTGGTGGAGCTGGGCAAGGCCGAAGCGCTCGGCATGTTCGATGACCATGATGGAGGCGTCGGGCACGTCGACGCCGACCTCCACGACGGTGGTTGCCACGAGAAGCCGCGTCTCGCCGTTCTTGAAGGCCAGCATAGCGGCATCCTTTTCCGGTCCGCTCATGCGCCCATGCACGAGGCCGGCGGCATTGCCGAAAACGCTGGCAAGCGTGGCATGCCGCTCCTCGACGGACATCAACTCGCTTTCCTCGGTCTCCTCGACCAGCGGGCAGATCCAGTAGGCCTTCTTGCCTTCGGCAAGAGCCGCGCGCAGGCGGTCGACGATGTCTCCCACGCGCTCCTGGGGTACGGTGACGGTCTGGATCGGCTTGCGGCCAGCCGGTTTCTCCGTGAGTTTCGAGACGTCCATGTCGCCGAAGGCGGCCAGAACAAGCGTGCGCGGAATGGGCGTTGCCGTCATGACGAGCATGTGTGGGGAAATACCCTTGGCCGTCAGCCGCAGGCGCTGGTGCACGCCGAAGCGATGCTGCTCGTCCACCACGGCCAGCACGAGGTCCTTGTAGGCGACGTTGTCCTGGAAGAGGGCGTGCGTGCCGATGACGATCTGCGTCTGACCGGACGCGATGCGTTCGAGGATGGCGTCGCGCTCGCGGCCCTTGGTGCGGCCGGTGAGCACGTCGATGGTGACGCCGGCCGGTGCCGCCATGCGGGAGATCGTCGCAAAATGCTGCCGGGCCAGAATTTCCGTGGGGGCCATCAGCACGGCCTGCCCGCCGGATTCGACGGCGGCGAGCATGGCCATCAGCGCCACGGCCGTCTTGCCGGCGCCGACATCGCCTTGCAGAAGCCGCAGCATGCGCTGCTCGCCGGCGATATCCTTCAGCACCTCGGCAATTGCCGTCTGCTGGCTGTTGGTCAGCGAAAAGGGCAGGGCATCGATCACGGGACGGCTCAATGCACCCGTGGCGATCACCGGCCGGCCGGCGACCTTGCGCAGGCGCTGGCGCACGAGGGCGAGCGAAACCTGTCCGGCCAGGAATTCGTCATAGGCGAGGCGGCGGCGGGCGGGGGCCTGCGGGTCGAGGTCGGTCTCGTCGCGCGGGTCGTGCAGGCGGTGGATCGCGTCGTAGGCGCTGGGAAAACTCTGGCGCTGGGCAAGCGGCGGATCGATCCATTCCGGCAGATGCGGCACACGGGCGACCGCCGCCTCCACCGCCTTGCGCAACACGCGCGACGTGAGGCCGGCAGTCAGGCCATGCACGGGCTCGACCAAGGGCACGTTGTCCGCCTCGGTGAGCCGCGCCATATAATCCGGATGCACCATGGAGGCGCGGCCGTTGAACCAGTCCACCTTGCCGCTGACGACGACGGTTTCATCGATCGGCAATGCCTTTTCCAGCCAGTTGCCCTTGGCGCGGAAGAAGGTGAGCGCAATATCGCCGGTCTCGTCGTGCAGGAAGACGCGGTAGGGCATGTTCGACTTGCCGGGCGGCGGTGGCTGGTGACGGTCGACGCGCCCCGTGATGGTGACGATGACGCCCTGCTGCGCATTGGCGATGCCGGGCTGGTTGCGCCGGTCGACGATGGAATGCGGGAAATGGAAAACGAGATCGATGACCCGGCAATCCTCGATGCTTTCCTGCCCGAGCAGGCGTGCAAACAATTCGCCAAGCTTTGGGCCGATACCGGGAAGCGTGGAGAGCGGTGCGAAGAGGGGATCAAGCAATGCGGGTCTCATGGCGGGCAAAATCGCCGGAGATGGTGCCTTTGGCAAGGCTGACAAGCGGCTTTTGCCGGTTTATAGAAGCGCCGGACCGCATTTCAGGGAAGGCAGGACGATCATGACGGGAACGACACGCTCGAGCGCCGAGATCGACCCGCGCCGCAAGCGCATCCTCTTCCGCTGTTGGCACCGTGGCATCCGCGAGATGGACCTGGTGCTGGGCAGTTTTGCCGATGCCGAGATCGCGACGCTCTCCGACATGGAACTGGATGAGCTCGAGCGCATTATGGCCGAAGAGGACAACGATCTTGTCAAATGGGTGACCGGCGAAAAGCCGGTGCCGGAGGAATTCCGCGACGGTCTCTTCCCGCGCATTGCCGCCTACCGCCCCGATTTCTCTCCGCTCTTCAAAGACGCAAACGCATGATCCCCGGATTTTCTCCCGAACGCATCGCGGCCGCCGGCCGACCGCTGACGATCGGCGCCGTTCCCGCGGGCGTCGAGCCGCTGATCCTTGCCGATCTCGCCCGCAAGACCGGCCCCGTTGCCTATGTGCTGTCCGATGGCCAGCGCATTTCCGATCTGGAGCAGATGCTCGGTTTCGTCGCGCCCGACATTCCGGTTCTGACGCTGCCGGGCTGGGACTGCCTGCCCTATGACCGCGTCTCGCCGAGCGCCGAAGTCTCCGCCCGCCGCCTTTCGGCATTGTCGGCGCTGATTGCGCACCAGAAGAAGCCGCATGCGGCGATCGTTCTCGTGACCGTCAATGCCATGTTGCAGAAGACGGCGCCGCGCACGACAATCGAAAGCCTCGCCTTCTCGGCCAAGCCCGGCAATACCGTCCGTATGGACGACATCGCAGCAAGGCTGGAGCGCAATGGTTTCGACCGCGTCGCGACGGTGCGCGAGGTCGGTGAATTCGCCGTGCGCGGCGGCATTCTGGACGTGTTCGTACCGGGCAGCCTGGAGCCGGTGCGCCTCGATTTCTTCGGCGATACACTGGAGAGCATCCGCTCCTTCGATCCGGCCAGCCAGCGCACGACGGGGCAGGCGCGTTCGCTCGATCTCAATCCGATGAGCGAGGTGACGCTGACCCCGGAGACGATCTCGCATTTCCGCAAGCAATATCTCTCCTCCTTTGGTGCGGCGACGCGCGACGACGCGCTGTATCAGGCCGTTTCCGAGGGCCGGCGCTATGCGGGCATGGAGCACTGGCTGCCGCTGTTCTACGACGAACTGGAAACCGCCTTCGACTATCTCGACGGCTTCCGCATCGTCACGGACCATACCGTGCGTGAGGCCGCCGTCGAACGCTCCCGCCTCGTGCGCGACTATTACGATGCGCGTCTCGCCTCCGCGACACCTGGCAAGGGACACGTCGCGCAATCGACGCCCTACAAGCCGGTGCCGCCGGGCCTCATCTATCTCGATGCCGAGCGCTTTGCGCGCGAACTCGACGAACGCAACGCCATCCGTCTGACCCCCTTCAACGAGCATGAAGGCGAGGCGCGGCAGGTCGTGACCGTCGAGGCGCGCACCGGTCAGCGCTGGGCGCGGCCTTCGGGCAGCGAGGATGCTGAGGGCGCCCGCGTCAACGTCTTCGATCAAGCCGTGAAACATATCGCCGACAAGCGGGCCTCCGGCGCGAAAGTGCTTGTGACCGGCTGGTCAGAAGGCTCGCTCGACCGTCTGTTGCAGGTTCTCTCCGAACATGGTCTCGGCAATGTCGTTCCGATCGAGAAATTCGGCGATCTCGCGAAACTGAAACCGGGCGAGGCGGGCTCCGCCGTTCTCAGCCTCGAAAGCGGTTTCGAGGCCGGCGATGTCGTCGTCATCGGCGAACAGGACATTCTCGGCGACCGCATGGTGCGGCGTTCCAAGCGACGCAAGCGCGGCGCGGATTTCCTCACCGAGGTTGCTGGCCTCGACGAGGGCTCGATCGTCGTGCATGCCGAGCATGGCATCGGCCGGTTCGTCGGGCTGCGCACCATCGAGGCGGCGGGCGCGCCGCATGCCTGCCTCGAACTCGTCTATGCCGACGACGCTAAACTCTTCCTGCCGGTCGAAAACATCGATCTTCTCACGCGCTATGGCGGTGAGGGCACGGATGCGATGCTCGACAAGCTCGGCGGCGTCGCCTGGCAGGCACGCAAGGCCAAGCTGAAGAAGCGCCTGCTCGACATGGCCGGCGGCCTGATCCAGATCGCCGCCGCGCGTCTTGTGCGCCATGCGCCGGTGCTGGCGGCACCTGACGGTATCTACGACGAATTCGCCGCCCGCTTCCCCTATGACGAGACGGACGATCAGGCCAACGCCATCGACGCCGTGCGCGAGGATCTCGGCGCGGGCCGGCCGATGGACCGCCTCGTCTGCGGCGACGTCGGTTTCGGCAAGACGGAAGTGGCGCTGCGTGGCGCCTTCATCGCGGCGATGAACGGCGTGCAGGTCGCCGTCGTCGTACCGACCACGCTGCTTGCCCGCCAGCATTTCAAGACCTTCTCCGAACGCTTCCGCGGCCTGCCCATTCGCGTCCAGCAGGCGTCCCGCCTCGTTGGCTCGAAAGAGCTGGCGCTGACGAAGAAGGAGTTGTCCGAGGGCAAGACGGATATCGTCGTCGGCACCCATGCGCTGCTCGGCTCGTCGATCAAATTCGCCAATCTCGGCCTGCTGATCATCGACGAGGAGCAGCATTTCGGCGTGAAGCACAAGGAGCGGCTGAAGGAGCTGAAGAGCGACGTGCATGTGCTGACGCTTTCGGCGACGCCGATCCCGCGCACGCTGCAGCTTGCCATGACGGGCGTGCGCGAGCTTTCGCTGATCACCACGCCGCCGGTCGACCGCATGGCGGTGCGCACCTTCATCTCGCCCTTCGATCCGCTGGTCATCCGCGAGACGCTGATGCGAGAGCACTATCGCGGCGGCCAGAGCTTTTATGTCTGCCCACGTCTCAGCGACCTCTCGGAAATCCACGACTTTCTGCGCCAGGATGTGCCGGAACTGAAGGTCGCCGTCGCGCATGGCCAGATGCCGGCAACCGAACTCGAAGACATCATGAACGCCTTCTACGAGGGCCAGTACGACGTGCTGCTCTCGACGACCATCGTCGAATCCGGCCTCGATGTTCCCACGGCGAACACGATGATCATTCATCGCGCCGACATGTTCGGTCTCGCCCAGCTTTACCAGCTGCGCGGTCGCGTCGGTCGTTCCAAGGTGCGCGCTTTCGCGTTGCTGACGCTGCCGGTCAACCGGACGCTGACGGGCACGGCGGAGCGACGCCTCAAGGTGCTGCAATCGCTCGATACGCTGGGCGCAGGCTTCCAGCTCGCCAGCCACGACCTCGACATCCGCGGCGCCGGCAACCTGCTCGGCGAGGAGCAGTCCGGCCATATCAAGGAGGTCGGCTTCGAGCTGTACCAGCAGATGCTCGAAGAGGCCGTCGCCGAGATCAAGGGGGACGAGGAGGTCGCGGACAGCGGCTGGTCGCCGCAGATTTCCGTCGGCACGCCGGTCATGATCCCCGACGACTACGTGCCGGATCTGCACCTGCGCCTCGGCCTCTACCGCCGCCTCGGCGAGATCACCGAACTCGGCGATATCGACGCCTTCGGCGCCGAGCTGATCGACCGCTTCGGGCCGCTGCCGATCGAGGTGCAGCACCTTCTGAAGATCGTCTATATCAAGTCGCTCTGCCGCGTGGCCAATGTCGAAAAACTCGATGCCGGCCCGAAGGGCGTCGTCGTACAGTTCCGCAACAAGCAGTTCCCGAACCCAGCGGCGCTCGTCGGCTATATCGCCAAGCAAGGCACGCTGGTGAAGATCCGGGCGGACCAGAGCCTGTTCCTGTCACGCGATTATCCGACGCCGGAAAGGCGCCTGACGGGCGCGGCACAGGTGATGACGCAGCTGGCGGGACTGGCAAAACAGCAGGCATGAAAAAGCCGCCCGGTTTGAACGGGCGGCTTTTCAGAGCTTTCGACATATTCAGTTCTGGCCGACGCGTTCCTGCGCCTTCATCGCCGCGATCTCCCGCAAAGCGTTGGTCAGCACATCCACGGACTGGGCGCCCATCACAGCATATTTGTTGTCGATGATGAAGCAGGGCACGCCGGTGACGCCCATGTCGCGGGCCATGCCGATCTCTTCCTTGACCGAATCGACGTCCGCACCGGCGGAGAACAGCGCGGTGACGACGGCGCGGTCCATGCCGACTGCCTCCGCCACGTCGAGCAGCACGGCGCGGTCGCCGACATTGCGGCCCTCTTCGAAATAGGCCTTGAACAGGGCGACGGCCACGCGGCTCTGGACTTCGGGACCTTCGATCATCGCCCAGCGCAGCAGGCGGTGCGCGTCGAGCGTGTTCGGGCTGATCTTCACGGCCGGGAAATCGAAGGCGATGCCATCCTGTTTGCCGAGGCCTGCCAGCATGTCGTGCGCACGGTCCACGGCATCCTTGCCGCCGAGCTTTTCGGCGAGGTGCTTCTTGTGGTCCACGCCCTCGGGCGGCATGTCGGGGTTCAGCTGATAGGGGCGAAACGTCACCGAGACGGCGAGATCGTCCTTCACGCTCTCGATTGCCTGTTCCAACCGTTTCTTGCCGAGGTAGCACCAGGGGCAGACGACATCGGAGACGACATCGATCGTAATGGCTTCCATCCGGGTATCCTTTCGAGAGGCCGGGATCTCCGGCTTTGGCGCGGTCCTGTGCAGGCCTCGCGCCGTCACTTCAAACTTACCGCCGAGATAGGCCCACCGGCCACAGCTTTCAACAGGTTACCTCAAGGTAACCGCAATTCTGGGGATAGCCCCTTTACTGCGCGTTCTCGTCCCACCATGCGGGAAGCTGGAAACCCCAGAGCGGCGTCATCTCCGGCCGCCCGATATGCTTGTTGCGGGCAATCCACTGCTCGCCCAGATGATAGAGTGGGACGATGTAATTGCCCGACAGCAGCATCCTGTCCTGAAGGCGCACGGCGGAGCGGAAATCCTCTGCCGTGCGGGCGGAGAGAATGGCGGCCATGACGCGGTCGAGATCGGGATCGGCGACACCGGCGAAATTCTCGCTGCCCTGGCGATCGCGCGCGTCCGTTCCCCAGCGCCGCACCTGCTCCAGGCCGGGCGACAGCGACGACAGGAAGGCCTTCATGATGACATCGTAGTCGAAGGTCTGGCTGCGGCTCTGATATTGCGAATCATCGACCGTCCGGAGGCTTACACGAACGCCGAGCGCGGCGAGGAAGCGCTGGTAGGCCAGCGCCAGCTTCTCCTGGTCGGCATTCTGCGTCATGATCTCAAAGGCGAGCGGCTTGCCGGAAGTATCCACCATGCGACCGTCCTTGATCGAATATCCCGCCTTCTCGAAATGATCCATCGCCTGACGCAGTACCTTGCGGTCGCGGCCGGAGCCGTCGGTCACGGGGAAACGGAAGGTGCCATCTGCTACAGCAGGATCGATCCGGCCTGCCGCCGCGCCGATGATCTCACGCTCGCGTGCATCGATGGGGGCATTCAGCGACGACAGCTCGGAATTCTGCCAGAAACTTTCCGTGCGCGTATAGGCGTTTTCAAACAGCGTGCGGTTGACCCACTGGAAATCGAAGGCGAGTGAGAGGGCCTTGCGCAGTTCCGCGTTCTGGAAGACCGGCCGGCGCGTATTGAAGACGAAACCGAACATTACGGGGGGCAGTTTCGATTTCACCGCGTCCTTGATGACGGTGCCTGTCTGGACCGCTGGGAAATCGTAATTGCGCGTCCACTTCGTCGGATTGCCTTCCTGATAGACGTCGATCACGCCTTTCTTGAAAGCCTCGAACAGCGAATTGTCCTGCAGGAAATATTCGACGGAGATTTCGTCGTAATTGTCGAAACCGACCTTGGAGGGAATATCCTTGCCCCAGTAGTTTGGATCGCGCTCATAGACGATCCGCTCGCCCGGTTTCACCGCCTTGACCTTGTAGGGGCCGGAGCCGAGCGGCAAGGCGAGCGACGACCGGTCGAAGGTTTCGGGATCGATCGCATGCTTGGGCAGGATCGGCGAGAAGGCGATCAGGAGAGGGGCCTCGCGGTCGCTTTTGTCGTTGAAGGTGAAGCGAACACTATGCTCGCCGGTTTTCTCGAGTTTCTCGACCACGTTCAAACGGGTGCTGAACGGCGCGCGTCCCTTGTCGCGCAGCAGTTCGAACGAAAAGATCACGTCTTCGGGTGTGACCGGCTGCCCATCCGCCCAATGTGCTTTCGGATTGAGGTGGAATTCGATGAAGCTGCGGTCGCCGTCCCATTCCACGCTTTCGGCAAGCAGGCCATACATACTGAAGGCCTCGTCGCGCGAGCGCACCATCAGCGATTCGTAGATG
Organism: Shinella sp. M27; assembly: GCF_049199905.1. NCBI lineage: Bacteria > Pseudomonadati > Pseudomonadota > Alphaproteobacteria > Hyphomicrobiales > Rhizobiaceae > Shinella > Shinella sp. M27. The sequence continues at coordinate 98,798 of NZ_JBLZPK010000034.1, forward strand.
AGATTGCCGAATTCCGGATCCCACATGCCGCGTGCGGTGGTGCGCATGCTTTTCAGGATGAAGGGATTGAGGCTATCGAAAGTGCCGACCACGCCGTAGGCAATGCGCCCGCCTTTCTTCACATCCGGATTGACGTAGGAGAAGTGCTTGTAATCCGCCGGCAGCGCCGGTTCGCCATGCATCGCGATCCCGTGCAGGGGGGCGGCCTGGCCCAGCGAAACGGGCAGGCCGAACATGCAGGCCGCGAGGGCCGTCAGGATGGGGCGCAAAGAAGCTCTCCTCGTCAATTCCATATGATTCCTGTCTTTATACTGCGCGCAATAGACACAATAGGGCGGCGGGTGCCGGAAATCGGTCCTACAGGCGAATTTCGCAAGGAAAGGCTGGATATCCGGCGCGGCCCATTGTAACAGGTGTCGCCGAAGCGGGTCATGCAAATGCCTCAATTCGCCGACAGGAGAGCGCACGACTGACCCACGCCAGAGGGGCTTGGAGGAGCGTCGTTGCTCCGGCACCGGATTTTCAGGAGACCGAACTCGTATGATCTTCACATCGAACCTCATCAAGCGGACCGTGCTTTCCGCTTTCGCCGCGTCGGTTGCCCTGGCGGCGGCTCCTTCCGTATCGCTCGCACAGCAGGCCGCTCCGCCGAAGGGCTGGTTCAAGGTCTGCACCAAGCAGGAAGACAACGACGTCTGCATCGTGCAGAACCTGCTGACGGCCAGCAGCGGCCAGCTCATCACGGCTGTCGGCCTCATCACCGTCACCGGCAAGACCAACCGCAAGATCATGCAGGTCTCGGTTCCGAGCGCACGCCTGATCCCGCCGGGTATCCAGATGCAGATCGACGGCGGCAAGGGCCTGAAGCTCGATTACGCCATCTGCATGCCCGACAAGTGCGTTGCTGAAGTGCTGCTCACCGACCAGATGATCGCAAGCCTCAAGAAGGGCGGCGAGCTGGTCCTGACCTCGATCAACTTCCAGCGCGCGCCGAACCCGATCAAGATGTCGCTCGAAGGCTTCACCGGCGTGTTCGACGGCGAGCCGATCGAACAGTCGAAGCTCGAAGAGCGCCAGCGCCTGCTGCAGGACGAAATGCAGAAGAAGGCCGAGGAAGCCCGCAAGAAGCTCGAAGACGCCCAGAAGGCTGCCAAGAGCCAGTAAGCGTCCCGCTTCATCCGAGATATGGAAAACCCGGCCAATGGCCGGGTTTTTTGTTGTCTGGCGTCGGGGAAGACCGGTCAGTGGAAGACGCCGGTCTCTTCTTTCCAGCGATAGTGGCCCTGGTCCACGTCCATCAGCGCGCGAACCTGCGGGTGACGGATCGGCTGACCGCTATCGTCGGCCACCAGGTTCTGCTCGGAGACATAGGCGACATATTCGCTGTCCGCGTTCTCGGCGAACAGGTGATAGAAGGGCTGATCCCTCGACGGCCGGATTTCCGCCGGAATGGCATTCCACCACTCCTCCGTATTGGCGAATTCGGGATCGACATCAAAGACCACGCCACGGAAGGGAAAGACCCGGTGGCGGACGATGTCGCCGATGGCAAATTTTGCGTTACGCATCTTCATGGCGTACCTACCTTTCCCCTTATATTTGGGTAATTGCTGAGAAACATCAATAGTTCCGCTGCTGTCATACATCTTTCATAGACGGGGTGTGGCGCTTGCGCCTCCAGCGGTTTCGGCGTACCTCGAAGGACGGCATCTCAGGCGGATCGGGCAGCATGAACAATCAGTGGGGCAGGAGCGGCAACGGACAGACCTCGGGTGGCGGCGGCATCGGCGGCATCCTGTTTGCCGTCGTCGTCAGCCTGGCGCTCGGCGGGGCCGGGGGCTACGGCGCCTTCCGCGTGATGGATGATGCGGCTCCGGCAGGCGAGATCAAGGCGCGCGACCAGCGCATCGCCGACCTTGCCAAGGAGCTCGATGCCCGCGCGGCCCAGGTCGAGGAAAACAGCCAGAAGGCGCAGGCGCTGACCGAGGAGAACGGCACACTCAAGCGTCAGGTCGAATCCCTTCGGAGCAACACCACCGCGAGCGATGCAGCCGATGCCGTGGCCGAAAACACCCGCCTCAATCGCGACGTCTTGCCGAAACTTGAAAACGATCTCGAGCTTGCCGGCCAGCGCGTCGCCGATGCCGAAGCCCTGAAAAAGCGTGCCGAGGAGGCCGTGCTCGACCGCGAGCGCCGGCTTTCGCTACAGGCCGACCAGATCGCGCGGCTGGAAAAGGCGCTGGATGAGGCCCGCAGCACCCGGAACACGACGCAGAACGCCGAGACCGAGCGTCTCGAGGCCGAGGCCGATACGCTGCGCCGTGAACTCGAGGAAGCGCAAAACGCGGAAGAACAGCTGCGCGCGAAGGAAATCCCGATCCTGCAGGAAGGCATCGCCACCAAGGAACGCGAGGTCGCCACGCTGAATGCGCGCAATCAGGCGCTGACGGCGCGTATCGAGGCGCTGGAGGCCGCGGCCGCCGCCACAAAGCCGGGTGGCCAGAAGGACGGTGGCACCAAGCCGGCGCTCGACAACGCAAAACCCGCAACAGACGGACGCAGCCCGCGCAATGCAGCTTTGGTGGCCGCGGCGATACGCGTGATGCCGGGTCTCGACCGGTTGACCGGCGACCAGCGTGACCAGCTCGAGCGCACGCTTGTCTCGGGCGAATGCGTCACCATTGCGCTCGGCGGCGTCTTCAAGCACATACCGGCGCTGGCGATGCGCAACCTGATGCGCGATCTCGACAGCGGCTGTTAATCACACCGGCGCTTTGCCGGGTCTGGGAAGGAGATTTCGATGAAGCGATCTGTTCTGGCGGCCGCGCTCGGCCTTGCGCTTTCCGTCGGCGGCGCATCCGCGCAGAGTTTCGAGCGCAACATCATGACGGGCGGTCCGCAGGGTACTTATATCAAGATCGGCCGCGATATCGCAGCCCTCGGCGCTGAATGCGGCCTGAACCTCAATGTGGTGGAAAGCGCAGGCTCGCTCGAAAACTTCGTCGGCGTGCGCAACCGGCGCAACACGCAATTCGGCATCGTGCAGAGCGACGTGCTGGAGTATCTGAAGACCTTCGAGGCGAACGACCCGGAGGTTCAGAAGGCGGTCAAGGGCGTGCGCATCATGTTCCCGCTCTACAACGAAGAGATCCATGTGTTGGCGCGCAAGGACATTGCCGGCATGAAGGACCTTGCCGGCAAGAAGATCGCGGTCGGCAAGAAGGATTCGGGCACCTTCCTGACGGCGACGCTCATCATGGACATTCTGCGCGTGAAGGCCGAAGAACGGCTCGATATCAACCCGGACGAGGCCTTGCCGAAACTGCTCTCCGGCGAGATCGACGCCTTCTTCTATGTCGCCGGCGCGCCCGCATCGCTCTTCACCAGCACCACGATCGACAAGGCGAAATTCCATCTCCTGCCGATCACCGAAGCACCGCTGCTCGCGACCTATACGCCGTCGCGCATCGAGGCCGGCACCTATTCCTTCCAGGACCAGCCGGTCGATCTCATCGCGGTAAAGGCCGTGATGATGACCTATGATTACGACATCAAGCGCAACGCCTATCATCGCGACAGCTGCAAGACGGTCGCCGACTTCTCCAACCTCATCATCACGGGCCTCGACAAGCTGAAGACGACGGGGCACCCGAAGTGGAAGACCGTTGACCTCACGGCCCTGCCACCCGGCTGGCAGGTCGGCGTCTGCGTGAAGGCCGGCATGGCGATGGACTACAAGCCGAGCTGCAAACCGGCCGCCGGCGCCGCATCCGGCGGTGCGGACGATTCGAATGAGGAATATCTGGATCTCTTGAAGAAGCGGCTGCAGCAATAAGTCCACGGCACACCAAGAAAAACCCGGCCACTGGCCGGGTTTTTTGTGCTTTCGTTGTGGTCATATCAATCACTTGCGTGAAAAAGCGGGGCGAAGAAACCGCTTCGAACCTGCAACGATTTTGAAACGATTAATTTATCTCCGCGAGATTAGCCTGCCCCAAACAAAGCACCCATACTTTGGTTGCTGTATTCGAGTGAGGGGATGATATGTTTGATCTTTCTTGTGAGCACGAGCAATTGGTTTCGGTTTGGAAGATTGCTCTTTCGAGGGGGTGGATGAGCGAGCCTAGGGCCTCGGTCCGGGCACTGATCGATCCGAAGAAAGAAACCTTCGGCATGTCCTTCCGGCACAGCCACAATCTTTTCGGCTGGAAGGCCGGTGATAGTCTGGACAAGCTTGGCCTTTGCTCCGGCGCCCTTTATCGGACGGAAAACTTTATGAAAACCGCTCAAGGCAATCGGTGCGGCAAGGCGCGAAGCGGGCGTACAATTCACATAGAACACACTGTACCCATCGCGACCTTGAACAAGGCTTGGAAGGAAGTCCGCGCCAACCGCGTGCCATCCCTCGCGGAGGCCTATGCCTGGATGTTCGTTCATTCGGTGACTACGGCCGTCCATGCCGATGAGATGGGCGGTATTCGAGGATATGAGCGGACGACGAGAGCACTCGATCGCGATGCACATTGGTTCAACCGACCGTTCGTGCGTTACGATTTCAAGGAAAAACCGATCGTCATCTGGAATGTGCTGACCAGGGAAAAGATCGACGCCGCAACCTTCTCCTTTGCCGACCACTTCAGAATGATCGGCCTGCTCCTGGAGGAGTGTAAGGCTGGCAAGGACGAGATTGCTGCAATTCGACGGGAAGCAGACTTGGCCCTTCATTTCTTTCAATCTGGCGATGCACGGTAGTTCCGACGTCGTCAGGCGCTTGCGGAGCATGGCACGACAGTTGCGAGGTGGTGCTTCGGCTAGGCCCAAAACGCCAGCCTTCGCAACTGTATGCTTTTTGAGAAGGCCTCACGGAGAAGCCTTCTCAAGTCTGTTTTAAGCCGAATAGTACATGTCGAATTCGACTGGGTGCGGGGTCATTTCGAAACGCATGACTTCGACCATCTTCAGCTCGATGTAGCTGTCGATCTGGTCGTCGTCGAACACGCCGCCGGCCGTCAGGTACTTGCGGTCTTTGTCGAGGCTTTCCAGCGCTTCGCGCAGCGAGCCGCAGACCGTCGGGATCTTCTTCAGTTCCTTCGGCGGCAGGTCGTATAGATCCTTGTCCATGGCCTTGCCGGGATGGATCTTGTTCTTGATGCCGTCGAGGCCGGCCATCAGCATGGCGGCGAAGCCGAGATAGGGGTTGCCAAGCGGATCGGGGAAGCGGATTTCGACGCGCTTTGACTTCGGACCCGTGCCGAACGGAATGCGGCAGGAGGCCGAGCGGTTGCGGGCCGAATAGGCGAGCAGAACCGGCGCTTCATAACCCGGAACGAGACGCTTGTAGGAGTTCGTCGTCGGGTTGGTGAAGGCGTTGATCGACTTGGCATGCTTGATGATGCCGCCGATGAAGTAGAGGCAGCTTTCCGACAGGCCGGCATATTCGTCGCCGGCGAACTGGGGCTTGGAATCCTTCCAGATCGACAGGTGGACGTGCATGCCCGAGCCGTTGTCGCCGAAGATCGGCTTCGGCATGAAGGTGGCCGTCTTGCCATAGGCATTGGCGACCTGGTGCACGACGTATTTGTAGATCTGCACCTTGTCGGCGCTGCGAACGAGCGTGTCGAACTTTACGCCGAGCTCGTGCTGGGCGGCTGCCACTTCATGGTGCTGCTTTTCGACGGTGACGCCCATCTCGGTCAGGACCGTGAGCATTTCCGAGCGCATGTCCTGGCACGAATCGACCGGGGGAACCGGGAAGTAGCCGCCCTTGACGCGCGGACGGTGGCCGAGGTTGCCGGTCTCGTAGTCGGTGTCATCGTTGGACGGCAGTTCGGACGAGTCGAGCTTGAAGCCCGTGTTGTACGGGTCGGCCTTGTACTTCACGTCGTCAAACACGAAGAATTCCGGTTCCGGGCCGGCATAGACCGTGTCGCCGATACCAGAGGCCTTGAGGTAGGCTTCGGCCTTCTTGGCGGTGCCGCGCGGGTCGCGGTTATAGGCTTCGCCCGAGACCGGGTCGAGGATGTCGCACATGATAACGAGGGTCGACTGCGCGAAGAACGGATCGACGTGAACCGTTGCCGGATCGGGCATCAGCACCATGTCGGACTCGTTGATGGCCTTCCAGCCGCCGATCGAGGAACCGTCGAACATGACGCCATCGGCGAACATGTCTTCATCGACGCAACCGACATCCATCGTGACGTGATGCAGCTTACCCTTGGGATCGGTGAAGCGCAGGTCGACGAACTTGACGTCGTTTTCCTTGATTTGCTTGAGGATTTCGTTGGCAGTCGTCATGTGTATTGGTCCCTGTGTGAAATGACGAGTGGATAAGCCTCGGCCGGACGGCCGGGCGGGATCAGATGGCGTCGACGCCGGTCTCGCCGGTGCGGATGCGGATGACTTCTTCGACGTTGGAGACAAAGATCTTGCCATCGCCGATGCGGCCAGTCTGGGCCGCATTGCGGATCGCCTCGATCACGGCCTCCGCGTTTTCGTCCGCCAGAACGACCTCGACCTTCACCTTGGGCAGAAAGTCGACAACATATTCGGCACCACGGTAGAGTTCCGTGTGTCCCTTCTGGCGTCCAAAGCCCTTCGCCTCGGTGACGGTGATACCCTGCAGGCCGACTTCCTGCAGCGCCTCCTTCACCTCATCGAGCTTGAAGGGCTTGATGATCGCTTCGATCTTTTTCATGAGAAAATGTCTCTCCGCTTCTCCCGTTCGCGCGCGGTTTGCGCCCGCTGCAAACTCCAAATGCACGTAGCATGCCAACTTGAAGCAGAATGCATGCCAGATCGGACGAATTTCGTGTCTTTGTTGATCCTGCTCGTCATCACGCTGCGATGATGCGGCTTTCCGTGTAAAAGGGCTAGTGGAATCTGCCTAAAAATTGTCACTTTCTACGTCGGCAGGCAGCGGCATACAGCGCCTCGCTCAGGAGTGGCGCGCAAAGCTGCAAATTTGAGCACATAGACTATGCAGATGCCGAATAAATGAGCGAATGCATGGATTTGCCGCCGGGCTTGTCTCCGCCTGTCCTTTGCGGGCATGGTGGGGCATGCACCAGGAAATCGATACGCTGATCGTCACGCCCGAGGATATGGGCCATATAGACCGCGTCGCCGCCGCATCGGGCCTTTCAAGCTACGGTCTCATGGAGCGGGCAGGCCAGGCCGTCGCAGCGGCGGCCCTTCGCCGATATCCCGGCGCGCTGCGTTTCGCCGTGCTTTGCGGCCCCGGCAACAATGGCGGCGACGGCTATGTCGCCGCGCGGGCGCTGATGGACACGGGGGCTACGGTGACCGTGCACGCCCTCGGCGACCCGACCACGCTTACGGGCGACGCCGCCATCGCCATCGCCGCCTTCCACGGCCGCGTTGCACCGCTTTCGGGCTATGCGCCACGCACCGGCGATGTCGTCATCGACGCCCTGTTCGGCGCCGGCCTGTCGCGTAATGTTCCCGACGCGGTGGCGCGCGTTATCGATGCGGTGCGCAAGGCCGCCATTGCCGTGCTCGCCGTCGATCTTCCCTCCGGCGTCGACGGGCGCACGGGGCAGATGAGGGGTGCTGCCTTCGAGGCCGAGGCGACCGTCACCTTCCTGTGCCGAAAGCCCGGCCATCTGCTGCTCCCCGGCAGAGATCGCGCCGGCGCACTGGAAATCTTCGACATCGGCATTCCCGGACGCCTTCTCGCGCAGCATGGCGACCATATGCGGGTCAACAGGCCGGCCATCTGGCACCTGGCCCGGCCGGCGCAGACCGGCGCGACCCACAAATATGTCCGCGGCCATCTCGCCGTGTTTTCCGGTCCGCCCGTTGCCACCGGCGCTGCAAGGCTGTCCGCCGCGGCCGGTCTTCGCGCCGGCGCCGGCCTCGTCACCGTGCTCTCGCCGCAAGAGGCCGCACCCGCCAATGCCGCCCAGCTGACCGCCGTCATGCTGAAGATCATCGACGGTGAAAAAGACCTGTCCAAACTGCTGGAGGACGAACGGCTGAAAACCTTCGTGCTCGGCCCCGGCTTCGGCGATCCGGACATGGCGAGGCGATATGTTCGCCTGCTCGCCGAACAGGATCACCGGCTGGTTCTGGATGCCGATGGCATCAGCGCCTTCCGCGACGATCCGCAGGCTCTGTTCTCCCTCTTTGCCACGGAAAGCCCGCGGCTCGTCCTCACCCCGCATGACGGCGAATTCGCCCGGCTCTTTCCCGATCTCGCCGACGACGCCACGCTCTCCAAGATCGACCGTGCCCGCAAGGCCGCCGCCCGCAGCAACGGCGTCGTCATCCTCAAGGGAGCCGATACCGTCATCGCCGCCCCTGACGGCCGCGTGCTCGTCAACGACAACGCCCCGCCATGGCTTGCGACGGCCGGCTCCGGCGATGTCCTGGCCGGCATCGTCGGCGCCCATCTGGCGCAGGGCATGCCCACCTTCGAGGCCGCCGCGAGCGCCGTCTGGCGCCATGGCAAGGCTGGGCAGATCGCGGGCGAGGGGCTGACCGCTGAAGACCTGTCGGCCGCCATTCCTGCCTGGGTGGATCTATGACTCTATTTTGGTGCGGTCGAGAAGGCTCGAACTGAACGTCTCGACGCACTCGTGTCTGTAAGCAGGCCACAGGCAGGGGCGGCCTATATTTGCCATAGGACCCGTGCGGTTCGGGGACGCGCCGCTTTTGTGCTCCCAAGGCGAAGCAGATCCAGGCGGCATCGGCTGCCGCCTGGATCGAGTTTTCTCAGCGCACGCGCTTTTGCAGTTCCCGCGCGCCGTTTGGCGCATTCACCTTGCCCGATGTGATGAAGAAGGCGAAGACGTCGCGCGCTACCTTGGCCGGCTTCGTGTCGGGGGCGATCTTCGGCAGATCCGACGGCTCGCCGCCGGCAGCCCAGTCCTTGATCCGCCCGGCCCATTCGTCGAGCGCGTCTTCCGGATAGCAGGTCTTGATGTCGTCGGACCCTTTTTGCAGACGTGCATAGACGAAATCGGCCGTGACATCGGCGATCTCAGGGTATTCTTCGTGCTGCGCATAGACGATGGCCGCGTTGTATTTACGGGCCAAAGCGGCGAATTCCGGCGTCATGAACGTCTCGTTGCGCACTTCCAGCGCGTGCTTCAGCGTCAGGCCATCGAGCTTTTCCGGCAGCAGTTTCAAGAAGCCCTCGAAATCGTCGGGCTCGAATTTCTTCGTCGGCGGGAACTGCCAGAGGATCGGGCCGAGATGATCGCCGAGTTCCGTGAGGCCCTGCGTCAAAAACTTTTCGACGGATTCACCGCCATCAGCCAGAACCTTGCGATTGGTCGTGAAGCGGCTGGCCTTCAGCGAGAAGATGAAACCGTCGGGCACTTCGGAGGCCCATTTGGCGAAGGTTTCCGGCTTCTGTGAGCCGTAATAGGTGCCGTTGACCTCGATGGCCGCAAGCTCGCGGCTGGCAAATTCCAGCTGCCGCTTCTTTGTCAGCTTTTCCGGATAAAACGTGCCTTCCCACGGATCGAAGGTCCAGCCGCCGATGCCGGTTCTGATGGTGCCGGATGTGCTCATGTCAGTTCTCCTCGACAGACGGATGGCGGCGCGCCGATCAGGCGGGCGCGATGAAAGGCTGGGAAATCTCCTGGAACACCGGCAGGGCCTCCATGCCGGCGCAATGGTTTGCGAGCGCGGGATAGGCGGCCGGGTCGATGAGGCCCGGATGCGCCTCGCGCATATGCCGCCAGGCGCAGGCGACGGCGATATCGGCATGGGTGATCCGCCCGAACCAGAATATTCCGGACCGCTTAGCGCGCTCGTCCTCCAGCGCAGCAAGCACCGTCAGGATTTGTGAACGGCAACGCTCGGCGAAGTAGGCCGACGGTGTCTCGTGCAGATGAAGCTCGTAGAAAAGGCTGATGCCCTTGTCGGCGAAACCGGTCGCAAAGGTCATCACCTTCAGAACCTGACGGCGCTCCGGCTCGACCTGTGGCAAAAGCCGCTTCTCCGCCGGTACGAGGCCGTCGAGATAATCGAGGATAGAGTTGCTGTCGGCCACCACCTCGCCATCGTCGAGCACCAGCGTCGGCACCCGCATCAGCGGATTGACCGCCTGAACCTTCTCGCCCTCGCTGAACACCGACCAGGGCCGGTGTTCGAACGGGAGATCGTAGAGCCTGAGCGCGATCCCGACACGGCGCACATAGGACGAATCGTACTGGCCGATCAGGATCATCCGGCTACTCCGCCGCGATCTTCTTGATCGGACGACGCTCCAGCAGCTCCTTCAGGAACTGGCCGGTATAGGAGCGCTCGACCTTCACGACATCTTCCGGCGTGCCCTCGGCAATTACCTCGCCGCCGCCATCGCCGCCTTCGGGGCCGAAGTCGATGATCCAGTCAGCGGTCTTGATGACTTCCAGATTGTGCTCGATGACGACGACGGAGTTGCCCTGATTGACCAGTTCGTGCAGCACCTCCAGCAGCTTCGCCACGTCATGGAAGTGCAAGCCGGTCGTCGGCTCATCGAGAATGTAGAGCGTACGGCCGGTGGAGCGCTTCGACAGTTCCTTGGCGAGCTTGACGCGCTGCGCTTCACCACCCGACAGCGTGTTCGCCTGTTGGCCGACCTTGATATAGCCGAGACCGACCTGGTTCAGCGTGACCAGCTTGTCACGCACGGCGGGCACGGCGGCGAAGAACTCGACGCCTTCCTCGACGGTCATGTCCAGCACGTCGGCGATCGACTTGCCCTTGAAGGCCACGTCGAGCGTCTCGCGATTGTAGCGCTTGCCGTGGCAGACGTCGCAGGTGACATAGACGTCGGGCAGAAAGTGCATCTCGATCTTGATGACGCCGTCGCCCTGGCAGGCCTCGCAGCGGCCGCCCTTGACGTTGAACGAGAAGCGGCCCGGCTGGTAGCCGCGCGCCTTGGCCTCCGGCAGGCCGGCGAACCAGTCGCGGATCGGCGTGAAGGCACCGGTATAGGTCGCCGGGTTGGAGCGCGGCGTGCGGCCGATCGGCGACTGGTCGATATCGATGACCTTGTCGATATATTCGAAGCCGTCGATGCGCTCGTGCTCGGCGGGGATTTCACGGGCGCCCATGATGCGGCGGGCGGCCGACTTATAGAGCGTCTCGATCAGGAAGGTCGACTTGCCGCCGCCGGAAACGCCCGTGACCGCCGTGAAGACGCCGAGCGGAATGGAGGCCGTGACGTTCTTCAGGTTGTTGGCGCGGGCGCCGACGACCTTGATTTCCTTTTTCTTCTTCGGCTTGCGGCGCTCGGCGGGCACCGCGACGGAGAGTTCGCCGGAGAGATATTTCCCCGTCAGCGAGGCCGGATTGGCGATGACCTCGCCGGGCGTGCCCTGCGCGATGACCTCACCACCGTGGATGCCGGCGGCGGGACCGATATCGACGACATAATCCGCCGTCAGGATCGCGTCCTCGTCATGCTCGACGACGATGACGGTGTTGCCGATGTCGCGGAGATGCCTGAGCGTATCGAGCAGGCGCGCATTGTCTCGCTGGTGCAGGCCGATCGATGGCTCGTCAAGCACATAGAGCACGCCCGTCAGGCCGGAGCCGATCTGCGACGCCAGCCGGATGCGCTGGCTTTCGCCGCCCGACAGCGTGCCGGAATTGCGCGACAACGAAAGATATTCTAGGCCGACATCGTTCAGGAACCGCAGGCGCTCGCGGATTTCCTTGAGAATGCGCACCGCGATCTCGTTCTGCTTGGCGTTGAGGTGCTCCGGCAGCGCCTCGAACCAGTCGCGGGCGACACGGATCGACATGGCCGTCGTCTCGCCGATATGCAGCTTGTTGATCTTGACCGCCAGCGCCTCGGGCTTCAGGCGATAGCCGGCGCAGGCCGGGCAGGGCGCGGCCGACATGTAGCGCTCGATTTCCTCGCGCGACCAGGCTGAATCCGTTTCCTTCCAGCGGCGCTCGAGGTTCGGCACGATGCCTTCGAAGGTCTTGACCGTCTTGTAGGAGCGCGCGCCATCCTTGTAGTTGAACTCGATCTTCTCGTCCGTGCCCTTCAGGATGGCGTTCTGCGCCTTTTCCGACAGTTCCGACCAGCGGTTGGAAAGCTTGAAGCCATAGGCGGCGCCGAGCGCTTCCAGCGTCTGGTTGTAATAGGGCGAAGAGGACTTGGCCCAGGGCGCGATGGCGCCGTCGCGCAGCGTGCGTTCGGTTTCCGGCACGATGAGGTCCGGGTCGATCTTCTGCTGGCTGCCGAGGCCGTCGCAGGTCGGGCAGGCGCCGAAGGGGTTGTTGAACGAGAACAGCCGCGGCTCGATTTCCGGGATGGTGAAGCCGGACACCGGGCAGGCGAATTTTTCGGAGAACATGACACGCTCATGCGTCTCGTTCAGCGACTTGTTGGCCGAGCCGCCGGCCGACGTTTCCTCGACGGGCAGCGGCTTATCGGCGAATTCGGCGATGGCGAGGCCATCGGCGAGCTTCAGGCAGGTTTCGATACTGTCGGCGAGGCGCGAGGAAAGATCGGCACGCACAACGACGCGGTCGACCACCACGTCGATGTCATGTTTGTACTTCTTGTCGAGGGCGGGTACGTCGGCGATCTCGTAAAACTGACCGTCGACCTTGACGCGCTGAAAGCCCTTTTTCATGAGCTCGGCGAGTTCCTTTTTGTACTCGCCCTTGCGGCCGCGCACGATGGGCGCGAGGATATAGAGGCGCGTGCCTTCGCCGAAATCGATGATGCGGTCGACCATCTGGCTGACCGTCTGGCTTTCGATCGGCAGGCCCGTCGCCGGCGAATACGGCACGCCGACGCGCGCAAAAAGCAGGCGCATGTAGTCGTAGATCTCGGTGACCGTGCCGACGGTCGAGCGCGGGTTCTTCGAGGTCGTCTTCTGCTCGATGGAAATGGCCGGCGACAGACCGTCGATCTGGTCGACGTCCGGCTTCTGCATCATCTCGAGGAACTGGCGCGCATAGGCCGACAGGCTCTCGACATAGCGGCGCTGGCCCTCGGCATAGATCGTGTCGAAGGCAAGCGACGATTTGCCGGAGCCCGAAAGCCCGGTCATTACGATCAGCTTGTTGCGGGGCAGGTCGAGATCGATGCCCTTGAGATTGTGTTCGCGTGCGCCGCGAATGGAAATGGTCTTGAGTTCGCTCATGGTATCCAGCGTCAGAAGTCGTTGCGCATTCTTAAAAGGGGTAGGCCCCTATGTAGGGATTGATCGAGGCCTGTCCATCGCGCGGTCAGAAGATTCCGTGCCCGTTTCCGATTCGGTTGACAAGAGTGTAGGGAATTATTAGAACAAAAAAAGAACGAAATTTCGCAATTGATCTGTGGATTATTCCTTTTGCGGGGCGGCGCGGCGGCGCGGCAGCCGATAAGATGGCGCATTCGTGTAGTGAAAAGATGTCGGGCGCCAGATGCCCGGCGCGACAACGGGAAGTACGGGTATGGCTGGAAGCGTCAACAAGGTGATCTTGATCGGGAATGTGGGTGCGGATCCGGAAATCCGGCGCACGCAATCCGGCACACCGATCGCCAACCTGCGCATCGCGACTTCGGAAACCTGGCGCGACCGCAACAGCGGCGAGCGCCGCGAGAAGACCGAATGGCACACCGTCGTCGTCTTCAATGAAGGCCTGTGCAAGGTCGTCGAACAATATGTGAAGAAGGGCGCCAAGCTCTATATCGAAGGCGCGCTGCAGACCCGCAAGTGGCAGGACCAGAACGGCAACGACCGTTATTCGACGGAAATCGTGCTGCAGGGCTTCAACTCGACGCTTACTATGCTGGATGGCCGTGGCGAAGGTGGTGGTGCAAGCCGTGGCGGCGGCGATTTCGGCGGCGGCGCGCCGAGCTATGACGATTACGGCTCGCGGCCCGCTTCGGGCGGTGGCAGCAGCAGCGGAGGCGGCAACCGTTCGGGCGGTAGTGGCGGCGGTTCGCTATCACGCGATATGGATGACGACATTCCGTTCTGAGAACGGACAAAGGCCGGCAAAGCGCCGGCCTTTTTCTTTGGTGCGGACGGGGTGAAAGGGTGCGCGGGAGGCGCGGCGGGTGCATGGAAAAGACCGGGACGGACGTACTTTTCCTCCGGCCGGGCGAGGGGCGAACCTATCCGCTCGGGCGCATGAGTGCGGTCTTCAAGGCCGATCACGGCGAGACGGACAATGCCTATTGCGTTTCCGAATGGTGGCTGGAGCCGAGGACGCCGGGACCGGGTGCGCATTCCCATGAGGAGAATGTCGAGCTCTTCTACGTGCTTTCGGGCGTGGCGAGCATTCTGGCCGGCGAGGACTGGCTGGAGGCGCCGGCCGGCAGTTTCGTACGCATTCCGGCAACCGTGATGCACGAATTCGAGAACCGGACGGACGAGCGGGTCGGCCTGCTCAACATCTTCCTGCCCGGTGGTTTCGAGGAAAATATGCCGGCTATCGCCAAATGGTTTCCAGACAATCCCTAGACGTTGCGGGTCCGTGCGAGCTCCGGAAAGCTGTCAAAGCGCGAAGGCCGACTTCACCCCGTCCACGACGAACTGCACCGCCAGCGCCGCCAGGATCACACCGAGCAGGCGTGTCAGGATGGCGCGGCCGGTGTTGCCGAGGAAGCGGTCGATGCGGTCGGCGATGACCAGCGCCAGGAACAGGATGCCGATGCAGAGCGCGAGCACGCCGATGAGGGCGGAGCGCTCCAGAGCGGAGGGGAAGGAGCCGGAGAGCAGGATCGTCGCGGAGATCGCGCCGGGGCCGGCAATCAGCGGCAAAGCGAGCGGGAAGACGGCGATGTTGTGGATGTGATCGCGGGTGATCGCCACCTCGCTGGTCTTCTCCTTGCGCTCGTTGCGGCGCTCGAAAATCATCTCGAAGGCGATCCAGAAGAGTAGCAGGCCGCCGGCGATGCGGAAGGCGCCGATGGAGATGCCGAGCAGCGACAGCACGCCCGCACCCGTCAGCGCGAAGACGGCAAGGATGCAGAACGCGATGATGGAGCCGCGCAACGCCACCTGCTTGCGCTGCGGCCGCGTCATGCCCACCGTGAGGCCGAGGAAGATCGGCGCGAGGCCGGGCGGATCGATGGTCACGAGCAGGGTCGTGATCGCGTTGACCACGAGATCGATATTGAGCATGTCAGGCGTTCCCCTCGCCGTTGAGCGGCCGTTTTCGACGGCCTTGCCGCCCCATTGTTAGGCGAGCGTGGAGAGGAAGGGAAGGGTGGCCGGAAAGTGGCCATGAAAATGCGCAAATTGGCGGATTTCCTGGGAAAAGCCTGTTCACAACCCCTGGTGAAATTGGCGCTTCCAGCCTCGGTAGGCTATAAAATTGCATCTGATTCTGAACAACGATCGTGACCGAAATTGACAGAACAATCGACACCCGGCGGCAAGACTCCCGGCATTGAGCCGATTTCCATCATCGAGGAAATGCAGCGGTCCTATCTCGACTACGCCATGAGCGTAATCGTGTCGCGCGCGCTGCCCGATGTGCGCGACGGCCTGAAGCCCGTGCACCGGCGCATCCTCTACTCGATGAGCGAGATGGGCGTCGACTGGAACAAGAAATACGTGAAGTCGGCCCGCGTGACCGGTGACGTGATGGGTAAATACCATCCGCACGGCGACTCGGCGATCTACGACGCCTTGGCGCGCATGGCGCAGGACTGGTCGCTCCGCCTGCCGCTGATCGACGGCCAGGGCAATTTCGGTTCCATCGACGGCGACCCGCCGGCGGCACAGCGTTACACCGAATGCCGCCTTGAGAAGGCCGCGCACTCGCTGCTCGACGACCTCGACAAGGAAACGGTCAACTTCCGCGACAACTACGACGGCACGATGAGCGAGCCCGTTGTCGTTCCCGCGAAGTTCCCGAACCTGCTGGTCAACGGCGCGGGCGGCATCGCCGTCGGCATGGCGACCAACATCCCGCCGCACAATCTCGCCGAGGTCATCAACGGCTGTATCGCGCTGATCGACAATCCGGCAATCGAGTTGCTCGACCTGATGCAGCACATTCCGGGTCCGGACTTCCCGACCGGCGCTCTGATCCTCGGCCGCGCCGGCATCCGCCAGGCCTATGAGACCGGCCGCGGCTCTGTCGTCATGCGCGGCCGCGCCACCATCGAGCCGATGCGCGGCGACCGTGAGCAGATCATCATCACGGAAGTTCCCTTCCAGGTGAACAAGGCGACGATGATCGAGAAGATGGCCGAACTGGTGCGCGACAAGCGCATCGAGGGCATTTCCGATCTGCGCGACGAATCCGACCGCGACGGCTACCGTGTCGTCATCGAGCTGAAGCGCGATGCCAATGCCGATGTCATCCTGAACCAGCTCTATCGCTACACGCCGCTGCAGACCTCCTTCGGCTGCAACATGGTGGCGCTGAACGGCGGCAAGCCGGAGCTGATGACGCTGCTCGACATGCTGCGCGCCTTCGTCTCCTTCCGCGAGGAAGTCGTCAGCCGCCGCACGAAGTACCTGCTGCGCAAGGCGCGCGACCGCGCCCATGTCTTGGTCGGTCTCGCCATCGCGGTTGCCAATATCGACGAGGTGATCGCCCTCATCCGCCGCGCGCCCGATCCGCAGACGGCGCGCGAGCAGTTGATGGAGCGCCGGTGGCCGGCCAAGGACGTCGACGTGCTGATCAAGCTCATCGACGATCCGCGCCACCGCATCAATGAGGACCTGACCTACAATCTCTCCGAAGAGCAGGCCCGTGCGATCCTCGAACTGCGTCTCGCCCGCCTGACGGCGCTCGGTCGCGATGAAATCGACGAGGAACTGAACAAGATCGGCGAGGAGATCAAGGATTACCTCGATATCCTCTCCTCGCGCCTGCGCATCATGACCATCGTCAAGGACGAGCTCATTGCCGTGCGCGACGAGTTCGGCACGCCGCGCCGTACCGAGATCGCCGAGGGCGGTCCCGACATGGACGACGAGGACCTCATCGCCCGCGAGGACATGGTCGTGACGGTCTCGCATGCCGGCTATGTCAAGCGCGTGCCGCTCGCGACCTATCGCGCGCAGCGTCGCGGCGGCAAGGGCCGCTCGGGCATGGCCATGAAGGACGAGGATTTCGCGACCCGCCTGTTCGTTGCCAACACGCACACGCCGGTCCTGTTCTTCTCCTCGCGCGGCATCGTCTATAAGGAGAAGGTCTGGCGCCTGCCGATCGGCACGCCGCAGTCCAAGGGCAAGGCGCTGATCAACATGCTTCCGATCGAGCCCGGCGAACGCATCACCACCATCATGCCGCTGCCCGAGGACGAGGCGACGTGGGAAAACCTCGACGTCATGTTCTCGACGACCCGCGGCACGGTACGCCGCAACAAGCTGTCCGACTTCGTCCAGGTCAACCGTAACGGCAAGATTGCGATGAAGCTGGAGGAAGAGGGCGATGAGATCCTCAACGTCGAGACCTGCACCGAGCAGGACGACGTTCTCCTGACGACGGCGCTCGGCCAGTGCATACGCTTCCCGGTCGATGACGTGCGCGTCTTCGCCGGCCGCAACTCGGTCGGCGTGCGCGGCATCAATCTGGGTGCCGGCGACCGCATAATCTCGATGACAATCGTAAGCCACGTCGATGCCGAACCGTGGGAACGTGCCGCCTATCTCAAGCGCTCCGCCACCGAGCGCCGCGCGAGCGGTGTCGATGAGGAGGATATCGCATTGGTCGGCGAGGAGATCGGCGAGATCGGTGATCTCTCCGAGGAGCGCTATCAGGCGCTCAAGGCGCAGGAACAGTTCGTTCTGACCGTCTCGCAGAAGGGCTTCGGCAAGCGCTCCTCGTCCTACGACTTCCGCACCTCGGGCCGTGGCGGCAAGGGCATCCGCGCCACCGACACCTCCAAGACCAATGAGATCGGTGAACTCGTCGCCGCCTTCCCGGTCGAGGAGAAGAACCAGCTGATGCTGGTCTCCGACGGCGGGCAGCTCATCCGCGTACCGGTCGATGGCATCCGCATCGCAAGCCGCGCCACGAAGGGCGTCACGATCTTCTCGACCGCCAAGGACGAGAAGGTGGTCTCCGTCGAACGCATCAGCGAGCCGGAAGGCGATGAAGACGCCGAGATCGAGGCGGAAGCGGCAGTAGCCGACGGTAACGTTCAGGCCGGCGATGCAGGCGAGGGCGAGGCATAACATCCTCGCCACATCAAGACACGAAAAAGCCGGACGGGCAGGGAACGACCGTCCGGCTTTTCATTTATTGCGGGTAGCCCGGAGGAAAGGCCACCCGCAGGGTCGGCGGCAAGGGGGCGCTTTAGACGCCGAAGCCGCCTGCTTCTGTTTTCAGCTTTGTGGCTTTCAGCACCGCGCGATCCCGCTTCAGGTCGAGGATCGTGCGCGTGAAGTCGAAGGTGAAGACCACGCTTATGAAGACTGTGAAAAGAATGGTGAGACCGACCATGGTTGTGTCCTCGCTCAGCGCAGCCACTTGCCGCGCGCCGCGAGCTTCGAAGCGGCCGGGCGATCCTCTTCGCGAAGCGCATGGATCGTCGCCACGCTAAGCGCAATGAACATGGTCATGCAGAGTAGAGCGAGTGCCATTTTCGTATTCCTTCCAGCCTAAGGAAACGCGTTACTTGTTCCGTTGTGTTCGGTCGGGGAAATGCGCGATTGCGACCTTTGTTCCCGACGTCCATGCTGGTATTTATGCATGGTGCAGCTGAAATGCTCTTGAACGACCCGTTCATCCCGGGTTCATCGTCTTGGCAGGGGACAGTTCGGGATGCGACGGCGGGCACCCTTGCGGATCACGGCGGACCATGACAAAAGGCGGCAAACGGGACCCTGCCGATGACAGTCGCTTTCTATCCTGGCTCTTTCGATCCGATCACCAACGGCCATATCGACGTGCTCGTGCAGGCGCTGAACGTCGCGCCCAAGGTCATCGTCGCGATCGGCATCCACCCCGGCAAGACACCGCTGTTTTCCTTCGAAGAACGCGCCGAGCTGATCCGTCTTTCCATCGCCGAAGCATTGCCGGAGCGGGCAGGGGATGTCAGCGTCGTGTCCTTCTCCAATCTGGTGGTCGATGCGGCACGTAGCCACAAGGCGGGCCTCCTTATCCGGGGTCTGCGCGACGGCACGGATCTCGATTACGAAATGCAGATGGCCGGCATGAATCGCCAGATGGCGTCCGACGTGCAGACGGTGTTTCTGCCGGCAGGCGTCGCCTCGCGGCCCATTACCGCCACATTGGTCCGCCAGATCGCGGCCATGGGCGGCGATGTCAGCGCTTTCGTGCCGGCGCCCGTCTTCGCGGCTCTCAAAGCCCGCCAGAAGGGCTGAGCCCAATCATCCTGAACCCCTCAAGGGAGCTATCATGAACATTCTTCGTACCGCCTTTGCAGGAGCCCTGTTCCTGGCAACCGCCACCGGCGCATTCGTCGCTCAGGCTGCCGATTTCATCACGATCCAGCTGAAGGACGGCCCCGTCGTCATCGAGCTGAACGACAAGGCGCCGAAGCATGCCGAGCGCATCAAGGTGCTGGCCGCGGCCGGCGAATATGACAATGTCGCCTTTCACCGCGTGATCAAGGGCTTCATGGCGCAGACCGGCGACGTGCAGTACGGCGATATGGCCGATGGCTATCAGGCGCAGGCTGCCGGCACGGGCGGTTCCAGCCAGCCGGACCTGCCGGCGGAATTCTCCGACATCCCGTTCGAGCGCGGCACGGTTGGCATGGCCCGTTCGCAGGATCCGAACTCCGCCAACTCGCAGTTCTTCATCATGTTCGCCCCCGGCGACTTCCTGAATGGCCAGTACACGGTCGTCGGCAAGGTCGTTTCCGGCATGGAGAACGTCGACAAGATCAAGCTGGGCGACGACGCCAACAACGGCTCGGTGACGGATCCCGACCGCATGGTGAAGGTCACCGTCGGCAAATAATCCACTTTTTGGTGTGTCGCCCGTTGTAATCGCAGAACGGCGACACACCTTTTGCGTCACACTTTAAAGGAGAGACACCATGGCCGAGATCAAGGATCCGGAAAACACCATCATCATGGAAACCACCAAGGGCAAGGTGGTCATCCAGCTGCTTCCGGATCTCGCACCGGGCCACGTGGCACGCATCAAGGAACTGGCGCGTGAAGGCGCCTATGACGGCGTCGTCTTCCACCGCGTCATCGAAGACTTCATGGCCCAGACGGGCGACGTGCAGTACGGCAAGACCGGCGGCAAGGACTTCAACCCGGCCCGCGCCGGCATGGGCGGCTCCGACAAGCCGGACCTGAAGGCTGAATTCTCCAACATGAGCCATGTGCGCGGCACCTGCTCGATGGCCCGCAGCCAGATGCCGAACTCCGCCAACTCGCAGTTCTTCATCTGCTTCACGGATAGCCCGTGGCTCAACAAGCAGTACTCGGTCTGGGGCCAGGTCATCGAAGGCATGGAAAACATCGACAAGATCAAGCGCGGCGAGCCGGTGCGCGATCCTGACACCATCGTCTCGATGAAGGTTGCCGCCGACGTAGCGGCCTGATAGAACGCCGTCGATTTCGACCGCGTCCGTTTCGGCGGGCGCGGTTTTTCTTTGTGCGCTTTTCAAGGACCGGCGATATGGCTGCTTTCCTCTGGGCGCTGCTCGCCATCGCGGCCGGCGCGTGCATCGCAATTCAGGCTCCTATCAATGCCATGCTCGGCCGCGGCCTGAGCATGCCGGTGGCAGCTGCCTGCGTCTCGTTCCTGTCGGGCGCCATCATTCTGGCTGTGGTTGTCGCAGCCACCGCATCCTTCGAAGGCCGCTCGCCGGATTGGCGGGGCCCGGACCTCTGGCTCTATATCGCCGGCGGCGCGCTCGGCACGGTCTATGTCACCACCGCCATCTTCCTGACGCCGCGCATCGGCGCTGCCGCCGTCATGGCCTTTGCCGTCTCCGGCCAGCTGCTGGCCGGTATCCTGCTGGATCGGATCGGTTTCCTTGGCATGGCCGTGCGCGAAATCTCCGTCGGACGCATCGGCGGCGCCATCCTGCTCGTCGCCGGCGCGCTGATGATCCGCTTTCTCTGAGGCCTGCTATGCGTGTCGACCTCTTCGATTTCGATCTGCCGGAAGACAATATCGCGCTTCGCCCGGTGACACCGCGTGAGGCTGCAAAGCTTCTCGTCGTGCAGCCGGGCAATGCAACGCTCTATGAAGATCATACCGTCGGCGACCTGCCGTCGCTGCTCAGGGCAGGCGATGCGCTTGTTTTCAACGACACGCGCGTCATTCCCGCCCAACTCGAAGGCATCCGCCATCGCGAAGGAGCGGGCGGCCAGAAGGTGTCGGCTACGCTGCACATGCGCATTGCCGGCGACCGGTGGAAGGCCTTTGCCAGGCCCGGCAAACGCATCAAGCTCGGCGACCGCATCACTTTCGGCGAAAATCTTTCGGCCAGCGTCGAGCAGAAAGGCGAGGGCGGCGAAGTCACCCTGCATTTCGACGCCTCCGGCCCGGATCTCGACCGCGCCATCGCCACGGTCGGCCATATCCCGCTGCCGCCCTATATCGCTTCCAAGCGCGCCGAAGACGAGCTGGACCGCAAGGATTACCAGACGATTTATGCGCGTGAAGAGGGTGCCGTCGCAGCCCCCACGGCCGGCCTACACTTCACCGACGCCCTCTTCGAAAAGCTGGATGCGCTCGGCGTCGAACGCCATTTCGTGACGCTGCATGTCGGGGCCGGCACCTTCCTGCCGGTCAAGGCCGACGATACGACCGAGCACGTCATGCACGAGGAGATCGGCTATGTCTCGGAAGAGACCGCCGCAGCACTCAACGCCGTGAAGGCGAGGGGCGGGCGCATCGTCTCCGTCGGCACCACCTCGCTGCGCCTGCTCGAAAGCGCGGCCGACGCCGACGGCACGATCAAGCCGTGGTCGGGTGCGACGGGCATCTTCATCACGCCCGGCTACCGTTTCCGCACGGCCGATATCCTGATGACAAACTTCCATCTGCCGAAATCGACGCTCTTCATGCTCGTCTCGGCCTTTTCCGGCCTCGAGACGATGCGTGGCGCTTACGACCATGCCATCGCGACCGGCTACCGCTTCTATTCCTACGGCGACTCCAGCCTGCTTTTCCGGGACCACCGATGACCGAAACTTTTGAGTTCAAGCTTCTCGCCACCGATGGCAAGGCCCGCCGCGGCGAGGTCTCCATGCCGCGCGGCACCATCCGCACGCCGGCCTTCATGCCCGTCGGCACGGTGGGCACGGTCAAGGCGATGTATCTCGACCAGGTACGCGAACTCGGGGCCGACATCATTCTCGGCAACACCTATCACCTGATGCTGCGCCCCGGCCCGGAGCGCGTCGCGCGTCTTGGCGGCCTGCACGAACTCATCCGCTGGCCGCATCCGATCCTCACCGACTCGGGCGGCTTCCAGGTCATGTCGCTGTCCGGCCTGCGCAAGCTCGACGAACAGGGCGTGACCTTCAAGAGCCATATCGACGGCGCGCTGCACCACATGTCGCCGGAGCGCTCGATCGAGATTCAGGGCCTGCTCGGCAGCGATATCCAGATGCAGCTCGACGAATGCGTGGCGCTGCCGGCCTCGCCCAAGGAAATCGAGCGCGCCATGGAAATGTCGCTGCGCTGGGCCGAGCGCTGCAAGGTGGCCTTCGGTGACCAGCCGGGCAAGGCGATGTTCGGCATCGTTCAGGGCGGCGACATCGCGCATCTGCGCGTACGCTCGGCACAGGCACTCGCCGACCTGAACCTCAAGGGCTACGCCATCGGCGGCCTTGCGGTGGGTGAGCCGCAGGAGGTCATGCTCGACATGATCGACACGGTCATCCCGCACATGCCCTTCGAAAAGCCGCGTTACCTGATGGGTGTCGGCACCCCGGACGACATGCTGAAATCCGTCGCGCGCGGCGTCGATATGTTCGACTGTGTGATGCCGACCCGCTCCGGCCGCCATGGCCTGGCCTTCACCCGCCGCGGCCGCATCAACCTGCGAAATGCCCGCCACGCGGAGGACATGCGTCCGCTCGACGAGGAATCGAACTGCCCGGCCGCGCGCGATTATTCGCGCGCCTACCTGCACCATCTCGTCCGTGCCAATGAATCCCTCGGCGGCATGCTTTTGACCTGGAACAATCTCTCCTACTACCAGGACCTGATGGCTGGCATCCGCAAGGCGATCGAGGAAGGCCGCTTTGCCGACTTCATGGCGGAGACGCAGGAAGAATGGGCGAGGGGCGATCTCGCTCCCCTTTAATGTTGCGGATCAGATTTCCGGGCCGGGCGCGGCGTGTACCATGTGCACGCCGTTGATCTTGTAGCTGCCATCCGGCTGCTTCAGGAGCTGGTAGAGCGCCGTCCAGTCCTTGCCGTCAGGTCCCGAAATCAGCACCTCCTGCACCACCATGTCGCCCTCCACCTTGGACCGGCCGAAGGCGAAGTTGCCCGGACGGTAGACCGGCGCATAGCCCTTCTTGACCATGTCGAAGAACGTGGTCTCGTTCGGGAATTTTCCGCGGATCGTGGGCGAGGCGAAGGAGTAGGCCGTCTTCGCATCGTCGTTCAGGAAGGCGGTAATCTGGTTTTGAATGATGCCCTGCGCTGTATCGACAGGCTCTTCCGCATGCGCAAACAAAGGCAGGGAAACGCAAAGAAACACGGCGACAGGCAATCTCATGGCGCACACTCCCGTTTCGATGACGGCAGGATAACACAGGAAAGTGCAAAACGCTTCTGGTGTGGCGCGAAGAGCTTAAAGTGGTTTGTAGATTATAAAATCCTTTCATAAACATAAAGATGCTTAATTTTGTTAAAGTCTTAATGTTGGAGTACGGCGCACACATCGCCTATCGGGCGGCTGTTTTGCTTAGGATTACGACCTCGGAGCCTTGATAGATCGCGCGGGCGGTTTCCTCAAAACCGTGCCGGGCAGCGAGCGTCAGTGAGGCGGTATTCTCCGGGTCGATGATGCAGGTGATCGGCATGCCGGGATAGTTCTGCGCAGCCCAGGCGGCCATGGCCCCCAGCGCCTCGCTGGCATAGCCTTGGCCATGCATTTCCGGCAGCAGGCCCCAGCCGGCTTCCAGCGTATTCTCGATACTGGGGCTCATCTCGCGACGCATTTCATGAAACCCGGCTTCGCCGATGAGGCGGCCGGTGGCCTTGTCCGTGACGACCCAGAAGCCGAAGCCCATGACGTGCCACATGCCGATATGGCGCAGCAGCCGCGTCCAGGATTGTTCGCGCGTCAGCGGCACGCCACCGATATAGCGCACGACATCGGGCAAGGCCCACATGGCGGTCATGGCGTCGAGATCGCCGGGTTGAAAGCCACGCAGGATGAGGCGGCCGGTTTCGAGCACGGGAATATCGGTCATATCGGTATCGCTGTCTGGGATGCGGTGGGAGCGACAAACTACTATGGTTTGCCGGCCATAGTCGACAGCGGGCCGGGGAACGTTCACGGCGAAAATCATGTTCATTTCACCGCAACACATAGGTCATATAATATAGATTATGGAACTAATACGAACGCCAAGAGGCCGGAAAAGCCCTGGAAATCCGGTTTGTACCTTGACCCGGAACCACCCGCAGCCGTAAGCGAAACGGCAGACGGAACCAACAGCGAAAGCCAGCCACGATGAGCGATCTGCGCATTCTCTCCGACGCACATATCCCGGAACTGCCCAACCGCTACAATGGCAAAGTCCGCGAGAATTACGATCTCGCCGATGGCAGCCGTATCATCATCGCCACCGACCGCCTCAGCGCCTTCGACGTCGTCCTGACGGCCATTCCCTTCAAGGGCGAAGTGCTGACGCAGACGGCGCGCTACTGGTTCGAGGAAACCGCCGATATCTGCCCGAACCATGTCCGGTCCTATCCGGATCCGAATGTCGTGATCGGCACGCGGCTCGATATCCTGCCGGTCGAAATCATCGTGCGCGGCTATCTCGCCGGCACTACCAGCACGTCGATCCTGACGAAATATCGCAAGGGCGAGCGCGCGATGTACGGCATCACGCTGCCGGATGGCCTGCGCGACAACGCGAAGCTGCCCGAGCCGATCATCACACCGACCAGCAAGGCCTTCGACGGCGGCCATGACGAGCCGCTGTCCGGCGAGGAAATCCTCGCGCAAGGCCTGCTGACGGCCGAGCAATGGGAAACGGTGTCGCGCTATGCGCTGGCGCTGTTTGCACGCGGCCAGGCCCGTGCGGCCGAGCGCGGCCTGATACTCGTCGACACCAAATACGAGTTCGGGACGGACACGGACGGCCGCATCGTGCTGGCCGACGAGATCCACACGCCGGATTCAAGCCGCTACTGGATAGCCGAGAGCTACGAGAAGAGCTTTGCCGAAGGCGGCCGGCCGGCGAGCTTCGACAAGGATTTCGTGCGCGCTTGGGTCACCGAGCGCTGCGATCCCTACAAGGATTCGATCCCGGAAATCCCGCGCGATCTCGTCGAGCAGACCTCCAAGGTCTATATCCAGGCCTATGAGCAGATCACCGGCAAGATTTTTACGCCCGACCTCTCGGGCGCGACGGTGCTGGAGCGCATCCGGAAAAACCTGAAACCCTATTTCGCCTGATCGTCCGAAACGTCGATCTCGAAACTAAGACCATCAAACGCCGGTTCAACATGTTCAGGCGTTTCCTTTTGCACGGTGTCGTAATCGAGCGGCACATGCATATGGGTCAGGATCGCGCGCTTCGGCTTCAGCCGCTCGATCCATTCCAGCGCCTGGCTGAGTGACAGGTGGCTGGAATGATAGCGGTATTGCAGCGCATCGACGATCAGCACGTCGAGGTTTTCAAGACGCGGCACGGTCTCTTCCGGAAAATCGCTGACGTCAGGGCAATAGGCGATATCGCCGATGCGGAAGCCCAGCGAGTGGATGGAACCGTGCACCTGAAGATGGGGCTGGAAGGTTATGGAACCCCCTCGCCCATGGATCGTCACCGGCGTATCTTTCGGCTCGATCAGGTTCTCCGTCACGATTGGCGGATACATGCTGCCGGCCGGCGTTTTCAGGCAGTAGCCGAACCCTTCGCGGATGCGCTCCATCGTCGGGGCATCGGCCCAGATCGGCACCTGCCGATGGTTGTGCAGCACGAAGCCCCTGATATCGTCGATACCGTGGATGTGGTCGGCATGCGGATGGGTGTAGAGCACCGCATCGATGCTCTCGACGCCTGCCGCGATCATCTGCGCGCGAAAATCCGGGCCGGTATCGATGACGACGGTCGTCACGCCCTCCGGACCGAACTGCTCGACGAGGAAGGCGGCGCGGGTGCGTCCGTTTTTCGGGTTTTCAGGATCGCAGGCACCCCAGTCGCCCGTGATGCGGGGCACGCCCGGTGACGAGCCGCAGCCGAGAATGGTGAAGCGCCGCCGGTAAGCCACGTCTATACCCGCGGCATCTTCGAGAAGATGCGGAAGGCGTTTTCCGTCGTGATGCGGGCGATCTCCTCCACGCTGACGCCGACGGTCTCGGCCAGAACGGTGGCCGTGTGAGCCACATAGGCCGGCTCGTTGCGCTTACCGCGGAATGGTTTTGGCGCAAGATAAGGCGCGTCGGTTTCCACCAGCATGCGCTCCAGCGGCACGGTCTTAGCGATCTCGCGCAGCTCTTCCGATTTCGGGAAGGTCAGGATGCCGGAGAGGGAGACGTAGCCGCCGAGTTCGACGCCGATGCGAGCGAGGTCCGGGCCGGAAGAGAAGCAGTGCAGCAGGAAGGGGAAGGCGCCCTTCCCCGTTTCCTCGGTCAGCATCGCTGCCATGTCTTCGTCCGCTGAGCGGCTGTGGATGACGAGCGGCAGGCCGGTCTCGCGGGCGGCGGCGATGTGATTGACGAGGCCGATGGCCTGTGCCTCGCGCGGCGCGTTGTCGTAGAAATAGTCGAGACCCGCCTCCCCGATCGCCACGACGCGCGGATGCTGCGAGAGCCTCACCAGTTCTTCGACGGTGACGTCCAGTTCCTCATCCGCATTGTGCGGATGCGTGCCGACCGAGCAGAACACCGATGGATAGGTTTCGGCGATCGCCAGGATATCCGGGAATTTCTTCACCCGCGTCGAGATGGTGATCATCTGCCTGACGCCGGCCGCATGCGCCCGCGCGACGATATCGTCGCGCTCCGCTGCGAAATCCGGAAAATCCAGATGGCAATGGGTATCGATCAGCATGTCGGCCTCATGCCTCGGGCGCGACGTAACGCGGGAAGACCGGGCTCGGCGCTTCCAGCGGCGTGCCGGCGACGAGACGACCCGCCTCGCCCAATGCCGAGAAGTCGCGCTTTTCGACCGGGGCTGCCACAAGGTCCAGCAGCTTGCGGCTCGACTGCGGCATGAAGGGCTGCAGCAGGATCGCGATCTGGCGCACCACTTCCGCCGTCACATAGAGCACGGTGCCCATGCGGACCGGATCGGTCTTCTTCAGCGCCCACGGCGCTTCACCGGCGAAATAGCGATCGGCTTCCGAGACGACGGCGATGATCGCTGCCAGCGCCTTGTGGATCTGCTGCTTGCCCATTTCTTCACGGGTGATCGCATAGAGCGCATCGACGGAGGCGAGCATGGCGCGGTCGGCATCCGAGAGGTCGCCGCATTCCGGCACCTGGCCGTCGCAGTTCTTGACGATCATCGACAGCGAGCGGCTGGCCAGGTTGCCGATGCCGTTGGCAAGGTCGGAATTGATGCGGGTCGCGATGCCTTCTTCGCTATAGCTGCCGTCCTGGCCGAAGGAGACTTCGCGCAGGAAGAAGTAGCGGATCGGGTCGAGGCCGAAATGGTTCACCAGATTGACCGGATCGACCACGTTGCCGAGCGACTTCGACATCTTCTCACCCTTGTTGAGCAGGAAGCCGTGCGCGAAGACGCGCGCAGGCAGCGGCACGCCCGCCGACATCAGGAAGGCCGGCCAATAGACGGCGTGGAAGCGGATGATGTCCTTGCCGATGATATGGATATTCGCTGGCCAGTATTTGGCGCGCGGTCCTTCGGGATCGGTGAGATAGCCGGTTGCGGTCACGTAATTGGTCAACGCGTCGACCCAGACATACATGACGTGAGCCGGATCGCCGGGAACCGGAATGCCCCAATCGAAGGTCGTGCGCGAGACCGACAGGTCCTTCAGGCCCGACTTGACGAAGGAGATCACCTCGTTGCGGCGCTCGGCCGGGCCGATGAAGTCAGGGTTGTCCTCGTAATGCTTCAGCAGCTTGTCCTGATAGGACGAGAGCTTGAAGAAGTAGCTCTCCTCCTCCACCCATTCGACGGGCGTGCCCTGCGGACCATAGCGCACGCCGTCGTCGCGCTTCTCCGTCTCGCTTTCCTGATAGTAGGCCTCGTCGCGTACCGAATACCAGCCGGCATAACCGCCCTTGTAGATGTCGCCATTGGCTTCCATGCGGCGCCAGATCTCGGCGCAGGCCTCGTAATGACGCTCTTCGGTCGTGCGGATAAAATCATCGTTCGATGCATTAAGAAGAACGGCCATCTGCTTGAATTCGGCAGAATTTCTATCTGCCAGCTCGCGCGGCGTAATGCCTTCCTTGCGCGCCGTCTGCTGCATCTTCTGGCCATGCTCGTCCGTGCCGGTCAGGAAGAACACGTCTTTCCCGTCGAGCCGCTGGTAACGCGCCATGGCATCCGTCGCGATGAGCTCATAGGCATGGCCGATATGCGGCTTGCCGTTCGGATAGGAAATGGCGGTCGTGATGTAGAAGCGGTTCGTATCGGTCATGGCGGGTGCGTTCTGTCTTCGGTTGTGCAATGCCGCAAGGTATTAGACCATGCGGGCGCAGAGGGAAACAGCAAGTTGATTTAAAGCGATGCCCTGATGTCGTCGAGCACGGTGATGATCGTCTGCTTGCGATCGAGATTGTAGCCCTGCGCGATGGCGATGCGCTCACCGAGCTGCGAGGACAGGTGCGCGAGGCGGTCGGCACGGGAGATGTCGCCGGCAAGGGCGGCGGCGCGGGCGGCGTCGGTAACGAAATCGGTGGCGTGCTGGCAGAAGAACGAGAAGACGGTGTCGCTATCCTTGGCCGAGAGCACGTCGGCCAGCTTGTGCACGTCGCGGCGCGGCGGCTCTGTCGGGGCGGTTACGATGGTGCGGAAAGCTTCCACGATGTCGAAGCCGCCGTAATTGGTGAGCTTCAGGGCTTCGGCGACGCTGCCATGGGCGGCGGCGATCACGTCCCCTGCCCTCGGGCCACTCGGCGTTGCGCCAAGGCTGTCGAGAGCGGCGGCGAGGTCGTTTTCCGAAAGAGGCGAAAGCGCTAGCGGCAGGCAGCGCGAGCGGATGGTCGGCAGGAGCTTGCCCGGTGCATGCGTCAAAACAAGGAAGAGCGAGCGCTTCGGCGGCTCTTCGAGGATTTTCAGGATGGCATTGGCGGCGTTGCGGTTGAGGTCGTCGGCGGGGTCGATGATGACGATGCGCCAGTTGCCCGTGCCGGATGTCTGCGCCAGGAACTTTCCGGCCTTGCGCACTTCGTCCACAGTGATCGCCGACTTTACCTTGCCACTCTTTTCGTCGACCGGTCGCGTGAGATGCAGCAGATTGTGCGAGGCGCCGGCGGCAAGCTGGCGGGTGATGGGCGAGGCCGGCAACGGATCGGCAATATGCTCGGGCGCTTCTGCGGGCTCGGGATGATGCAGGACGTGGTTAGCAAAACGGAAGGCGAGCGTCGCCTTGCCGATGCCCTCAGGCCCTTCGATCAGGATGGCGTGGTGTCCCTTGCCGGACCGGTAGGACCGCGCCAGGAAATCCTGCGCCTCGACATGGCCGAACAGTTTCGTCTGCTCGGCCGGGTGCACCGCGCCGTCGAGAATGCCGGGACGATCCTCGCTCACGAGACATGCTCCGGATCGGAATGGCCGTGGGCGTTGATCGGCAGCAACGGCTCGACGATGGCGAGCACCCGCGCGGCGATCGCCTCCGGCGTCAATGTCGCATCCACCACGCGGCAGCGCAGCGGCTCGCGTTCGGCGATATCGAGGAAGGCCTCGCGGCGCTTCTCGTGCGTCTCCAGCTCTTCCTTCTCGAAGCGGTCCGGCTCGCTGCTCGTATCGACGTCGGCGCTGCGCTTTCGGGCGCGCTCGAGGCCGATGGCGGCGGGAAGATCGAAGATGATGGTACAGTCCGGCACCACGCCATTGATCGCCACACGCTCCAGCGTCTCGATGAAGGGCTGCTCCAGATTGCCGGTAATGCCCTGGTAAACGCGGGAGGAATCCATGAAGCGGTCGCAGAGCACCATCGTGCCGGCCTCAAGCGCCGGACGTATGACCTGCTCGACATGGTCGCTGCGCGCGGCGGCAAACAGGATGGCTTCCATGCGGATGCCATAGGCCTCCGCCGAACCGGAAAGCAGTACGTGGCGCACGGCTTCCGCTCCCCTGGAGCCACCGGGCTCGCGCGTCATCAGCACGGTCAGCCCGCGTGAACGCAACGCCTCTGCCAGAAGCCGGATCTGCGTCGACTTTCCGGCGCCTTCGCCGCCTTCAAACGTAACAAACAAACCGGGTGCGGCCGACAAATCCTGTTTCCGTTCCAGTGGCTGCGTGTCCAGCCCTTCCGACGATATCCGCCAAGGCGGAGACGAGTCGGATCACTACTAACCGATGTTTCCGGCCGGCGAAACGCTTTTCGCCCCTGCCCGCCTCATCCCGTCTCAGATCCAGAAGAAGAACAGCTCGATCAGCGCATCCAGCGCCCGCATGCGCAATGTGCCCTCGCCCACCGCGCCCGCCGTTTTTACCGGCACCTCGCGCAGGAGCTGCTTGTCGTTCCAGATCTTCAGCGTACCGACCGCCTTGTCCGGCTGGACAGGTGCGCGCACCGGCCAAGTGTAGACGACCCGCGCGACGAGCTTCTGCGAATTGTCCTTCGGCAGGAACACATCGACCTGCTCACCCGCGACGAGCGGCACGGTCGAGGCATCGCCGCCATAGACGGAGGCGTCGGCAATCGCCTCGCCCTGTTTGAACAGCGTGCGCCGCTCGAAGGAGGACAGCGCCCATTCGATGATCCGGCGCGATTCCTCGATGCGAACCTTGTCGTTCTCCAGGCCGCCCATGGCCAGCACCAGATGTTTTCCGTCACGGTTGACGGCCGCCACGATGGAATAACCGCCCTCCTCCGAAAAGCCGGTGACGAAGCCGGTCACGCCGATATTGAGCGCCAGCAGCGGATTGCGGTTGCGCTGCTTGATCTTGTTCCACTCGAATTCCGGCTCGAGATAATAAGCCATGCGTTCGGGATAGGTCGTCTCGAGGTGGCGGGCGAGATCGACCATCTCGCGCATCGTCACCTTGTTGTCCGGGTTCGGCAGGCCGGTCGCATTAGCGAAGGTGGATTTTTTGAGGCGGAGGTCCCGCGCCTCCTTGTTCATGCGCGTTACGAAGGCCGTCTCCGAGCCCGCCATGCCCTCGGCGAGAATGATGCAGGCATCGTTGGCGAACTGCACGGTGACGCCGCGCACGAGATCTTCCACGCGGACATTGGATTTCAGCGCGGCGAACATGGTGGAGGTGCGCGACGGCGCCCCACCGGTGCGCCAGGCATATTCGGTGACGGGATATTGCGTTTCCAGCGTGATCTCGCCAGCGGAAAGCGCCTTGAAAACCGTCGCCATGGTCATCAGCTTGGCAAGCGAGGCGGCCGGCACCAGCTCGTCCTCAGCGCGCGCAAACAGCACCGTCCCGGTCTCGGCCTCGATGAGATAGACCTGCTTGGCCTTTACATCGAAACCGGCCTGCGGTGTGCCAGACTGGGCATGGGCGACGCCCAGCAGCATCAGGAAGAAAAGGAGAAAAGCAGAAAGACGTCGATGCATGGCGACTCCGGATGCCGTCACACTCCCACAGCCGCGCGCACCACGCAAATGGCTTCGATGCAATCCCCGCAAAAGTGCGTGAGGACCGTGTTGTGAAGGTCGGCGCGGGCGATTAGCCCGCGTTGTCAGCAAGCGCGGAGAGCGGCGTCAGTTGGCCGTCCAGCGTCAGGATGGCATCGAAGGCGCCGGCGGCATCGCGCACGCGCTCGTCGGCATAGGCCGCCGCATAGCTTGGCTGGGCGGAAAGCTGCGGTACATAGTTGGGCCGCTCGATCGGCAGCGGGCCGATTTCCGGCAGCAGCACGAATTGCTGTTCCATCGCCTGGAACGCGTCCGACGTCGCCTCAGTCTTGTTGAGCGCCGTCATCGTGCTCTGGTCCGGCACGCGCAGCACGTTCGCGTCTTCGGAGGGCAATGCGCGGCTGTCGGCGGATGCCACCATCACGCCGGTCGCGATCTGGCCGCCTGGATCGACGGCGGGAACGCGCGAGCCCTTCGTGACATAGGAGGCCATGAGATAGGGCATGTCGTTGCCCTCCAGCGGAGCCTTGCCGACATATTGCACGCGCACCTTGGCGGTGCCCGTGCGCTTCATGTCGAGCAGGTCGGCGGTCTTGGAGGAGACGTCGATCACGCGGCCTTCGTGATAGGGGCCACGATCGTTGACGCGCACGATGACCGAGGTGCCGTTTTCCATATTGGTGACGCGTGCGTAGCTCGGCAGCGGAAAGGTCGGATGCGCGGCGGACAGATGATAGCGGTCATAGACCTCACCATTGGCCGTGCGGCGGCCATGGAAAGCGGAGCCATACCAGGAGGCCAGACCGGTCTTGTTATAACCTGGTTCTTCCTTCGGCTTATACCACTTGCCGCGGACCTGATAGGGCTTGCCCAGCTGGTAACGGCCGCCGCCCTTCGGCACGACCTGCCCCTCTTCCACGACGCGCGGGCTTGCCTTCACGCCATATTCGGATTCGGAGAAGAATTCCTTGCTGCGGACTTTCTTCTTGGGGGCCGCGGTCGTCGTGGCACAGGCGGCAAGCCCGGCACAGATCAGCGGTATCGTCAGCAGCCTCAAGCCCAAGCCGAGCCGTGTCGCATTCTTCGAGATAGTGTTGTGTCCCACGCCGCTATTGTCCCCGACGGTGCGCCAGCCAATTGCCTTGCCCCTGCAAGTTGGCCGTCAATGCCACTCAGTAAATAACAGTACGTTAATCATGCCAATAACATGGCAAAATTGCGAATGGATGGGAGTCCGAAGATCAGCTTCGGTGATTTATGGTTTCCGCTTGGTTAATGCGTGGCGCGGGAGGCGACGTCGGCGCGCCTCCCGGAAAATCCCGTCAGGGCGTCCGCACCTGCAGGACATCGACCAGCCGATCGGGGTCGCGCACGCCGTGGCGATACAGCGTGATGATCGACCGAGCCAACGACCGCGCCCGCATCTCATCAAGCGTGGGCGTCTGAATGGAGGTCAATCGCGCGAAAACACCTTGCAGGATGTCGAGATCCTGAGGTTCAAACATGCCGATATGCGTGGGGTCTCGAAGCACTTCCATAGCGATGCCTCCCCTGTTCGCATCCATCCGGCAACATTGCTTTCGGGTGCGTCGTGAATCTACGAGCACAATGCGTCAGCAACAAGTCGGGAAAAGTTGTACCGGCGCGCCGCCATGGCCTCGGGCGCGGCATCTCTTGCGTTGACGATGCAATCAAAGCTGCTAAAAAGCGGCAACGTCGAGAGGTAACCGCGACAACGGTTTCACTGCTTTTCCGAAACCGGGAAAAGAGCGCCGTCTCGAACGATGGAAGAGTGTCCGAGTGGTTTAAGGAACCGGTCTTGAAAACCGGCGTAGGCGAGAGTCTACCGTGGGTTCGAATCCCACCTCTTCCGCCAAGACCCA
This sequence comes from Shinella sp. M27, assembly GCF_049199905.1. Lineage (NCBI taxonomy): Bacteria > Pseudomonadati > Pseudomonadota > Alphaproteobacteria > Hyphomicrobiales > Rhizobiaceae > Shinella > Shinella sp. M27. Next base: position 132,473 of record NZ_JBLZPK010000034.1, read on the forward strand.
TCTTTTTCCCAAGGCTTTCATCTCCACGACGTCCGCAGTCAAATAAAACGCCGCAAACTTGATTTCACCACAATCGCCTCCTATATCACCATCATCGGTAATCGCTTAAGAGCGCTGGAAAGCCTCTGCCGCTCGCGATGGCCGCCATCACCTGCTGCCCTTGACCACGGATGTACTGGCACTGGTGAAAAGGTGATGATGAGGAAGGTCGGTGCGTTTTCGCCCCGGCCTTTTTTATTGCCTGCAGTCCTTTGCTCCGGAACAATCACCCCAATCCTGCGATTTCGCCTTCTTGATTCAAGGAGGCTGGCCATGGAACAGACACCCACCGCAAAGCTTGCCGCAGACTATCTCCGCCTCGGCGGCGGACGGCTCGCCGAGATCGACGACAACAAGGTCAGTACCCGGCAGTGGAAACACGAGACGCGCGAGGCCGAAGCCTTCTGGAACGAGAACATCGCCTCTCTCGATGATGCACGCCGTAACGAGGTGATCACGCATCTCCCCACGATCAACCGGGTGTGACCGTAAAACGACGGTGCGCCGCCTTCCTGCGGGCGCGGCACCGGCTGCCCCTACTCTGCCACGATCTTCACGATGAGATGACGGGCGACCGGGAACCAATTCACCGGATTCGCCATTATCGTGCCAGCTAGAAGGAGAACAACGATGAACAAGAAGCTTGGAGCGATCCTCGCCCTTACCCTGGTGCAGGCGCTGGCATCGACGGCCAGCGCAGCCGACATGGTCATTCGCGATCAGGAGCCTGTCTATGTCGAGCGCGGCGGCGATCGTGACGGCGTCAAGATCGGCATGCTGACCTGCGAGGTTGGCGGCGGCCTCGGCTACGTGCTCGGTTCGGCGAAATCCGTCGATTGCGTCTTCAAGTCGACCCGCGGCCAGCAGGATGTCTATAGCGGCGTGATCCGTAAGATGGGCGTTGATATCGGCTTCACCACGCAGGGCCGTATCGTCTGGGCGGTCTTTGCACCCACGGCCGGCTATCACCACGGCTCGCTCGGCGGCCTTTATCAGGGCGCCACTGCGGAAGCGACCGTGGGCGTCGGCCTCGGCGCGAACGTGCTGGTCGGCGGCACCTCTGGCTCGATCCAGCTGCAGACGGTCAGCGTCAGCGGCCAGATCGGCCTGAACGTTGCCGCAACGGGCACCTCGGTTACGCTGACGCCCCAGGGCTGATCCAAAAGGCCGGGCGGCTCCCACCGTCCGGCCTTTTCAATTATCTTGCCGAAGACTGGATCTCCGATCCACCACCGTGTCCGAATCGGGTAGGTCTGGAACAGGCACTGCAACGGAGGCGGATATGCTTGAGAGCACCGACATCGAACTCGAAGACGAGCGGCTGAAGCAGCTCGACATTCTCGCCGCCGAGCGTTCCATGACGCCCTCGGACCTGCTCGCGCACTACGCTTCCGGCTCTTTCGGCTTCCATGAAGCCGTACATACAACCTCCATCGTGCTTGATCTCGTCGACGACCAGTTGCTTCATCACCCGGCGATCGCCGGCAATGACGAGTGGTTCCGGCTGGCCGCGAAGGCGAGCGAGGCACTTTTCAATCTCTACCAATCGATGGGGGCTGCCCAGCTTGCGACGCGCAGCCTGGACGAGGGCACGCGCCCGGAAGATTTGAACGCCAGCAACGATGATTGAGCTTCAATAGCGCGCGACGGTGCAGTCCCCCGCCTCGTCGCGCTTATTGCGTGGTCGCATGGCCTGGGGAAGCTATTTCCCTTCGCGCAAAGCCTGCACGACGCGTTTGCGGCCGACCTTGATGACATTTTCCATGGCGCGGCGCGCGCCCTCCTCGTCCCGCTTGTCGATCTCCTCGACGATGCGGATGTGGGTTGCCGCGACATCGCCGATCTTGCCGCGGTCGGCGGCCGGCGAGCTGAGCTTGAAGGCGCCGACAAGGCCGGCCTCGATCAGGCTGCCGACCGTGCGCAGGAAAGGATTGCGCGAGGCTTCCAGCACCGAGAGATGAAACTTCAGGTCCGCCAGGGCAAGTGTTTCGGCCGTATGCTCCGGGTCGCCCATGGCGACGGCAAGGCGCATCATCTGGCTGATATCGGCTTCCGATGCGTGGCGCGCGGCGAGCGCGGCCGCATGCGGCTCGAAGGCCAGGCGCACTTCGGAAAGATGCAGCAGGAAATCCTCGTTGACGCCAACGGCGAAGTACCAAGTGAGAATATCGCTGTCGAAGAGGTTCCACTGCGTGTTGGGCGTCACGCGGGTGCCGATGCGGGCGCGTGGCACGACTAGGCCCTTGGCGGCCAGCGTCTTCATCGCCTCGCGCAGCACCGTGCGCGACACCTTGAAACGCGCGGCCAGTTCCGCATCGCCCGGCAGCGTCGATCCCACGGCATAGTCGCCTGCGATGATCGACCGGCCCAGCGCATTGACCACCTGCGCATGACTGGTGCGCGTGTTCATGCCGCTGATGACCGTTTCAAGCAAACCCTTGCGCAAAAATTCCCCTCCTCGGCTCCGGATCACCCCTTTTGTTCCGGAACATCCGGCAGGTATAGAGCGCCGCACCGATTCCGCAAAGCCTGAACGCGTCACACATCCTTCGCAAACGAAAAAGGCGCCCCGAAAGGGCGCCTTTCCCATCTGTTTGGTGGGCTATCGCTTACTGCGGCAGCTTGTCGTCGATGCCGGCGACATAGAAGTTCATGCCGAGTAGCGTGCCGTCGTCGGACTTGGCACCCTGTGCCAGCCATTCGGAACCGTCCTGCTTCTTGACCGGGCCGGTGAAGGGATGCAGTTCGCCGGAGCGGATCTTCGCTTCCACCTCTTCGGCGGCCTTCTTCACGTCGTCGGGCATGTTGGTGTAAGGCGCCATGGTGAGGATGCCGTCCTTCAGACCGTCCCAGATCTGCTCCGACTTCCAGGTGCCGTCGAGAACGGCCTGGGTGCGCTTGATGTAATAGGCGCCCCAGGTGTCGACGATGGCGGTCAGCTGGGTGTTGGGTCCGGCGGCGATCATGTCCGAGGCCTGGCCGAAGGCGTGGATGCCGCGTTCGGCGGCGACCTGCATCGGCGCGGTCGAATCGGTGTGCTGCGTCAGGATGTCGACGCCCTGGTCGGCCAGCGCCTTGGCGGCATCGGCTTCCTTGCCCGGATCGGCCCAGGTGTTGGCCCAGACGATCTTGACCTTGAAGTCCGGGTTGACGGACTGCGCGCCGAGCATAAAGGCGTTGATGCCCATCACCACTTCCGGGATCGGGAAGGAGGCGATGTAGCCGGCCACGCCCTTCTTGGAGATCTTGGCGGCGATCACGCCCTGGATGTAGCGGCCTTCATAGAAGCGCGCATTGTAGGTGCCGACGTTTGCAGCGCTCTTGAAGCCGGTAGCATGTTCGAACTTCACGTCCGGGAATTTCTGCGCAACCTTGATCGTGGCGTCCATGAAGCCGAAGGACGTGGTGAAGACCAGCGCGCAGCCCGAGCGCGCCATGCGTTCGACGGCGCGTTCGGCATCCGGGCCTTCCGGGACGTTTTCGAGGAAGGCGGTCTCGATCTTGTCGCCCATCGCCTTTTCCAGCTCCTGGCGGCCGCGGTCGTGGCCTTCCGAGTAGCCGCCGTCAGTCTTGGAGCCGACATAGATGAAGCAGATCTTGGTCTTGTCCTGGGCGCTGGCGGCCGTGGCGAAGCCGAGCATGGCGGCGGAGGTTGCGAGCGCGATAATGATTTTCTTCATTTTATCCTCTGAGGTTGGAGTGGTTGTTTTTCTTGTTCTTCTCATCGATCCGGCACGAAGGGCTTGCCAAGGCAGGCCGGTGTGTTGATCTGCGTCATGCGCCTGTTGTGCGAGATCAGAATGAGTACGACAACAGTGGCGGCATAGGGAAGAGCCGACAGGAACTGCGAGGGAATGCCGATGCCGAAGGCCTGCGCATGCAGCTGGCTGATCGACACCGCGCCGAACAGATAACCGCCGGCCAGCACCCGCCAGGGGCGCCAGGAGGCGAAGACGACGAGTGCTAGCGCGATCCAGCCGCGCCCCGCCGACATGTTCTCCACCCATTGCGGCGTATAGACCAGCGAAAGCTGCGCGCCGGCGAGCCCCGCACAGGCGCCGCCGAACATCACGGCGAGATAACGCGTGCGGATGACGTGGATGCCGAGTGCATGCGCCGAGCCGTGGTTATCGCCGATGGCGCGGATTTTCAGGCCGGCACGGCTCTTGAACAGGAACCAGTTGACGCCGATGACGAGCGCAATCGAGATGTAGAAGATGATGTCCTGCTTGAAGAGCAGCGGCCCGATGAAGGGAATGTCCGACAGCAGCGGAATGGTGATCGGCTGCAGCTTGGCGCCGGACATGCCGATGAAGGGTTCGCCGATCTGGCCGGAGACGCCGAGGCCGAGAATGGTGAGCGCCAGGCCGGTCGCCACCTGGTTGGCGACGAGCGTCAGCGTCAGGAAGCCGAACAGCAGCGAGAACAGCGCGCCGCCCGCAATACCGGCGAGAATGCCGATATAGGGCGACCCCGTCACCTGCGTGGCGGCGAAGGCGATGGCGGCGCCCATCACCATCATGCCCTCGACGCCGAGGTTGAGCACACCTGTGCGCTCCGTTACCAACTCGCCGATGGAAGCGAGCACCAGCGGCGTCGCCGCGGTGATGACGGTGAGGAGGATTGCTTCGATCATGCCCATCAGTGCGCTCCCCCCTCATTGGATTGGCCGAGGCGGGAGAAGACCAGCCGGATCTTGTATTGGATGAGCGTGTCGCAGGAGAGCACGAAGAACAGCAGCAGCCCCTGGAAGACGCGCGTTACCTTGTCGGAAACGCTGAGCGTCAGCTGCACGGCCTCGCCGCCGACATAGGTGAGTGCGAGAAACAGGCCGGCAGCGATGACGCCGAGCGGGTTGAGGCGGCCGAGGAAGGCGACGATGATGGCGGTGAAGCCGTAGCCGGGTGAAATGATCGGCTGCAGCTTGCCGATAGTGCCGCTCACCTCGGAAATCCCGGCAAGGCCGGCAAGCGCGCCCGAAAGCAGCATCGAGAACCAGATCATGCGCTTCGACGAGAAGCCGGCAAAGCGCCCTGCCCGCTCCGACTGACCGAGCACGGTGATCTCGAAGCCCTTCAGCGTGTAGCGCAGCATCAGCCACAGGCCGACGGCGGCGATGATGGCAAGCGCGAAGCCGAGATTGGCGCGGCCCGAAGAGACCAGTTCCGGCAGGATCGCTTCCGGCGCGAAATCGCGGGTGACCGGGAAGTTATAGGCATCCGGGCTGCGCCAGGGGCCGCGCACCAGCCAGTCGAGGAAGAGCTGGGCGATATAGACCAGCATCAGGCTCGTCAGGATTTCGTTTGTGTTCATATGCGCCTTGAGGAAGGCGGGAACGGCCGCATAAAGCGCGCCGCCGATCATGCCGAAGATCAGCATCAGCGGCAGGACGAGCGAGGAATGCCACTCATGGAAGAGGACGGGCACGATGGAGCCGGCGATCGCACCCGCTATGAACTGTCCCTCGGCGCCGATATTCCAGTTGTTCGAGCGGTAGCACACCGAAAGGCCGGCGCCGATCAGGATCAGCGGCGCGGCCTTGATGGCGATCTCGTGCAGCGACCAGACGTCGAGCAGCGGCTCGATGAAGAAGCTGTAGAGCGCCGAGCCGGGATCCTTGCCGAGCAGCGCGAACATGATGCCGCCGGCGACGACCGTCAGCGCGAGCGCGAGGAACGGCGACAGGATGGAATAGAGCGTCGATGGATTGGCGCGCTTTTCGAGTTCAATGCGCATGGTCCACCTCGCCTTCGGTCTTTGCGTACATGCCGCCCATCAGAAGGCCGATCTTCTCGCGCGTCAGATCATGCGCCGGATAGGCATCCGAAAGCCGCCCCTCGCTGATAACGGCGATTTCCGTGGCGACCTCGAAGATTTCATCGAGATCCTGGCTGATGACCAGAACCGCCGAGCCGGCTTTCGCGAGATCGACGAGCGCCTGACGGATGCGGCTTGCGGCCCCCGCATCGACACCCCAGGTCGGCTGGTTGACGATCAGCACGGCCGGCTGGCGGTCGAGTTCGCGACCGACGATATACTTTTGCAGATTGCCGCCGGAGAGCGAGCCGGCCGCCGGGTTTTCACCGCTCTTGCGCACGTCCATCGTCTCGGAAATGCGCTTCGAAGCGATGCGGACGACCGCCTGCCGGATGATGCCAAGCAGGCCGCCGGCAAGGAAGGTCTTGCGGTCGGACTGGCTGCGCGCCAGCACGAGATTGTCGGAGAGCGGCAGCGTCGTCACGGCGGCATGGCCATGGCGCTCTTCCGGCACGAAGCCGGCGCCCATCAGGCGGCGCGCGGTGATGCCGAGATTGCCGGCCGCCTTGCCACGGATGGAAACCGCCGCCGGGTCCGCGACCGGATATTCCCCGGACAATGCATCGAAAAGCTCGCCCTGGCCATTGCCAGCCACGCCCGCAATCGCCAGTATCTCGCCGCTGCGCACCTTGAGACACACATTCTTCAGTGCGACGGCAAAGGGCGTGCGCGACGGCACGGTCAGGTGCCGGGCTTCGAGCAGCACATCGCCCTTGGTGTTGGTGCCGGTCGCACTCACCGAGGCGACGTCGCTGCCGACCATCATGCGCGCCAATGAGGCCGGCGTTTCCTGCCGCGGATCGCAGGCGCCCGTGACCTTGCCATGCCGTAGAACGGTGGCGCGGTCGCAGATGCGCTGCACTTCCTCCAGCCGGTGACTGATATAGAGCACCGAACGGCCCTCGGCCTTCAGTTTTGCGAGCGTCTCGAACAGCCGGTCGGCCTCCTGCGGCGTCAGCACCGAGGTCGGCTCGTCGAGGATGATGAGTTCCGGGTTCTGCAACAGCGCGCGGACGATCTCGATGCGCTGGCGCTCGCCGACCGAGAGATCGGCGACATGGGCATGCGGATCGAGCGGCAGGCCGTAGAGATGGGAAAGCCGGGAGGCCTCTTCTGCAACCTTGGAAAGCGAGATGCCGGGGCTGAGCGACAGCGCGATGTTTTCCGCCACCGTCAGCGCCTCGAACAGCGAAAAGTGCTGGAAGACCATGCCGATGCCGATGCGACGCGCGGCACCGGGGCTTGCTATTCTGACCGGTTCGCCTTTCCAGAGAATCTGGCCGCTGCTTGGCGCGAGAACACCGAAGAGCATCTTGACGAGTGTGGATTTGCCGGCGCCATTTTCACCCAGCAGGGCGTGGATTTCACCGGATTTGATGTCGAGATCGATGCCGTTGCATGCGGCGAAAGACCCGAACAGTTTTGTCAGGCTGCGGACAGCCAGCAACGGGCTGCCCTCGGATGCTCCAACGGCTGACACGCTTCCCCTCTTTCCTGCGATCTCGATCCCCTGCGCCCGTTCGGGTCGTTGTCAGGGAATGAGCAATGTCGTTCCACTTGTTTTTCTTGCTTCCAGATCCGTGTGCGCCTGCCCAGCGTCCGCCAACGAATAAGTCTGATTTATATTGATACGCACTTTGTTGCTCTGCACAACATCAAAGAGCGAGTTTGCACATGCATCCAGCGCGGCACGCGTGGCGATATAGGCGAAGAGTGTCGGACGAGTGGCATAGAGCGAACCCTTCTGCGCGAGCAGGCCCATGTGGAACGCATCGACCGGGCCGGAGGAATTGCCAAAGCTGACGAACAGGCCGCGGGGTTTCAGGCAATCCAGCGACTGCGGGAACGTATCCTTGCCGACGGAGTCGTAGACGACATCGACCCCCGCCCCGTTGGTCAGTTCACGCACCCGCGCGACGAAATCGTCCTTTCCGTAGTCGATGACATGATCATAGCCATGCGCCAGCGCAAGATCGATCTTCGCCTGCGAGCCTGCCGTGCCGATGACCGTGGCGCCCAGCGCCTTCGCCCACTGGCCGGCGATGAGGCCGACGCCGCCGGCCGCAGCATGGAACAGGATCACGCTGCCCGGCTTCACCGTATAAGTCTGGAGCAGCAGATATTGCGCCGTCATGCCCTTCAGCATCATCGCCGCCGCCGTTTCCAGCGAGATGCCGTCCGGCACCTTCACCAGATGTTTCGTCGCGACATTGCGCTCGGCCGCATAGGCGCCGTCCGCTGAGGCATAGGCGACGCGGTCGCCGACGGAAAAATCCGTGACACCCTCGCCGAGCACGGTGATCGTCCCCGCACCTTCCTTGCCGGGAATGAACGGCGGCTCGGCCTTGTAAAGGCCGGTGCGGAAATAGACGTCGATGAAGTTGAGGCCGATGGCCGCCTGTTTGATCTGCACCTCGCCCGGACCGGGCGCGCCGAGCGCGACATCCTCGAGCTTCAGCACTTCAGGTCCGCCGAGACTGCGGATGACGATCGCCTTGGTCATGTCGGTTCTCCCGAGACTGTGTTACCGCCCGAGCCTTGGAAAGGCCTGCAGCACGGCACCGATGCAATAGAGATAGAGCCCAGTCGCCACCACGCCCCACACCACCCAGTCCGGCGAATCGAAATGCCAGAGAAGCGCGCAGCCGCTGAGGATTGCCCAGAGCAGAAAGACCAGCAAATTGAGCGGCCGCAACCGCTGCACGCGCACCGGATGCAGGAAATTGATCGGCATGAAGGTTAGGAAGACCGAGACGAAAACGATGATCGATGCCGTCAGCTCGCTCGCCTTGATGACGAAGAGCGTGAACACCACCATGTTCCAGACGACGGGAAAGCCGGAGAAGAAATACTCATCCGTTTTCATTCCCATATCGGCATAGTAGATGGCGCTCGACACCACGATGGCGCCGGCGGCGACAAACGACCAGGGTTCGCCGATCATGCCGCTCTGATAGAGCGCAAAGGCCGGCAGAAGCACATAGGTGACATAGTCGATGACGTTATCCAGCGTGTCGCCGGACCAGTTCGGCAGCACTTCCTTGACACGCACTTTTCGCGCGATCGGGCCATCGATGCCATCGACAGCCAGGGCAAGCCCTAGCCACCAGAACATATCGACGAAGCGATGTTCGGCCGCGGCCACGACGCCGAGGAATGCGAGGAACGAGCCGGAAGCCGTCAGAATATGAACGGAAAAGGCGCGGATTTCCGCGTAGGGCACACGCTTGTAGTTGAAGAACTTCATTACCGTTCGCTGTCCATCCCTTGTGGGCTTTGATTGGGGTCTCTGATCTCGGCCGCGATCCGCCAAACACGCCCTCTTGACGGTAATATGCATTGATTGCCCGGTACCGCCAGCAAAAATCGGTTGCCCATCAAGCGCTTCGGCGGCCTGCGCGGATTCATCCCATGGAAATTGCCCCTTTGCCGGCCTAGTTTCAGTGGAGTAGAAGCGCTTGCAAATCTGTGGGTAACGCGTGCCCTTTCGGAGGTCGGCCATGAAGGAATTCGATATTGCGATCGTCGGTGCCGGTCTCGCCGGCAGCCTCGCGGCTCTGGCGTTTGCCGATTCGGGCCGCAGCGTCGCGCTGATCGCCCCGCCCGCCCGCACCGGCGACGGCCGCACAACGGCGCTGATGGACCAGTCCATCGCCTTCCTGAAGGTGCTCGGCCTGTGGGACGATATCGCACCGCATGCGGCAGCCCTCGAAACCATGCAAATCCTCGACGGCACGGTGCGGCTTCTGCGGGCGCCGCCGGTTGCGTTCCGCTCCGGCGAGGTCGGCCTTGCCGCCTTCGGTTACAACATTCCGAATGCCCCCTTCATCGATGTGCTGGACGCCCGCATCGCGGCCGACGGCAATATCCTGCGCTTGCCGAATGGCGTAACCGCCGCCACCGCCTTTGAAAACGGCGTGGAACTGGCGCTCGACGACGGTGAACGCGTGCTGGCCCGTCTCGTTGTCGGCGCCGATGGCCGAAAGTCGAAGATCCGTGAGAGCGCCGGCATCGGCATTCGTAGCTGGTCCTATCCGCAGGCCGCCCTCGTGCTCAATTTTTCGCATGATCGCCCGCACGGCAACGTCTCCACCGAATTCCACACGGAAAGCGGCCCCTTCACGCAGGTACCCCTGCCCGGCCGCCGCTCCAGCCTCGTCTGGGTGCTGCCGCGGAAGGAAGCCGCAAAGCTTCGCGATCTCCCGGATGCCGCACTCAGCCAGGCCGTCGAAACGCGCATGCAGTCCATGCTCGGAAAGGTCACCGTCGAAGGTGGCGCGCAGAGCTTCCCGCTTTCGGGCATGACGGCGGATCGCTTCGGCAAGGGCCGCATCGCGCTCATCGGCGAGGCCGCACATGCCTTCCCGCCGATCGGCGCCCAGGGCCTCAATCTCAGCCTGCGCGATATCATGGCCCTGAAGGAACTGCTGCAGATGACGGAGCCGGCCGCCTATGACGGCATCGGCGAGCGTTTCGACCGCAAGCGCCAGGCGGATGTCCGCTCGCGCACCGTGAGCGTCGACCTGCTCAACCGGTCGCTGCTGTCGGATTTCCTGCCCATGCAGTTCCTGCGCTCGGCTGGCCTGCATCTCCTTTCGGCGCTCGGCCCGCTGCGCAGCATCGTCATGCGCGAGGGAATCGAGCCGGGCGGCTCGCTCAAGGCGTTTCGCGACACATTACGGGAACGGGTCACCCGCAAGCAGGCCTGACTTGATGAGATAAAGCAGGATCGTCACCGTCGCGACGGACAGGACCGTCGTGATGAGGATGGTCGCGGACGCCCGCTCCTGCCAGACGCCATATTGCTGGCCGATGACGAAGACATTGGTCGCCGTCGGCAGGGCGGCGAGCAGCACGGCGGTAAAGACCCAGACCGGATCGAAATTACCGGCAAGCCCCAGCACCATATACATCGTGACCGGCAGCAAGAGCAGCTTTGCCGGTACGATATAGCCGATCTCGACCGGCACCCGTTTCAACGGACGCAGCGCCAGCGTCACCCCCATGGCAAACAGCGCGCAAGGAGCCGCCGCCTGCGCCAGATAATCGATCAACCGCTGCAAAGGCACCGGCGCCTCGAAGCCGGTGAAAGCCGCAATAAAGCCCGCCGCCGTCGCGATGATGAAGGGATGCGTGACGATCTTCTTCACAATGCCTGCGACGATCCGAAACGGCGCCTGCTTCTCCCCGCCGCCCAGTGCCATCAGCGCGGGTGCGACCATGAAATGCAGCATGTTCTCGAAGCAGAAGACCAGCGCCACCGGCACCGCCGCCGGCTCGCCGAAGGCAAGCAGCGCCAGCCCAGGCCCCATATAACCGATATTGCCATAGGCCGCCGCCAGCCCCTGGATCGTCGCTTCGCCCACCGTCGCCCGGCGCAAAAACAGTCCGACCGCGAAGATCAGCGCGAAGACCAGATAGGTCGCACTGATATTGGCGACGATGAAATCGACGCGCGTCAATTGCTCGATCGGCGTCTTTGCCACCAGCTTGTAGAACAGCGCCGGCAGCGCGATGTAGATGATGAACGTGTTGAGCCAGCCGAGCGACTCGACCGGCTGCCGGGTGATCTTCGCGACCACATAGCCCAAGAGGATCATGCCAAAGAACGGCAGGACCAAACCGATGATGTCAGCCATGGGCCGAAGCCTGCTCCCGCTGCTTTCAGAAGACCGTATCCCGGACTAGCCGATTTGCGAGAGAATGGGAAATGTTTGCTGGAACCAGATGGCGACGGCGCTGATATAGCCGAAGATGAAGGCGAGGCCAGTGAGGACCAGCAGCACGCCCATGATCTTCTCCACCGTACCGAGATGGCGGCGGAAACGGACGAGAAAACGCATGAAGGCGCCGGAAAACCCGGCCGCGATCCAGAATGGAATGGCTAGCCCGAGCGAATAGACGGCAAGCAGCACAGCCCCGTCGCCAACGGTCTCGCGCGCGGCGGCAATGCCGAGAATGGCCCCAAGCACCGGCCCAATGCACGGCGTCCAGCCGAAGGCGAAGGCTAGCCCCATGATGTAGGCGCCCGACGCCGTAGCCGGCTTGCCGCCGCCCTGGAACCGCGCCTCGCGGGCAAAGAGCCCGATGCGCAGAAGCCCGAGAAAATGCAGGCCCATCAGGATGATGACGACGCCGCCGATCTGCGCGAGCAGGTCGAGATGGCGCCTGAGCACCATGCCGATGGTCGAAGCCCCTGCCCCAAGCGAGACGAAAACGGTGGCAAAGCCCAGCGTGAAGAAAAACGCCGCCAGCAACACCGCGCCCCGCGTATCGCGCCGCACCGCAGCCGCCTCCCCGCCCCGAAACTGATCCACGGAAATGCCCGCCATATAACACAGATAAGGCGGCACAAGCGGCAGCACGCAGGGCGATAGAAACGACAGCGCTCCGGCCAGAAGCGCGCTCCAGAGGGAAATATCGGCAATCGACAAGAGGCTGCTCCGAGACATCAGGCGGATTGGACACAAGGCGAAAATCCCGCCCGCCCTCACCGCCGCGAGTGCCCCCTGATAGCCGCCGAGACCCCCTCCTGCCAATCACCTTTTGGAGAACGCGGCGAAATGCAGCAAAACCTGTTTTCCGCCGCATTTTCCGGGTTGACCCGGCAAACCCTCCTGCCTATGTTCCGCGCACTTCTGCGGGGCACCATTTGCAGCCCTTGGGAGCGCGTAGCTCAGCCGGTAGAGCAACTGACTTTTAATCAGTAGGTCCAGGGTTCGAATCCCTGCGCGCTCACCACCACTCGTCAGAAACAAGATACTCTGTAGCAGCTTCCCATACTCGGCCCAGTTTTCGACGGCGCTAGGCTTTTCTCGTCGTCGATGCCCTTCTTCGGCTGTATCGAGCTAGATGAGTTTAAGATCGGACACCGCATTTCCTCAACAAAATTGCCTTGCATCCGACCGGGGAACCAACGGGTCTTCTCGCCGTTTCCGCTGAGTCGATGGAGGACAAAATCATGACCATTGAAAACGCACCCACGGAAACCGGCAAGCAAGGCGGCCGGGGATTGCACAAGGCCGCGCGGGCGGAAGAGCGCAAGATCGAAGACGAAAAAGGATCGGAGCTGGCCAAGGGCGCCGATCGTTTCGAGGAGCGATCAAAGAGCTCCGACGGCAAGAGCGCAGGCGAGAAGCAGCGCTCTTGAATCATTGCGATGAAAGCGTTCGCGGATGTAACACCCGCGAACGCCTGAAATGGCAATGGCAATAGCTACTCAATAAACTTTATATTTCAACAGTCCCAGCGACCAGTTCACGCTGCGGTTTTCCGTGTCGCGCGTCCAGGTCTGCTGCAGCGTACCGGCAATGTCGGCGATCGTCGTGCGGGCGTCGAGCTCTTTCTGCAGGCCGTAGTCGTTGGGCGCGACCTTCGTGAGATCGACGTCGTCGGCTACCACGATGGCGACCAGAACGTTTTCGCTTGGCCCATCGGCCTCGAAATCGAAGCCGTAATAGTCGTCCGGGATGGTCAGCGGCGTATGGGGGGTGAGCGCCGTGATCTTCTTGGCGGCCTCGTTCGGGAATATCTGCGTCGCCTTGCCGTCCTTGTCGACGTCGTAAAGGATAAGATGGCCGCCGGTGGCGCTCGTCACGGTAATGCGGAAGGGATCACCGACGTTTAAGTGATCAGAGGACAGCGAGAGCTGGACATCGCCGGCCGGCGGCTTGCCGAGGATATCGCTGACGGCATCCACCGGATTTGCCGCGACATAGGCCGTCTGCTGGGTGTTCTCGACCTTGACCGGTTCGACCTTGCCGTAATCCGCACTCTGTTGTTGCTGTGAATAGTCCGTCGTCTGCTGCTGTGTGTCGCCACCGGTCTGCGTCTGTTGATATTGCTGGGTCTGCTGGCCCGTCGCTTCACCACCTGTCGGGGTCACCGCTGCCGCCCCCAAAAGTGCGTAATTGACCTCGAGCTGGGGGTCGAGGCCTTGGCACTGGGTCTGGCTCGCGCAATAGGTCTGCGACTGCTTCTTCACATATTCCAGGAGCTCGGCATTGGAGACGATGCCGTTGCCGTTGCTGTCGGCGGCGGCTGTCTCGTGGCCGTTGACATAGGAGAGCGTGAAGACACCGTGACGCTCCTCCGGCGGCAGGCGCGTGTCGTCCCAGGCGACCTGATAGGACGAGGCCGCGCTCCAGGCTTCCACGCCGTTCTGCTTGACGATATCAGGCTTGTCGACCACGGCGACATCGATGCGCAGGCCGCGGGTCTTCACGGCTTCCACCGGCTTGGCAAAGGGCCGCGGCAGGAAGCGCGCGCTTTCCATCACGTCGGAAACCTGGGTCGAGAGCGAGCGCGAAATCGTACCTGAGTGGCAGGCGTCGATGACGATCGAGACGGCACGGTCCTTCAGTTTTTCCAGCATCGCTTCGATTTCGTCGTCGAGGATGACATTCGTCCAGTCGCCGTCGCCGGCGGCAATGTCATAGGTCGAGAGCGCCTCGTCGAGGCCGTCCTCCTCATCGCCGCTGACATCCTTCACCTGGAGGCCATGGCCGGAAAAATAGAAATAGACGCGGTCGCCCGGCTGCGTGCCCTTGATCAGCCATTCGTCGATGCTGGCGAGAATGGAGGCGCGGCTTGCATCCTTGTCGAGCAGGACACGGATCGAATCGGCCGAATAGCCCTGCTTCTCTTTCAGGAGCTTCTCGATCAGCGGTACGTCGTTCTTCGGCCCTTCGAGGAACATCTTTTCCGGCAGCGAGGCATAGGTGCCGATGCCGACGAGAAGCGCGCGGTCGGCGGCCTGCGCCGAAGAGAACAGGCAGAGCGAAAGGAGGAGCACTGCGGCGTAACGGAGCATCAGAGCGTTTCCCGCGTATAGAGAGGTTGGATGGCCACGCTTGCCTCCTTGCCGTCGAGCCGTGTCAAGAGTGCCTGCAACAGGGCCGCGGCGGTGACGTTCTTGTCGGACAGCGCCGCGCCGATGGCATCGACCGGTTCGGCGGTCCAGATGGTGATCAGGTGATCGGCGCCGAAGGGTTTCACGACCTCGACATCCGTCAGCTTGAATTCGGAACTGTTGGTGCCGGCCGTCTGCATGTCGAGGAACTGCACTTCACCCGTGTTGGCGAGGTTGAAGACCAGCATGTTCGGATAGCGGCCGGGAGGCGCATCGAAGCGCAGACGCTGGCCGGCGGCATAGATGTCCTTGACCGGGGTCAGCGAGACCGTGCCGGGGTTCTGGCTCGCCATGGCCTTGAGGAAATCGAGCAGGATATATTTGTCGACCACCGACTGGATGCGGTCTGCGCCGACATTCTCGCCCGCGACGTCGCCGTTCGGCGTGTAGAAGGTGCCGCTTGCCACGTCCCAGCGGAAGGGCGTGCCGGTACCGTCTGTGCCCTTCGGCTTTTCTGCGTCGCCATCGATCTGGAGCGCGATGTTGCCCGTCCAGCCCAGATCCTTGACGCTCTTGATGGTTTTCGGGGTCGTGCCGGCGTCGCTGGTCGTTGTCGTGGTGTCGGCCGTTGCGGCGGGAATGCCGCGCGTCAGCGTCACAACGACCTCGCTCTCCGAGCGGGCGACCTGTGGCATGAAGTTCGGCACCTGCAGCGCCTCGGAGCGGTTCTTCACATTGCTGAAGATATAGTCTTCGAGCTCGATGCGCGTGATGATGCCGTTGCCGTCGCGATCGGCGCTGCCTTCCACGGCGCGGGCAAAGCTCCAGCTCAGCGCGCCGCGCGGCTCGCCGTCGATGATGACCTCCGGCGTCGGCTGGCTTTCCAGCGAAGCGGCCAGCACCGTCACCTGCTTGAAATTGACCTCCTTGAGGTTCGCGCCCGCGATGGCCTCCTGCGACGGCGGCGCGAGCTTGACCGTCACGGCGGGTGCCAGACGTGTCTTGCCCTTGATCGAGCGGCTCATGCCGCCGGAAAAGCAGCTGTCGGAGACGAAGAGCACATGCACACCCTTGGCTTCGGCCTCCCCGAACCATTCGTTCATCTCGTTATCGACAATGATTTCCTTGAAGGTTTCCTGGAAACGGTTTCGGTCGAAACCCGGCAGCTGGAGGAATTCGTCGAGCCCGTCGGCTTCGTCGCCCGGAATGAGCTCCGGCATCTGCGCGCCGTGGCCGGCATAGGTGAAGATGATCGTGTCGCCGGCCGCCGCTTCGGCCACCATGTCCGTCCAGGCCTTGCGGATATCGTCCTTGCGCGCTTCGGCATTGGTGAATTTCTTCACGGTGAAGCCGGCGGCGCTCATCGATGCATAGACATCCTCTGCGTCACGCACCGCGCCGTCGAGGCTGACTTCATAGGGATATTCGTCGACGCCGACGACGAGCGCATAGGTCTGCGCCGCGAAGGCCGGCAGCGGGAAGGCCGCCGTCAGGGAAAGCGCCAGCAGACGGGGCAGCAGCCGTTTCATTGCACATCCACTTCCACGCGGCGGTTCAACTGGTTCAGCGTGTCCGTGTCATAGGCGCTGGCATCATCAGGCTTGAAAGGTTCGTCCTCGCCCTTGCCGACGGTGGTGATCGTGCCGGCATAGCCTGCGTCGTAAAGGTAGGTCTTCAGCGCGTCGGCACGCGCCAGCGAGAGCTTGTAGTTCGCCTCCGCCGAGCCGACCGGATCGGTATGGCCGATCAGCTGGATCGCGCCGGGCTTGACGGCTTTCAGGCATTCCGCAACGTCCTTTGCGGCCTCTATGCCCTCGGGCGTGAAATCGGCGGTGCCGAAGACATAGCGCACCGGGGTCGATTTCTTCTTGATCGTCACGCCGCGGAAGGAGACCTTGCAGCCGCCGCGCATGGCAAGCTTCACCGGGCGCGGCGCGGCAAGGCGCATTTCGCCGGCAAGCCGGTCGAGGCGGCGGATGTAGTCCTCATCCGGCGCCATCCAGTCCGGCGTCAGCGTCGTGTTGGAACCGTCCTCCAGCGCGATTTGGTAGAGCTTGGCCGCTTCCTCATAGTCCTTGCGCTCGCGGGCGAGATCGCCCAGCGCATCGAAGACCTGCCAGGGGCCGCCGTATTTCTTCTGAAGCGCTTCCAGATCCGCGCGGTGATCCGCAAGCTTGCCGCCATTGCCGACCTCGGTTGCGATGCGGTTGAAGCTGGAGAGCGCCGCGACGCGCCCGACAAGGGTGCGCTCGTTGGCGCTGCAATTGGCGGTGCCTGCGGTTTCGGCAATCGACTGGGCCTTCTGCTCGTCACCGGCATTGAACGCCTCGATGACACCGGTAAAGGCATCGCAGGCTGCTGCGGCCGGAGCAGCACCAGCCAGTACCAAGAGTGTCGCTGCCAAAGATCGCATCAGCATTGTCGGTCCAGTCCTCATGTCCTCTTGAAACGAACAGGCAGGGGCTCGAAAGCCCCTGCCCTTGTCGTCATTTGATTTCGAACGTCACCATCTGGAGGCCGCTCGCGCCGTTGTCCTGCTCGGCCTGCTTGGCAAGGTTGACGGCGATACCTTTGGTCGCTGGCAGCTTTGAGCCAGCCACCAGCTGCCTGGCCTTCTCTACCGTCATCTTCTGGTCGCCAAGCCCGCCAATGCGGCAGAAGGCAATCATCGTTTCGCCCGGCGAGGGCGAATCGAAGGTCAGGTTACCAGAACCCGGCTGCGGAATAAGACGGCTTTCGCCTTCATTCAGCGTGGTATTGCCGATCATCACATCCGGGATGATTTCGACATTGCCGGTATCCTCGACATACATCACCTGAAGCTCGCAGCTATGGTTGGTGCTGAGCTCGAAGCTGAGGTAATCGCCGACCTTCGCCGATGTGCTGGGCACCTTGAGCGCCAGCTTCACCTTTTCAGCCTGTGCCTTGTCTTCCTGCTTGTAGGCGGGAACGACATAGGCCGTGTTGGTCTGGGTCTGGGTGGCATACTGCTCCGTATTGGCCACCTGCCCTTCGGTCGATTGCGGCTGCTGATAGGCCGTGTTGTCGACCTTCTGTTCCTGCTTCTGCTCCGGCTGCTGGTACTGGGTGTTGTTTGCCGTGTTCGCGGCGCCCTCTTCCGGATTGACGCCGCGCTTCAGCGGATCGAGCTGCACAAGCGGCTGCAACATGAAGGCATACTGCTCCTCGACCTCATTGCGCGGTATCGTGGCGCCGGCTTCCAGCGTCGCCACCCAGTCGAGGCCGATGCGCAGGGCGTCGACATCGGTCAGGCGGCGGATGTCGGAGGAGAACTCCTCCGGCGTCATGTCGAATTCGGCCGCCAGCTGCTCGAAGTTCAGCTCGTCCTCGTACTGGTCGGCGAAGTAGGTGAATATCTCTGCACCGCCCGGCGCCTTGAGGCCCGTCTTGCCGCCGCCGGATGTCGGTTCGGTGATGCCAAGGCGATCGAGCGCGCTGACGAAACGGTCCGTGTCGCGCTTATAGACCTCGTTCAGCTCCTCCTGCGGCACATAGACCGCGAGCAGCTCGTCCTGCTGGTCCTTGGAGAACAGCGTGGAAGTCTCGATATGCTCGCGCAGCTGGTCGCGCTTGGACAGGATGCCGTCAAAATGGCAGTCGAAGCACGAGCGGGCATTGATGATCTCGACGCCCTTGCCGATCGGCCGCTTGCGGAAGGAGACGATCGTCGTCGGGCCGACATTGAGCTGATCGCCCTTGTTGGTCGACAGATAGTAGCCCTGCATGCCGTTCGGGAGCGAGAAGATCATTTCGCCGCCGTCATGTTCGAAGGGCAGCAGCCCGGCTTTCAGCTGCACACCATCCGGGCCGGCCGGGAAGCGCTTCAGCACCTGGCGACCGAGATCGCCGGCAAAGTCGTAAGACTTCCAGTAATAACCGCCGAATGGCATGTCGTGGCGTTCCAGCATGCGGTTGTGGTCGGACACGCCGGAGGAACCATCGGCAAAACCGGCGCGCACGATGCGGCGGCGTTCGATGTTCTGGTTGACGTTGACCCCGAAGCGATGTTCGAGCTCGCTGATATTGGTCGGCAGCTTCATGAGGCGGTTATAGACCTTCGGCCGGGCGCCGTTGCTCATGAACCAGTCGACACGCATGATGGGCAGCGTCGTCTGCGTCGCCTTGGCAAGGGCGTGCAGCGTCGCGTTGCTCGCCGGATCGACGCCGTAGAAATACTCGTTGATCAGGAAGTCATAGTCTTCCTGGCTCCATTCGAGGTCGCGCAGATCGACGCGGACGAGCAGGCCATCCGAACCCTCGACTTCCTCGGGAAGCACAAGTTCCGGACCGTAGGACAGCGAGTTGATGAGTTTCTTGAAGCCGCCAGCCAGAACCTTCATGCGCTTCAGGAAGGTTTCGTGCGTCTCACAGCTCATCATGCCGTTATATTGGTCGCGATAGCTGAAATAGCGCATGAAGGGCTGGTCGTGTTCATCGACCTTTGAGATGTCCTGCAACGCAAGATCGACGAAATCGAGATATTTCAGCATCGGCCGCGAGCGCTTGACCTGGGTCGCCGACACCGCCGTCGGAATGGCCGACTGGCTGAGCGAGTTGATCCAGTTGGCAAGGCCCTGCACTTCGGCATCATCGGGACGCTTGCCGAGCGGCATGCGGCCGCTGGTGACGCTGGTATAGAGCAGCGACTTGGAGGCATCGCCTGGTGTTACGAAAGCCGGATTGGCGGCAATCGAAGCGAGATCGCCAGACGGGAACGAGCCTTGCGAGCTTTCCCCCGGACCATGGCAGTTGCGGCAATATTTGCCGATGAAAGCATCGGCCGCAGACGCGAATTCCGCGCTGCCGCCACCGGCGGTGAGTGCGCTTTCGGCGGTTGCCTCGCTGCAGACGGGCGCGGTGCTGGTTTCGACCGGCGTCACCTTCACCTCGCGGTCGGCGAGGAAGGCGTACATGGCCTGCTTGTCTTCGTCAGACAGCGCCGAAAGGCCCTGCGCGATGCGGCGCATGACCGGATCGGACAGCGGCGAACCGGAAAGCTTCTTGCCTTCCTCGATCAGGCCCTTGGTGAACACTTCATGCGAGGCAAGGCCGCCCATGCGGGCCTTGGTGATATCGGGCGCGACGGCACCGGTCAGGCCTTTTTCACCCTCGTAGGCACGGGTGAGATCGAGACCGTAAGTCGTGGTGCGCGGGGTGTGGCAATCGCCGCAGCCGCCGACGTTCTCGACCAGGTAGCGGCCGCGCTCCATCTGGGTCTCTTCGCGCGGCTGGTAGGCCTGCACGACGAAGTGGCTGCGCTTCCAGAGCGTGATCGTGGTCTGGCGGCTGAAGGGGAACGCGATCTCGTGTTCCTTAGAAGCCGCATCCGACTGCGGCAGCGTGTCGATATAGGCTTTGATGTCGAGCACGTCTTCAGGCTTCATCCCGCCGTAGGACGTGTAGGGCATGACCGGATAGAGATTGTCGCCATCCTTCTTGAGGCCGACCATCACGGCGTTGAGGAAGTCCGCATTGGACCAGCCGCCGATGCCGTTCGGATGGGCGGAAATGTTCGGCGCGAAGAATTTGCCGATCGCCGTCTGCATTTCCATGCCGCCCGAGAGCAGTTCCGTATTGTCGCCGGAACCGTGGCAGGCGCCGCAGCCGGCCGCACCGAACAGGACCTTGCCGTTATCGACATTCGCCTTGTAGGTGCCGAAGGCATCCGGTGCGAACTGATCGATGGCAAAGGCGCCGGCGGGACAGAAAACCGCGAGCATCAGACCGAGGGCGGCGGCAAGGCGGCTGACCGGCCGCAGAAGTGATGTGTTGAACACGCGCATGGCTTGTTCCCTTCGCTCCAAGAGGCCGGCGAGCCGGCTGGAAATTCAAACTGTCTCAACAATTCCGGATGCAAAACAACTTCGCAGTTTCTTCGGGAACTGTCCTATCGAAACTCGAAACGCTCGAACTCGACGCGCCGCGGCGGCTTGCCGAGTTCTCTCAAACCCTTCTCGATCGCCAGCCGCAAGGGCGGCGGGCCGCAGAACCACAGGTCGGCCTCGGCCGGGTTTATGCTGGTGCCGGAAACGAGCTTCGATGCATCGAAGCGTCCGTCGGTCGCCGAATTGTGCAGCACGAAGCTGAAGTTGCCGAGTTTTTCCGCCTGCGCTCGGAACGTGTCGAGGCCGATCGCCTCCGCCCCGTCGCGCACACAGTAGATCATGTGGATGTCCTGCCCCTCATCGCCTTTCAGCCGGCTCGCCATGGCAAGAAACGGCGTGACGCCAATGCCGCCGGCAAGCCAGATCTGCTTCTTGCCGCCGCGCTTGTGATTGAAATGCCCGTAGCCGCCCTCAAGCGTCAGCGCATCGCCGACCGCCACGCCCTCGCGCAACGCCTTGGTATAGTCGCCGAGCGGCTTGATCGCGAAACGCACCGAGCCGTCTTCGTCTATGCCGGCAATGGTGAAGGGATGCGGCTCGCGCAGACCCGATTTGTTGACCCGGAAGAAGCCGAACTGGCCTGGCATCGCACGCAGCTTGCCATTGATGGGACGCGCCGAAATGATCGTCGCGCCATCGTGTTTTTCGACATGGACCACCTCGTAGCGCCGCGTGCGCAGCCACGGCAGGAGCTGCGTATAGGCATAGCTGACGATGCCGATCAGCGCGAAGATGTTGAGATAGGTCGCGAGGAATGCCGTACCGTCATAGGGGCGCTTGATGAACATCTGGTGGAAGGCGACCAGCACGAAAAGCAGGCCGATGAAGCGATGCGTGATGCGCCAGTACTGATAGGGAATCTGGAAACGCGTTTTCGGAATGATTTTCACGAGGCTGAAAATGAGCAGGAAGACGAAGCCGTAGAAGGCCCACTCCCCCGCCGTCTTGGCAAGCACGTTGAGGCCGCTCGTCACCGACAATCCCTGGAAATCGGGCGCGATGAAATAGTGGAACAGGATAAGACAGAGCACCGCGATACCGATCTTGCGGTGGAACTGGTAGATGCGGTCAAGCCCGCCGAAAAGCTTCTCGACGAAGGGCGGGCGCGTCGCCATGAACTGGGCGATCGCCATCGCGACGAAGGCCATGGACGAGGCCATCAGGGAAAAGGTCGTCCCCGCATTTGTATGGCTGACGGCCGGCACGGCCAGAAGACCGGCGAAGACGATCAGAAGTGTCGCGACGATAGAACCCGCAGTCAACGTATGCCCCCACAATGCAAACTGGACGGTCCGAATGTCAGGGCATGCTGGCAAGGCCCATGACGTTCGTCAACCGCAATCCTCCTATCGACGGGTGGGCTGACGGCTTTATTCGGGTGTATCTGCGGAGGGGCGATGACGAGGCTGGCGGCGTCGCCAGAGATCGCTAAAATGACAATGGAATAAGACAGATAATGCCGGACTTATATTGCGTCCGGGCAATACTCAGTCGTACAGACGCTTGATGTCCTCGCGGGCCTTATCGGCGAGCGGATGATCCGGATGCCGGGCAATGAAAAGCTCCAACCCTTCGCGGGTGCCGCGATTTTTCAGCCGCGTATATTCAGATTCGATAATTTTTTCCGGATCGCCTGGCTTCTGCATGACTACGCGCGTGACCGTTTCGTGTTCTGCGGCTGGCACCCTCAACGGGCTCGTCCAGCCAGCGACGTTAAGACCCGTAACATATAGCGCCAAAAAAATCCCGAATAGCATGATGATCTCGCGCGTCTTTAGATCGGCTAATATGATATTGTATCGACACTAAGGCCTTTTTGGGAAGCCCTGCCGATTCTGAAAGCAGGCCCCTATCATTTCTTCTGGAGGGAAACATGTCGGGTTCTGCAACAACCACAAAAACCGTCGATGCAAGCGGGTCGATCTTCGTCGATTCAGTTCTTGTCGGGACAGGCTGGAGCACTTCTACAGTTACATACGCCTTTCCGACGCAGGTCTCGGACTATAGCTATTCGAAATACGATAGCGGGTTCAATACAGTTACGACACAACAGAAAAATGCCGCCCTCTTTGCAATGGAAAAATCCTTTGGAGGGGCCGCCAACGATGGCTTCTCCGTCGAAGGATTTACCAATCTCAATTTTACCCAGGGCAATTCGACAAATGCGACGTTCCGTTTTGCCGAGTCCAGCGTTCCAGATACGGCAGAAGTAGCAGATTTTCCGGCCAGTTTGATTACGTCCGATACCGCAGACGATGGCGATATCTGGTTTGGAACGGCCTATGTGGGCACCATCAACGACATGCGCAAGCCCGTTGCCGGCAACTATGCCTGGCACACGCTGATCCACGAATTAGGACACGCGCTTGGACTGAAGCATGCGCAAGAAGATCTTGTTTATGGCAAAATGCCAGACGCAACCAACAGCGTCGAATTCACAGTGATGAGCTATCGAAGCTTCATTGGTGACACAGTTGGCGGTTACGACTACGGTGAATTCGACGCGCCGCAGACATTCATGATGGCGGATATCGCGGCTCTCCAGCATATGTACGGCGCGGATTATTCCACCAATTCCGGCGCGACCGTCTACAAATGGACCCCCGGCAACGGAAAGACCCTGGTCAACGGCGAGGTTGCCATCGCCCCCGGCGCGAATCGCATTTTTGCAACGGTCTGGGACGGCGGCGGCAACGATACCTATGATCTCAGCGCCTACACCACGAAACTGAACATCGATCTTCGTCCGGGAAAATATTCCGTTTTCAGTGCCACCCAACTTGCCGATCTCGGTGGTGGCCCGAACGATGGCTTTGCACGAGGCAATATTTTCAACGCCCTGCTCTTCAAAGGCGATCTTCGCTCGCTCATAGAGAACGCCATAGGCGGCAGCGGAAGCGATACGATCCGCGGCAACCAGGGCGTCAATACCCTTTCGGGCAATGGCGGGGCCGACATGCTCTTTGGTCTCGATGGCAACGACACGCTCAACGGCGGAGCCGGCGGTGATACGCTCGATGGCGGCAATGGCAACGACACCCTGCGCGGCGGTTCGGGCGCCGATATCCTGAAAGGCGGAGCCGGGACTGATACGGCCTCGTATTCGGACGCGACAAAGGCTGTTGTCGCCAGCCTCATCAAGCCTACGGACAATAAAAATGATGCTGCGGGAGATACTTACTCATCCATTGAAAATCTGACCGGCAGTAAATTCGCCGACAAGCTATTTGGCAATTCCGCAGGCAATACCCTCAACGGCGGCGGCGGTGCCGATACGCTCAACGGCGGTGCCGGCAACGATACGCTGAACGGCGGCGCAGGCGGCGACAAACTCATCGGGGGCACCGGCGTCGATACCGCGACCTATGTGAATGCCACGTCCGGTGTTGTCGCCAACCTTGCAAAAGCCAGCGTCAATACAAAGGAGGCACAGGGCGATACCTATTCCGGCATCGAAAACCTCTTCGGCAGTGCCTTCGCCGACAAGCTGACCGGCAACACCGGAGAAAATAAGCTCACCGGCTACAAGGGTAACGATACGCTCACCGGCGGCAGCGGGGCGGACATTTTCGTCTTCGCCGCAGGCTATGGCAAGGACACGATCACCGACTTCAAGAACAATGAAGACAACATCGATGTCCAGTCCTACAATTTCTCGTCGGTAAGCTCAGTTCTCAGCAAGGCCGTGCAGGTCGGCGACGATGTCGAAATTCGCCTGACCAGTGCGGACGTGATCATCCTGAAGCACTTCACCAAGGCGAGCCTGGACGCCAGCGACTTCATTCTCTGAAAACAGAACAGAGCCAAGACGAAGGCCGGGAGAGATCCCGGCTTTTTGTTTTGCCGAAAGGGTGCCGCGAATTCCAGGCGGGGCTTCCTGCCTGCGTCTCGGGTCACCCTGATATATCAGAAGATTTGCCATTCCAAGCGCGACATGCGACCACGTGATATATCAATGGGAATCGCGGAATGACGGAAACGGCGGCCTCGCAGGCCCACCTCGCCTATCTCGCCCTCGAAGGCCTTGTCGTCACGCTCAAGCTGAAACCCGGTTCGCTCGTCACCGAGCGGCAGTTGATCGATCTGGCCGGGCATGGCCGCACGCCGGTGCGTGAAGCCATCCAGAAACTCGAATGGCAGGGATTGATTGCGGTGCGGCCGCGCGCGGGGCTGCAGATCACGGCAATTCGGGCGGAGGATCACATCCAGGTGATGGCTACGCGCCGGCAGCTCGAGCCGCTGGCCGCCGATCTCGTCGCCCGGCATGCCAGCGAGGAACATCGCGAACGGCTTGTCGAATGCGCGCAGACCATGACTGCCTGCTCGATCCGCTCCGATCTCGAAGGCTTTCTCGCCGCCGACAAGGTGTTTGACGAAATCCTCGAGGAAGCCTGCCCGAATCGCTTCCTGACGGGCGCGCTCGCGCCTTTGCAGACCCACGCCCGCCGCCTCTGGTTCGCCCGCGCCGACAACAGGCACATGGACCGTTCGGTGGATCTCCACGTCAAGGTCATCCGTGCCATCCGCAACGGTGACGGTCAGGCGGCATCGGAGGCGATGACCGACCTGCTCGACTATCTCTCGGCCTGAAACAGAAAGGG
>NZ_JBLZPK010000034.1:157784-200047 GCF_049199905.1 Shinella sp. M27
CTTTTCTTAAAATTATGGACGTCGATCAATCGACGAAGGCGCGCTCGATCACGAATTCGCCGGGCTTGTTGTTGGAGCCTTCAACGAGACCTGCCTCTTCCAGCAGCGCCTTGGTTTCCTTCAGCATCGCGGACGAACCGCAGATCATGCCGCGATCAACCGCCGGGTCGAAATGCGGTACGCCCAGATCGGCGAACATCTTGCCGTTCTTGATGAGGTCGGTGATGCGGCCCTGGAACGGGAAGTCTTCGCGCGTCACGGTCGCATAGTGGCGCAGCTTGTTGCCGACGACTTCGGCGAGGAATTCATGATTGCGGATTTCCTCGACGAGATCGAAGCCGTATTTCAGCTCCGACACTTCGCGGCAGGTATGCGTCAGGATGACCTCGTCGAACTTCTCATAGGTCTCCGGATCGCGCATCAGGCTGGCGAAGGGCGCAATGCCCGTGCCGGTCGAAAACATGTAGAGGCGCTTGCCGGGGGTGAGCGCGTCGAGCACCAGCGTACCGGTCGGCTTCTTGCGCATCAGCACGGTGTCGCCGGGCTTGATCTGCTGGAGATGCGAGGTCAGCGGGCCTTCCGGCACCTTGATCGAGAAGAATTCGAGTTCCTCGTCCCAGGACGGGCTGGCGATCGAATAGGCGCGGTAAACCGGCTTGTCACCGACCATCAGGCCGATCATCGCGAATTCGCCGGAGCGGAAGCGGAAGCTTTCCGGGCGCGTCATGCGGAAGCGGAACAGGCGATCCGTATAATGCTGCACGCTCGTCACCGTCTCGGCGAAAACACCGGCGGGGATGGCGGGCACGAATTCTTCGGTCTTGGCAGGTGCGTTCATTTCGGGATCGATCCTGGCTGCGTCTGATAATCTTGACGATAGGCAGATATTACATGTGGAGCGCCAAAGGAAGGTATCCCGTTCCAATGCGCCGATTGGCCGCGCAATAGTTTGCCGCACGTGCAACTTTCCCGCAAAGCACGGCCCGCGTCCTTGACCTGACGCAAGACTACACCGCAATTGCGGCCTTTCGCCGGCGATCCCGCAAACCGGGCCTGAAATCAGGCCCGGCGGCGCCAGCTGTAGGAGCCGACGTCCTGCGAGGGACGCGCGGTCGGCTGGTAGTGGTTGTCGATGCCCGGCAAGCGGTTTTCCGCAAGACGCTTCAGCGCCGTCGCGTTGGTGACGGCGAAGCTGTCGATGCCACAGCGCAGCATCAGCGAGATTTGGTCGATCAGAACATCGCCGACCGCCCTCACCTCGCCTGCAAAATGTAACCGCGAGCGCAAGAGCGAGGCATGGCTGAAGGCACGGCCGTCGTTGAAGGCAGGGAAAGCGACCGCCACCAGCGCCAGCCGGTCGAGATGGCCTTCCAGCCTGCGCACGTCGTCGGCGGGGTTGATCAGCACACCGAGGCCCGTTTCGTCACCTTCGGCAACCTTCGCCAGGAAATGATCGAGGCCCAGGATCGCCTTCTCGTTCGAGCCGGCCTTGGTTTCCTCGGTTTCGATGATCCAGGGATCGTCGGTCACAAAGCCGGATTCGTTCCAGATTTTCGTCATGTTTCAAAACTCCTCAGGCTGCCGCGGCCGTCTTGTCGCCGTAGAGCGCATCCTTGAAGGGCTGCGGTCCGACGCGACGATAGGCATCGAGGAAGATTTCCGTGGGGTCGAGGCGCAGGCCGAGATAGGTATTGACGATCACCTCGACAGCATCCGTTACCTTCTCCGGCTCGAAGCCGCGGCCGATGATCTCGCCGATCGAGGTGTTCTCGTCACCCGAGCCGCCGAGCGTGATCTGGTAGAGTTCCTCGCCCTTCTTTTCCACACCGAGCAGGCCGATATGGCCCACATGGTGGTGGCCGCAGGCATTGATGCAGCCGGAAATCTTGATCTTCAGTTCACCGATCTCGGCCTGACGCTCGGGCGCCCCGAACCGCAGCGAAAGCTCCTGCGCGACCGGGATCGAGCGGGCGTTTGCCAGGGCGCAGTAGTCCAAGCCGGGACAGGCAATGATATCGGTGATCAGGCCGGCATTGGCGGTCGCCAGACCGACGGCGACGAGGCCGCGATAGACCGGTTCCAGATCGGCGAGCGCGACATGCGGCAGGATCAGGTTCTGTTCGTGGCTGACGCGGATCTCATCGAAGGCATATTCCTCCGCGATATCGGCGACGGCTTCCATTTGCGCGTCGGTCGCGTCCCCCGGAATGCCGCCGATCGGCTTCAGCGAGATCGTGACCATCCCATAGTCGGGGTGCTTGTGCGGCTGCACGTTCTGCTGAACCCAGCGGGCGAAGTCGGCATCGGTCTTCTTCCACTGTGCAAGGTTCGCCCAGCCTTCGGCGCGCGGCGGAAACTCCGGCGGTGCGAAATAGGCGGAGATGGCGGCGACGTCGCGCTCCGGCAGCTTCAGCTCGGTGTCCTTGAGGGCGGCGAACTCGACCTCGACCTGGCGAGCCAACTCCTCGGCACCCGTTTCGTGCACGAGAATCTTGATGCGTGCCTTGTACTTGTTGTCGCGGCGGCCGTGCAGGTTGTACACGCGCATGATCGCGGTCGTGTAGGACAGAAGGTCCTCTTCCGGCAGGAAGTCGCGGATCTTCTTGGCGATCATCGGCGTGCGGCCCTGCCCGCCGCCGACATAGACGGCAAAGCCAATGCGGCCGTTCTCGTCCTTCTTCAAATGCAGGCCGATGTCGTGCACCTGGATTGCCGCACGGTCGCGCTCCGCACCGGTGACGGCGATCTTGAATTTTCTGGGCAGGAACGAGAATTCCGGATGGACCGAGGACCACTGGCGCAAGATTTCCGCATAGGGCCTGGGATCGGCGACTTCATCGGCGGCAGCGCCGGCAAAATGGTCGGCCGTGACGTTGCGAATGCAGTTGCCCGAGGTCTGCAGCGCATGCATCTCGACGGTGGCGAGATCAGCGAGCGCATCCGGCAGTTCCGAAAGCTTCGGCCAGTTGTACTGGATATTCTGGCGCGTGGTGAAATGGCCATAGCCACGGTCATATTTGCGGGCGATGAGGGCCAGCATGCGCATCTGGCGGCCGTTCAGCGTGCCGTAGGGAATGGCGACGCGCAGCATATAGGCGTGCAGCTGGAGATAGACGCCGTTCATCAGGCGCAGCGGCTTGAACGCATCCTCGGCCAGCTCGCCGGACAGGCGGCGGGCGACCTGATCGCGGAACTGCTCCACACGGTCGGAGACAAAGGCGTGATCGAATTCGTCGTAACGATACATCTAAATTTCCTCAGGCGGCCGGGGCCGTCGCAACCAGGCCGGCATAGCCGACCGCATAGGGGATCGAAGGACCTTCGGCACGAATGCGCTCGCGCATGCGCAGCGGCCGGAGAACACCATCGACGTCTTCGACATCAACGACGTTCACGTCAACCACCTTGTTGTCGGCGAAGGCCTGCTTGCCGGTGGCTTCCAGGGCCTCGACGGCTTCCTTATGGCGCGCGACGAAGGCGGCCTGCAAGGATTCGTTCCAGGTGCCGGCGGCATCCAGCCAGACGGAAATGCCGTCGGAAAGGCGATTGGCTGTCAGAACCTTGTCGGCCATGTCATGCTCCCAGTGCTGCTGTGTCGCGAACCGTCTGCCGGATGGCAAGCGGTTCGGAATGTTCGAAATTGGCGCCCGCAACCGCGTCGCCGATGATAACCATGACCGGGCCGGACAGTTCGTCGCGGTGTTCGAGGCCCGGAAGATCCTTGAGCGTGCCGTGCAGCAGGCGCTTTTCGCGGCGGCTGGCGTTTTCGACGACGGCGACGGTCGTCTCGTCCGGCAGGCCGGCTTCCATCAGCCGTGCGGCAACGGAGGCGGCGACCGAGCGGCCCATATAGACGGCGACGGTGGCGCCGGAAATCGCAAGGCGTGCCCAATCCGGCAGCACGGAGCCCGTGAGGTCGTGGCCCGTCGTGAAGACGAGCGAGGAGGCAACGCCGCGCAACGTCAGCGGCAGTTCGAAATCCGCGGCGGCGGCAAAGGCGGAGGTAATGCCCGGCACGACCTCATAGGTGACGCCCGCCTGGCGCAGCGCCGCCATTTCCTCGCCCGCGCGGCCATAGACCAGCGGATCGCCGGATTTCAGGCGCACGACGCGCTTGCCCGACTTGCCGAGTTCGACGAGCAGGTCGTTGATCTCGTCCTGGGATTTGGAGTGGCAACCCTTGCGCTTGCCGACCGAAAGGCGCTCGGCATCGCGGCGGCCCATATCGACAATGGCCTGCGGCACCAGCGCATCGAACACGATGACATCGGCTTCCATCATCACGCGCTGGGCGCGCAGCGTCAGCAGGTCCTCGGCGCCCGGACCGGCGCCGACGAGCCAAACATGGCCGGCGGCCTTGCCCTGCGCGTTGAGTAGCGTATCGGCGGTGTGGCGGGCCAGCGCAATATCGCCATTGTTGACGGCATCGGCGACCGCGCCCTGAAAGAAACGGCGCCAGAAGACACGGCGCGTCACGCCGCGCGGCAGGATATGGTCGACGGCCTCGCGATAACCGTTGGCAAGGCTTGCAAGGCGGCCGAGCGACGGCGACAGGATTTGATCAACCTGCGCGCGGATCATCTGCGCCAGAACGGGGCCAGCCCCTTCCGTGCCGATGGCGACGGCGACAGGCGCACGATTGACGAGCGCCGGCGTGAAGAAATCGCAGTGGTCGGGCTGATCGACGGCGTTGACCGGAATGCGCAGCGCGCGTGCGGCCTTCGAAATGGCGCGGTCAGCGGCGGCATCGCCCGTTGCCGCAAAAACCAGCGTGGCCGCGGCGATCGCTTCCTTCGAAAACGGCGCGCGGACCAGCGTCAGCCCCTTGTCAGCGATGAAACGGGCAAAATCCGCTTCCGGCGCTTCGGCCAGAACGACGATCCGGGCATCCGTGTTGAACAGCAGACGGGCCTTGGCGAAGGCCTCGTCGCCTTCGCCCACGACAACGACCGTCCTGCCGCTGACGCGGAAGAACGCCGGGAATGTCGAAAGCTTCTGCTGTGCCTCGGTCATGATCTGGTCCGGTTGAAGTGTGCGCACTATCGCGAAAAACGACAAGAAACAAAAGAAACAGAAATTCCAATGGCCTCGAAGGGGCGTATTGTTTTGCTCTGCGACCCGGCATTTTGAGCATAAGTCACCGGGCGGTCTTGCCTGTCCGCCCGGCCGCCCGGTAAGGATGCCGCATGACGCCAACAGGGAAACCCGCGATGGACCAGGCCGCGCTCGCAAAACGTCTGCTCGACGTGATGGAATTCGACATTCTGCCATTGACGCGAGAAGGCGTCGCCGCGGGCAACAAGGTGTTCGGCGCGGCCATTCTCAACAAGGCAGATCTCTCGCTCGTTCTCGCCGAAACGAACAACGAGACGGAAAATCCGCTCTGGCACGGTGAAATTCACACGCTGAAACGCCTCTACGAGCGCGTGGGGAACCCCAACACAAAGGACTATGTTTTCCTCTCGACGCATGAGCCCTGCTCCATGTGCCTTTCGGCCATCACCTGGGCCGGCTTCGACAATTTCTATTATTTCTTCAGCCATGAAGATTCGCGCGACAGCTTTGCCATCCCGCACGACCTGCGCATCCTGAAGGAAGTCTTCCGGCTCGATCCCGGCGGCTATGCCAAGACCAACGCCTTCTGGCACTCCGCCGCCATTGCCGACTTGATCGCCACCGCCGACGAGACGGCCAAGGCCGATCTCAAGACGCAGGATGCAAAAATCCGTGCCGCCTATGATGCGCTGTCGGAAAGCTACCAGTCCGGCAAGGCCGACAACAACATTCCGCTGAACTGAGAGTGCCATGCAGCCGAGCCGCGACATCGAGCGCCTGATCGAGATCATGGAGGCCCTGCGCCAGCCGGAAACCGGCTGCCCCTGGGACGTGGTCCAGACCTTCGAGACGATCAAGCCCTATACGATCGAGGAGGCCTATGAGGTCGCCGACGCGATCGAGCGCAACGACATGGACGACCTCTGCGAGGAACTCGGAGACTTGCTTCTGCAGGTCGTGTTCCATGCAAGGATGGCGGAGGAGCGGGGCGACTTCGATTTCGGCAGCGTCGTTGAGGCGGTGACGCGCAAGATGATCCGTCGCCACCCGCATGTCTTCGCCCGTTCGGATGCGGATACGCCCGAGGCCGTGAAGCTGCAATGGGATGCGATCAAGCAGGCCGAAAAGCGCGAGCGCAAGGAGCGGCGTGCCAAACGCGGCCTGCCGGAGGATCCGCTGCGCGGCCATCTCGGCTCCGTGCAGCGCTCCTTCCCGGCCCTTGTCGAGGCGCTGAAACTTCAGGAGCGGGCAGCGAAGGTCGGTTTCGACTGGTCGGAGCCGGCGCCGATCCTCGACAAGATCGAGGAAGAAATCGGCGAGCTGCGCGAAGCCCTGCGCTACGATGATCCCAAGGCTGTCGCCGATGAACTTGGCGACCTCATCTTCGCACTGGTCAATATCGGTCGCCATGTCGGCGCCGATCCGGAAATGGCGCTGCGCGGCACGAACACCAAGTTCCGCAACCGCTTCTCGCATATCGAGGACAGCCTCGCAGCCAATGGCGAAAGCCTGGAGGCGGCGACGCTGGAGCGCATGGAAGAGCTGTGGCAGGCTGCCAAGCAGATCGAGCGCAGTCTGGGTAACGCAACGTCAGCAGACTGACGCCGCGTTAGCGCTCCCAATCCTCACGCGCCACCCTGCCACCGATGCCGAGGCGGCGATCGAGTTCGGCGGCTTCGGTTTCCGTCAGCCGCAGCTCCAGCCGCACATTGCCGTCTTCGAGGTCCTCGCGGGCGTCGACGATCGAGTGATCGTAGATCCACGGCAGCAATTGCAGCTGCATGACCGGCACAGTGATATCGCGATCGACCAGCACACCGGAAAGACGCTGGTTGATTTCCGAGAGCAGCGCATCGACGCCCTCGCCCGAAATCGCGGAGACGGCGATCACGTTCGGCTGCGTCTCGGCCTTCTGCACCAGCGCGTCCCGCGCCTCTGGCTCCAGCCGGTCGATCTTGTTCCAGACTTCGAGGATGCGCTCCGCGCCGTCCTTCTCGTCGATGCCGAGATCGGTCAAGATACGCAGCACATCGGACGACTGTGCGCCATTGTCCGGGTCGGACATGTCACGAACATGCAGGATCAAATCGGCTTCCAGCACCTCTTCCAGCGTCGCGCGGAAGGCGGCGACGAGGTGGGTCGGCAGATCCGAGATGAAGCCCACGGTGTCGGACAGGATGACGGTGCGGCCCTGCGGCAGCTTCATGCGGCGCAGCGTCGGGTCGAGCGTGGCGAAGAGCATGTCTTCGGCCAGCACACCGGCGCCGGTGATGCGGTTGAACAGCGTCGACTTGCCGGCATTGGTATAGCCGACGAGCGCCACGATCGGATGCGGCACCTTCTTGCGCTTGGAGCGGTGCAGCTGGCGGGTGCGGCGCACCTGCTCCAGCTCGCGCTCCAGCTTGACGATCTTGTCCTGCAACAGGCGGCGGTCGGCTTCGATCTGCGTTTCACCGGGGCCGCCCATGAAGCCCGCACCACCGCGCTGGCGTTCAAGGTGGGTCCAGCTGCGCACGAGGCGGCCCTTCTGGTAATTCAGATGCGCAAGCTCGACCTGCAACGTGCCTTCCTTGGTGGAGGCGCGGCGGCCGAAGATTTCCAGAATGAGGCCCGTGCGGTCGATGACCTTGGCGTTCCACTCCTTCTCGAGATTGCGCTGCTGCACCGGCGTCAGCGGATGATCGACGATGACGAGGCCGGCATCGTGTTCATCGAGCGCGGCCTTGATCTCCTCTATCTTGCCGCTGCCGAGCAGCGTGCCGGGCTTCGGCTGGCTGACGGGCACAAGCATCGAGGCAACGATGGTGAGGTCGATGGCGCGCGCGAGACCGACAGCCTCCTCGAGGCGGGCCTCGTCGGAGCGCGTCACGACGGTCGGATCCGGCTTCGTGCGCCCCTTCAGGACGGGGGCGATGACGATAGCGCGCATGTCGTCCCGGCGTTTTTCGACGTCCGGGACGATGGAATCCTTGGATGAATCAGATTTTTTAATGGTCTTGGGTCCTGTCAGGAGCCGCTTTCCTCGGTCTCGAACATCTGCAGCGGCTGGCCGGGCATGATGGTCGAGATCGCGTGCTTGTACACGAGCTGCGAGTGACCGTCGCGACGGAGCAGCACGCAGAAATTGTCGAAGGAGGTGACAACCCCGGTCAGCTTGACCCCGTTGATGAGAAAGATCGTAAGAGAAATCTTTTGCTTGCGAACGGTATTAAGAAAAAGATCCTGCAGGTTCTGAGAACGTTCCGCCATCGCGCCGCTTCTTTCTGATTGCCGGCCCTTGAGACCGGTTGAATGAAATAAATTGCCCCCAGGCCCGACAGCAAATGTGTCGGACCGTCGATTTTGGTATCAAATCACAGTCTTCTCCGCAACGGCGAAAAAAGCATCCCTGATTTTCTGCGCCGTCATGCCGGGATGGCCGTTGGCGATGCTGTGTCCGTCGATGGAGACAACCGGCAGACAGATGGTCGTGGCCCCGGTGATGAAAACCTCGCGCGCTTCGAGCATTTCCGTCACCGAAAAGCGCCGTTCCTCAACCGCAATCCCAAGTTTTTCCGCCACATCCATCACGGTGGTGCGGGTGATGCCCTTGAGGATCGCGTGGTCGGCCGGGCGCGTCACCAGCACTCCGGCCTTGTCGACGATCCACAGGTTCGTTGCGCCGCCCTCGGTGACGTTGCCGTCCTGATCGACGAAAATCGCCTCCTGCGCGGCCGCCTCCTTCGCCTGCTGGCGGGCCAGCACGTTCGGCAGCAGGCCGACGGTCTTGATATCCACCCTGCCCCAGCGATCGTCCGGCACGGTCATCGCCTTGATGCCGGCAGCGTATTTCGCCGCATTGATCGCCGGGTTTAGGCTTTTCGCCGTGACGATGAGCGACGCCCGCACCTCGGGCGACGGAAACACATGATCGCGCCGGGCGACGCCGCGCGAGATCTGGAGATAGACCATGCCGTTGACGACGCGGTTGCGGCGCAAGACCTCGCGCATGATCCCAACGAGGGCCGCGCGGCTCATCGGCGGACGGATGCGGATTTCGCCAAGCGAACGATCGAGCCGGTCGAGATGGCGCGTCAGGTCGACGATGAACCCCTTCTGCACTTGGCAGACTTCATAGACCGCATCGCCGAAGACCAGGCCCCGATCCTCAATGGAGACCGCAGCATCGGCATGGCGGACATAGCGGCCGTTGACATAGGCAAAGCGCGGCATAGGGATCCTAAAAATATTGGATGCTGACGCGGAACAGCTGTTCGACATGGCGCACGGCAGCGGCTGCCGCAAAGAGCACCACCCGGTCCTTCGCCTTGATCTTGGTGTTTCCATCAGGCCGGATCACCGTCTTGTCGCGATAGATGGCACCGATGCGGATACCGGGCGGCAGTTCGATATCGCGCAGCGGCTTGCCGACGAGTGGCGATGTTTCCAGCGCCTCGGCCTCGATCACTTCCGCAGAGCCCTTCTGCACCGCATAGACGGAGCGGATACGGCCCTTGCGGACGTGCTGGAGGATGCCTGAGATCGTCACGGCGCGCGGATTGATGCTCGCATCGATGCCGAGCGTCTTGGTGAAATCCTGATAGCTGGGATCGTTGATCAGAACGAGGTTCTGCTTGCAGCCGAGGCGCTTGGCCATGACGCTGCCGAGAATGTTGATCTGGTCGTTGTTGGTGAGCGCGACGACAAGGTCGGCATCCTGGATATCCGCCTGCAACAGCATCTTCTGATCGAGCGCCGAGCCATGCAGAACCACGGTGTTGCGCAGCTTGTCGGCAACAAGAACCGCCCGCTCGCGATCGCTCTCGATGATCTTCAACCGCGTCTTCGGCTGGTAGTCCTCGATGGCCTTGGCGACGAAATAGCCGATATTGCCACCACCGGCGATGACGATGCGTGCCGCCTCCTGCTCTTCATGGCCGAAGAGCGCGAGCGTGCGCCGCACATGCCCCTTGTCGCAGACCACATAGGCGAGATCACCGGAATGCAGCTGGTCGGAGGAATTCGGCACGGTCAGCTTGCCGTTGGAAAAGATGCCGGTGACGGTCGCATTGAGGTCCGGGAAGAGTTCGCTGAGCTGCTTCAGCGGCGTCTCGACGACAGGGCAATCCTCCATACACTCGATCGCCACCATGACGATGCGGTCGTCCGCAAAGCGCACGACATCGGTCGCACCGGGGAAAGAGATGCGCCGCAGCACCATCTTGCCGACCTCCACCTCCGGCGAGATGGTGACGTCGATGGGCATGTTTTCGCGCGAGAACAGGTCGGAATATTCCGGGGCCAGATAGCTCTGCGCGCGGATGCGGGCGATCTTGGTCGGCACGTTGAACAGCGAATGGGCGACCTGGCAGGCGACCATGTTGATCTCGTCGAACAGGGTCACGGCGATCAGCATGTCCGCCTGGTCGGCGCCCGCCTTGGCCAGCACCTCCGGATGCGCGCCATGGCCGATGACGCCGCTGACATCGAGCGTCTCGGTGATGGCCGAGATCAGCGATGGCTGCGTGTCGATGACGGATACGTCGTTGCCCTCTTCCGAGAGCCGCTCGGCAATACCGTAGCCGACGCGTCCGGCGCCGCAGATGATGACCTTCATGCCCTAGAATCCCTCAATCCCCGGGCGCCTTATACGCCAAGCGACTTCAGTTTGCGATGGAGCGCGGAGCGTTCCATACCGACGAATTCGGCCGTGCGGGAAATGTTGCCGCCGAAGCGATTGATCTGCGCGATCAGATAGTCACGCTCGAACATTTCACGTGCTTCACGCAGCGGCAGCGTCATGATGTGCTGGTCGCCCTGCGTGGAGATCTTCGGCAGCATGTCGCCCACTTCGGTCGGCAGCATGTCGGCGGTGATCGGCGTATCCGGACCGTCGCTGCGGGCGAGAATCATCAGGCGTTCGATATTGTTGCGCAGCTGGCGGATGTTGCCCGGCCAGTCGTGCGCCTGCAGAACGGCCAAGGCATCGTCGCCGATCTTGCGGGCGCGGATGCCCGCCTGCTCGCTGACCTGGCGCATGAACATGTCGACCAGGAAGGGGATGTCCTCGCGCCGCTCGGCCAGCGGCGGCACGCGCACCGGCACCACAGCGAGGCGATGGTAGAGGTCTTCTCGGAACCCGCCCTCGGCGATCAGGCTCTCGAGATTGTAGGCAGTGGAGGAGATGATGCGCACATCCACCCTCACCCGCTTGGAGCCGCCGACACGCTCGAACTGCTGGTCGACCAGCACGCGCAGAATCTTGTTCTGCGTCTCGCGCGGCATTTCGCCGATCTCGTCGAGATAGAGGATGCCACCATGGGCCTCTTCCAGCGCGCCGGTACGGCGCGGCTGTCCGGGCGTGCCCTCCGTGCCGAACAGCGCGACTTCCATGCGCTCGGGCGTGATCGCCGCGGCATTCAGCACGACGAAGGGACCGCTCGCCCGCGTCGATTTCCGGTGGATCATACGCGCCACCAGTTCCTTGCCGGAGCCGGAGGGGCCGAGGATCATGATGCGGCTGTTGGTCGGCGAGACCTTGTCGATATTCTGGCGCAGCTGCGAGACTGCGACGGAGGTGCCGATCAGCTCGGCCGGATCGCCCGACCGTTTCTTCAGCTCGGTCACCTCGCGGCGCAGCTTGGAATTTTCCAGCGCCCGCTCAGCGATGAGGATCAGCCGGTCGGCCTTGAAGGGTTTCTCGATGAAATCGTAGGCGCCGCGGCGGATCGCCGAAACGGCCGTCTCGATATTGCCGTGGCCGGAAATCATCACCACTGGGAGGTCCGGATAGCGGCTCTTGATCTCGTCAAGCAGCGCCAGCCCGTCGAGCTTGCTGCCCTGCATCCAGATGTCAAGGAAGACGAGGCGCGGTACGCGGTCGCTGATCGCCGCGAGCGCGCTGTCGCTGTCGAAGGCGGTGCGTGTCTCGTGCCCTTCGTCCGACAGGATGCCGGAGACGATCTCGCGGATGTCCTCTTCGTCGTCAACGACCAGAATATCAGACGCCATGGTTCATTTCCTTGCTCTTATTCTTGTCCGCCTCGACGGCCGAAGTTTCTTCATAGGGCAGGATCACGCGAATCATCGCCCCCTGGCCGTGGTCGAAGTCCTGGGGGGCATCGTGCAGTTCCAGCTGCCCGCCATGGTCCTCGATGATCTTCTTCACGATGGCGAGACCGAGGCCCGTGCCCTTCTCGCGCATCGTCATGTAGGGTTCGAGAATGCGATGTCTATTCTCGGTCGGCAGGCCCTTGCCGTTGTCGACGACGTCGACGACGAACCGCCGTCCCGCGTCGTCGGCCTCGGCGCGCACGAGGATCTTGTGCTCGCCGCGATCGGCATCCGGCGGCAGCGCCTCGATCGCCTCCACCGCATTCTTGATGAGATTGCCGAAGGCCTGGCCGAGCATGCGCGCGTCGAACAGCCCCGTCAGCGGCACCTCGCCGAGATCCTTCAAGAAGGCGACGTGGTTGTTGCCCATCTCGCGCAGGAAAACGGCATCCTTCAGGATATTGCGCAGGTCAGAGCGCTCCTTGGTGGGCTTGGGCATACGTGCGAAGGAGGAGAACTCGTCCACCATGCGACCGATATCCTCGACCTGCCGCACGATCGTATCCGTACACTGGTCGAAGACCGCGCGGTCCTCCTGGTCGATCTGCTTGCCGTAGCGGCGGCGGATACGCTCGGCCGAAAGCTGGATCGGGGTCAGCGGGTTCTTGATCTCATGCGCGATGCGGCGGGCCACATCCGCCCAGGCGGTCGAGCGCTGAGCGATGACGAGATCGGTGATGTCGTCCACGCTGATGACGAAGGATTCCTGCGCGTCGCTCGCTTCCTCGCGGATCACCTGCACATTCAGCGTCCGCTCCTTTCCGCCATGCATGATATTGATCTGCTTGCGGAATTCGTTGCGGTGGCGGGCAGAACCCTCGGCAAGCACGGCGGCAATCTCCGGCGTGACGCCGACCAGCGGTTCGCCGATGAGGTCGACCGCATTGCGGCCGAGCAGGATTTCGGCGGAAAGATTGACGATGGTGATACGCCCGTCCCCCTCGACGCCGATCACGGCCGCGGTCACACCCGACAGCACCGCCTCGATGAAGCGGCGGCGATGGTCCATCTCGTCCTTGGCATCGAGAATCTCGCCCTGTTGGGTGCGGATTTCGGCGATCATCTTGTTGAACGTGCGCGAGAGATTGCCCACGTCGCCATCGGCCACGCGCACCGGCACGGTCACGTCGAGATTGCCCGAGGCAACGCTGTCGGCAGCGCCGATCAACTGGCGGATCGGACGGACGATGCGGTCGGCAACGGCAATGGCGGTCCAGATCGCAGCAAGCAGCACGATGAGCGCGAAGCCGAGATAGAGCACGCCGAAGGCGATCTGCAGCGTCGTGCGGCCGGCTTCCAGCGCGCGATATTCCGCCGTGTTCTCCTCCATCAGCCGCATGGAGCGCATGACTTCGGGATCGACTGTGCGGATCGTGTAGAGGAAGGCGTCCGGGATGTTGTCGAGCTTGATGATGGCGCCGACGAGATTGGTCTGGCCCGGCGGAATAAGCGTCGGCTGGCCGGCGGCGGACGCGCGCAGCGCATCTTCCGGCGCCGGCGGCAGCCGGTTTTCCGTCGGGATATTGGCCTGGAGAATGACGGAACCGTCGGCGCGCAGCAGGGAGGCGCCGAGCATACCGCGTCCCCGCGCCTGCCGCGTCATCAGTTCGGTAAAGCCGGTGCGGTCGAGGCTGTAGAGCTGGCGGTTGCGGTCGAGATCGTTCGCCATCGAGGCGGTCTGGCCCTGCAGGTAGCTGGCGTTTTCCAACATATAGGCCTGCGCAACGTTCAGCGAGGAGCTGACGATCGACTGCGTGCGGATGGAAAACCACCTGTCGAGGCCGACATCGAGCGTGATCGACGCGAAAATCGCCACAAGCACGGCCGGCGTGATCGCGACGATCGAAAACAGCGCCACGATGCGCACATGGAGCCGCGCGGCGGCACGGCCACGGCTGCGGGCACGCAGCAGCCGGACGATTTCCCGCCCGATCAGGAACATCAGGCCGACGATGAAGATGGCGTTGATCGCCGCCGAGGCGATGACGACATTGGCGACCGGCTTGATCGGCGTCAGGCCAAGCAGGATGAACAGTGACAGCGTGGCGGCGACGAGCGCACCACCGGCCAGCACGAGACCCGGCAGAGCGAAGGAGGCACGCCGGTCCGCCGACACCTTACCCTCACCGCCGCCCGCAAGCAGGTCCAACCGCTCGTCCATCTGCTGCATCGCTTCCCCGGCCGAACGCCTCGAAAGGCGCCGGCGTTCTTCTCTTGTTTTCGGGATGGCGCCGACCGCATGGAGGATCGGTCGCAGTCGCACCCGAAACCTTGACGTTCAGGCACGCGGACCCATTCGGCCGCAAACCCCTCTGTTACCCTCAAGCAACAGATTGTGGCCAAAATGCAACGCCTCTTGCCGTTAAGTCAAGCGGAGCGGGAACTTCTGTACACAGACACGCCCAATTCGCGAATTTTCTTGCGCAGCGTGTTGCGGTTCAGGCCGAGCAGATCGGCCGCCTTGATCTGGTTGCCGCGGGTCGCCGTGAGGGCTGCGAGAATCAGCGGATACTCCACCTCGGCCAGCACCCGGTCATAAAGACCCGCCGGCGGCAGTCCATCGCCGAAGCTTGAAAAATACTGCCGCATATTCTCCTCCACAGCCTGGGAGATGGAGAGCGAGCCGCTGCGCGTCACCGTCTTTTCGATGGGACTGTCGGGAACATCCGCCCGCAGCTCCGTCTCGATGATCTCGCGGGTGATGACATCCTGCGGATAGAGCGCGGTCAGGCGGCGTACGACGTTTTCCAGTTCGCGCACATTGCCCGGCCAGGCATGCGCCTTCATCAGTTCCAGCGCCTCCTGGTCGAAACGCTTGGCGTCGAGCCCTTCCTTCTCCGCCTGCTGCACGAAATGGCGCACCAGATCGGGAATATCCTCCGCGCGGTCGCGCAGCGGCGGCAGGCGCAGCGGCACGACGTTGAGGCGGTAGTACAGATCTTCGCGGAAAAGGCCCTGGTTGATCGACTGCTTCAGGTCCTTGTTGGTCGCCGCCACGATGCGCACGTCGGTGCGGATCGGCGTGCGGCCGCCGACGGTGGTGTATTCGCCCTGCTGGAGCACGCGCAGCAAGCGCGTCTGCGCATCCATCGGCATGTCGCCGATCTCGTCGAGGAACAGCGTGCCGCCCTCGGCCTGTTCGAATCGACCTGTCGAGCGGTTCTGCGCACCGGTAAAGGCGCCCTTCTCATGGCCGAACAGTTCCGATTCGATGAGGTCGCGCGGAATGGCCGCCATGTTGATGGCGACGAAGGGGCCGTTGCGGCGCTTGCCGTAGTCATGCAGCGCGCGGGCGACGAGTTCCTTGCCGGTGCCCGATTCGCCGGTGATCATCAGCGTCAGGTCCGTCTGCATGAGACGCGCCAGAACGCGGTAGATTTCCTGCATCGCCGCCGAGCGGCCGACCAGCGGCATGCCGTCCTGCGTGTCGTCGTCCAGCCGCACCGGCTTGCGCTTCGGTTCGGCAAGCGCGCGGCCGATAATGGCGATGAGTTCGGTCAGGTCGAAGGGTTTCGGCAGGTAGTCGTAGGCGCCCTTCTCCGAGGCCTTGATCGCCGTCATGAAGGTGTTCTGCGCGCTCATCACCAGCACCGGCAGGTCCGGGCGAGCCTTCTTGATGCGCGGCAAGAGATCGAAGGCGTTCTCGTCGGGCATCACGACGTCGGTGACGACGATGTCGCCCTCGCCGGCGGAAATCCAGCGCCACAGCGTCGCCGCATTGGAGGTGATGCGCACGTCATAGCCCGCGCGGCTCAAGGCCTGATTGAGAACCGTGCGGATCGCGGCATCGTCATCGGCAACGAGGACTGTGGCGCCTGTCATCAGATATGTCCTTTGGTCTTGGGAAAGTCGTCGTCTTCACTGACGCCGCGGGAGGCCGGCATCAGCACGCGGAAGGTGGTTCGCGAACCCTGGCTGTCGCATTCGACAATGCCGCCATGGCCGCCGATGATTTTCGCCACCAGCGCAAGGCCGAGGCCGGAGCCGTTGGTCTTGGTGGTAATGAAGGGATCGAAGAGATGCGGCACCAGGTCCGAAGGCACGCCGGGGCCGTTGTCATGCACGCAGAATTCCAGCGGCAGCGAGATTTTCTCCCGCGTGCCGGCGACGGAAAGCCGGATGCCGGGCCGGTAGGCCGTCGTCAGCTGGATTTCGCCCTCCGGCCGGTCGCCGATCGCCTCCGCGGCATTCTTGATGAGGTTGAGGAAGACTTGAACCAGCTGGTCCCGGTTGGCAAAGACCGGCGGCAGCGACGGGTCGTAGAGTTCCGTGATCTTGATGTTGCGGCCGAAGCCGGCTTTCGCTACCGCCTTCACATGGTCGAGCACGGCGTGGATGTTGAGCGGCACGCGATCGACCGGGCGCTCGTCGGAAAACACCTCCATGCGATCGACCAGCGAGACGATGCGGTCGGTCTCGTCGCATATCAGCCGCGTCAGCGCCCGATCCTCGTCGAGCACGGAGGTTTCGAGAAGCTGGGCCGCGCCGCGAATGCCGGACAAGGGGTTCTTGATCTCATGCGCTAGCATCGAGGCAAGGCCGGTGACGGAGCGGGCAGCCCCGCGATGTGTCAGCTGCCGGTCGATCTTGTCGGCCATCGAGCGTTCCTGGATGACGACCACGACGGAGCCGGCCGGTTCGGTCGTCACGGGCGCGACATAGAGATCGGCGAGCTTGTCTGCGCCGAGACGCGGCGACGACAGGTCCACCCGGTACTCGCTGACCGGCGCCTTGCGCTCGCGCACCTGATCAATCAGCGTCAGAAGCGGGCTTCCGAAGGGAATGAGGCTCGAAACCTTGTGTTTCGCCAGATGGTTGGCGCTCGCACCGAAGAAGGACTCCGCCTCCCAGTTGGCGAAGGCGACATGGCCGTCGATATCGACGAGAATGACCGGGTTCTGGATGGAATTGAGCACGGCAAGCGCCAGCTCCGGCGCCTTGGCGGCGTTCTGCTGTGGGGCCTTGTCCGTCATGCGGCCTCTCCGATTCCTGCGGAACCCGCGTCCAGAATGGCCGCTTCCAGACGGCGTGCGACGAATTCGCAGTCACGCGCCGTCATGATCTCCGCCTTCGCCGCGCCTGATATGTCCGGTGCGTAATGGCCGAGATACCAGCCGACATGTTTGCGGGCATGGCGCAGGCCCGCTTCGACGCTGTAGAAATCGAGCATCATGCGATAGTGCTCCACCGCCGTCGCTGCGACCACATCCAGCGCGGGGTGTTCGATGGCGCCGGCGAGAACCGCCGGATGCCAGGGACGGCCCTGCGCGGAGCGGCCGACCATCACGGCATCGGCGCCCGAGCGGCGCAGGATCTCCGCGGCGTCCTCCGGCGTCTCGACATCGCCATTGGCGACGAGCGGGATCGACAGCACGTCGCGCACCGCGCGGATCGCGTCCCAATCCGCCTTGCCCTCGTAGAACTGCATGCGCGTGCGGCCATGCACGGTGATCATGGCGGCACCTGCCGCCTCGGCGCGGGATGCGATATGCGGGGCATTGAGCGAATCATGGTCCCAGCCGAGCCGCATCTTCACCGTGACCGGCACCTTCACGGCATTGACCGTCGCTTCGATCAACCCAAGCGCATGATCGGGATCGCGCATCAGCGCCGAACCGGAATAGCCGCCGATCACCTTCTTGGCGGGGCAGCCCATATTGATGTCGATGATGTCGGCACCCTCGCCTTCGGCGATCTTCGCGGCTTCTGCCATCCAATGCGCCTCGCGGCCGGCGAGTTGCACCATATGGGGCGCGATGCCGCAATTGCGGATGCGCGACCAGCTTTCCCGCGCATTCAGAGCCAGTTCCCGGCTCGCCACCATTTCCGTCACGACCAGCCCCGCGCCAAAACGCCAAGCGAGATCGCGGAACGGCAGGTCCGTGACACCCGACATCGGCGCCAGCACCACGCGGTTGCGCAGGGTCTGGTTTCGGATCGCCAGCGGTGCCGACAGAGCGGGGATCGTCAAATGCTCATCTTTCAAGCAGGTCATGTCTCTGCACTATTTTTAGCCATCATTGTCGTTCTTGCCAAGCCGCAATCCTGCGAACCCGCATTTTTCCTGACAGCGCTGGAATTGCGGCATCCTTCCGGCTAAACCACCTCAAAACGCTTTGAAACGGGAGGTCGATGACCGAAATGCAGGCGGAAAATGCGCACTCCTGTGGTGTGGTGATCGTTGCCGCCGGTCGCGGCGAGCGGGCCGGCAGTCATGCCGAAGGCCCCAAGCAATACCGCCGCATCGGCGGAAGGCCGGTCATCTCCCATACGCTCGATCTCTTTGTCAATTGGCAGCCCGCCCGGCGTATCGTGGTCGTGATACATCCCGATGACGCGGCTTTGTTCGAGATGGCGCGCGAAAACGCCCTGCCCGCCGGCGACCGCATCACCGTGGTTCACGGCGGCGCGACGCGCCAGCAATCGGTCCTTGCCGGCCTCGACGTGCTGACGAAGGACGACATCAGCCATGTGCTCATCCAGGATGCCGTACGTCCTTTCGTCGAACCCGCCATTCTGGACCGCACGCTCTCAGCCTTCAGCCACGGCGCCCGCGCCGTTCTGCCGGCCGTCGCGGTCGCGGATACGCTGAAGCGCGCCGATGCCAACGGCAATGTTGCCGAGACCGTCTCGCGCTCCGGCCTCTTTGCCGCCCAGACGCCGCAGTCCTTCCACTTCGCCACCATTCTTGAAGCGCATCGTCGGGCGGCGGCCTCCGGCCGCACGGATTTCACCGACGACGCCTCGATTGCCGAATGGGCCGGGGTGCGTGTGCATCTCGTCGAAGGCAGCGCCGGTAACGTCAAGCTTACATTGCAGAAGGATATCGCCATGGCCGACCAGCGCCTCTCCCACGGGCTTCCGGACGTGCGCACCGGCAACGGCTATGATGTGCATCAGCTCGTCGAGGGCGATGGCGTAACACTCTGTGGCCTCTTCATTCCGCACGACCAGAAACTCTCGGGCCATTCCGACGCCGACGTCGCGCTGCACGCTCTCACCGATGCCCTGCTCGCCACCTGCGGCGCGGGCGATATCGGCGATCATTTTCCGCCATCGGACATGCAATGGAAAGGCGCCGCCTCGCGCATCTTCCTGGAACACGCCGCAAGTATCGTGCGCGCGAACGGCGGCACGATCATGAATGCCGACGTCTCGCTGATCGCCGAGGCGCCGAAGGTCGGCCCGCACCGCGATGCGATGCGCCGGAACCTCTCGGATTTCCTCGGCATTTCCATTGATCGCTGTTCGGTGAAAGCCACGACCAACGAGAAGATCGGCTTCATCGGTCGCCGCGAAGGCATTGCCGCCATCGCCACCGCCACCGTCGTCTACAAGGGAACCGACGCATGAGTTTCTGGCCTGAGGACATTGAAGAGACCGCACGCGGCCTCGTTGCCGATTTCACCGAAAAGAAGCTGCTGAT
The DNA here is from genome assembly GCF_049199905.1 of Shinella sp. M27. Taxonomy (NCBI): domain Bacteria; kingdom Pseudomonadati; phylum Pseudomonadota; class Alphaproteobacteria; order Hyphomicrobiales; family Rhizobiaceae; genus Shinella; species Shinella sp. M27. The sequence continues at coordinate 177,358 of NZ_JBLZPK010000034.1, forward strand.
TGCCACCGCCGAATCCTGCACCGCAGGCCTGATTGCCGGCGTGATCACGGAAATTCCCGGTTCCTCGAATGTCTTCGACCGAGGCTTCGTCACCTATTCCAACGAGGCCAAGCGCGAAATGATCGGCGTCGCCAATGCGACGCTGAAGGCGCACGGCGCCGTCTCGCGCCCGACCGCACTGGAAATGGCGCAGGGCGCCATCGGCAATTCCGGCGCCAATATCTCGATTGCCGTGACCGGCATTGCCGGTCCGGGCGGCGGCACGGAGGAAAAACCCGTCGGCCTCGTCCACCTCGCCGCCGCGCGCACCGGCCACGAGACGCTGCATCGGGAAATGCGCTACGGCGATATCGGCCGCAATGCCGTCAGGCTTGCGACAGTGCGCACCGCGCTGGAAATGCTGATCGAAATCGCGCGGGATTAATTCGGGCAGAGCGAATAGATGTTCATGGCGAAATTCGCCTCGTAGAGCGCCGTATCTGCCCAGAAAACCTGACCCGCAGGAAAATTCTTCGCGAGGAAAGCATCGACGCTCGCCTTCTGCTTTTCGGCGAGCGCCTTATAGTCAGCTGTCTTGCGCTTTCCGCTTATACATTTCGTGAAATCCGGAATGGGGCTTGTCCGCTCCACGAAGAGCGCCTCGAAATCGCTGGAGCTCAGGGCCTTACCGGTCTCGACGGCGGCGATCTTGCGGGCCGCCGGTGCGGGCAGCACGATATCGAACGTCTCGACATGGAAAAAATCACCGAGGCGCCGGTCCTCGTCGCCAAGTTCAGCCCCCTCGACCGTATAGGCCTTGCCGACGAGCTTGTAGCCGCTCGCCTCGAAGGCCAGACGCGCCGAGACCTTCACTTTCAGCGCCTTCTCGCGCTCCGGTTTCTGGTCCTTGAAGAGCGGAGGCTGCAGCGTCTCCGTGTCCACAATGCGCATCTCACCGCCGACATCGATCGCCGCCGGATCGGAGGAATAGGCATGGCGCGTATTGTAAAAGGCCAGCATCTCCGCTTCGCGCGTGGGGAAGAAGGCGCGATCCAGATAAACCGGATTTCGGGGCAAGCCATCCTCCCTGCCCTGGATCGTCATCTTCACATCCGGCCCGATGCGATAACTACCGGTGAGCGGCCGGTTCTGTTCATCGAGGAGAAGAATGTAGTCACCCGGCGCTTCCTGCGCGGCCGCAGGCGTGCAGATGAAGGCGATCAGGGCGAAGGGAGCGAACCGGGTGATCATGTCCCGGTAACGGGCGAGCGGACTGAAAAATTCAGGCTGCCGGATAGATCGTGTCGGCGCGCTTCTCGAACGCCTCGGTGAACATGCGGAAGGCACGGTCGAACATCGAGCCCATCAGCGCGCCGAGAATGCGGCTCTTGAACTCGTAGTCGATGAAGAAATGCACCGAGCAGCCACCGCCCGGCAGCGGCTCGAAGCGCCAGCGGTTGTCGAGATAGCGGAACGGCCCATCGATATATTTCACGTCGATCGCCCGCTCTGCGCCGTTCAGCAGCACCTGCGTGGTAAACGTCTCGCGGATCGCCTTGTAGCCGACGGTCATGTCCGCCACGAGCAGCTCCTTGCCGTCACGCTCCTTGCGCGAACGCACGCTCAGAGCCTCGCAAAGCGGCAGGAATTCCGGGTAGCGCTCGACGTCGGCGACGAGGGCATACATCTGCTCGGGCGAGTGGGGAACCGGACGGCGGGTTTCGAACTGGGGCATGGCCGAGAGCTAATGAACCATGGCTAATCTTGCAAGTGGAAGGTCATTCTCGCCCCGCGATTTCAACACGCAAACCAGCATATCGCGGCCATCGGCCGCAAGGCTTTGCCGCTTTGGGCTGAATGCTGTCGCCAAACGAAAAACCCCGCCGTCGGACGGATGGCGGGGCTCGAAGGGTGACGGCGGATAGGGTCTATTCCGCGGCGGCGAGAACCTTGCGCTCGCGGGCGGCCTTGAGGCGGGCGAAGTCGTCGCCGGCATGGTGCGAGGAGCGCGTCAGCGGGCTCGACGAGACCATCAGGAAGCCCTTGGAATAGGCAACGGTCTCGTAGGACTTGAACTCGTCCGGCGTCACGAAGCTCATGACGGCATGGTGCTTGCGGGTCGGCTGGAGATACTGGCCGATGGTCAGAAAGTCCACGTCGGCGGTGCGCAGGTCGTCCATCAGCTGGAGCACTTCGTTGCGCTCCTCGCCGAGGCCCACCATGATGCCCGACTTGGTGAACATGGTCGGGTCGAGTTCCTTCACCCGCTGCAACAGGCGCACGGAGTGGAAATAGCGCGCACCCGGACGAACCGTAAGGTAGTTGCCCGGTACGGTTTCCATATTGTGGTTGAACACATCGGGCTTGGCGGCGACGACGCGCTCCAGCGCACCCGGCTTCTTGAGGAAGTCGGGGGTGAGGATTTCGATCGTCGTCAGCGGCGAGGCCGCGCGGATCGCCCAGATCACCTTTTCGAAGTGTTCCGCGCCGCCGTCGGCCAGATCGTCACGGTCGACCGAGGTGATGACGACGTGCGACAGGCCCATCTGCTTGACGGCCTTGGCGACGTTTTCCGGTTCAGCCATGTCGAGTGCGTTCGGCTTGCCCGTCGCCACGTTGCAGAAGGCGCAGGCGCGGGTACAGATCTCGCCCATGATCATGAAGGTAGCGTGCTTCTTGTCCCAGCACTCGCCGATATTCGGGCAGCCCGCTTCCTCGCAGACCGTCACCAGCTTGTGGCTGCGCACCAGATCGCGCGTTTCCTGATAACCCTTGGAAACCGGCGCCTTGACGCGGATCCATTCCGGCTTGCGCAGCACTTCCGTGTCCGGCCGATTGGCCTTTTCCGGATGGCGTACGCGCTTGGCGTCAGGGTCGATCTTGGTGCGGTCGAGAATCGTGACCATGTCGTTTCCACTTTCCTGGCAGGCTTTTGCGCCTGTCCTGCGGACACTCAAAAAGCGAGCCCGCCTCATGTGGAGGCGGGCTTTAGCACGTTCAAGCGTTGAGCGCACGCCCATAGGCATCGAGCACGCTTTCCTTCATCGTTTCCGAGATCGTCGGATGCGGGAAGATCGTGTGCATCAGCTCTTCCTCGGTCGTCTCCAGGTTCATGGCGACGACGAAGCCCTGGATCATCTCGGTCACTTCCGCGCCCACCATATGGGCGCCGAGAAGCTCGCCGGTCTTCTTGTCGAAGATTGTCTTGACCATGCCCTGGTCCTCGCCGAGCGCTACGGCCTTGCCGTTACCGGCGAAGGTGAAGCGGCCGACTCTGACGTCGCGGCCCTGTTCCTTGGCCTTGGCTTCAGTGAGGCCGACCGAGGCGACCTGCGGGTGGCAATAGGTGCAGCCCGGGATCTTCGACTTGTCCATCGGGTGGACGTTCGGCAGGCCGGCGATCTTCTCGATGCAGATGACGGCCTCGTGCTCGGCCTTGTGGGCGAGCATCGGGGGACCGGCGACGTCGCCGATGGCGTAGATGCCCGGCACGTTGGTCTTGCCGTAGCCGTCGATGGCGATGAAGCCCCGGTCGGTCTTCACGCCGATGGCCTCAAGGCCGATATTCTCGATATTGGCCTGCACGCCGACGGCGGAGATCATGCGGTCGGCGGTGATTTTTTCCACCTTGCCGTCCTTCATCTCGACATGGGCGGTAATCGAGTTGGCACCCTTCTCCACCTTGGCGACCTTCGCCTCCAGATGGATCTTCATGCCCTGCTTTTCGAACTGCTTCTTGGCCAGCGCCGAGATTTCCGCGTCCTCGACCGGCATGACGGCCTTCATCACTTCGACCACCGTCACATCGACGCCGAGCGTGCGGTAGAAGGAGGCGAATTCGATGCCGATGGCGCCCGAACCCATGACCAGCAAGGACTTCGGCATCTCCTCCGGCTTCATCGCTTCGAAATAGGTCCAGATCAGCTTGCCATCGGGCTCGATGCCCGGCAGCGCGCGCGGGCGCGCACCGGTGGCGATGACAATGTTCTTCGCCGTGTAGGTACCTTCGGGCAGAACATTCTTAGGCAGCGGCGCCTGCGGCTGCTGGATCGCCTTCGTCGTCTTGGACACGACAATTTCGCCCGGCTTGGTGATCTTGGCTTCGCCCCAGATGATGTCGACCTTGTTCTTCTTCATCAGGAAGCCGACGCCGCCGTTCATGCGGCCCGCGATGCCGCGCGAGCGGGCGACGATGGCCTTCAGGTCCGGCGTCACCGTTCCCTCGACCTTGATGCCGTAGTCACCAGGGTGCTGGGCGTAGTGGAAGATTTCCGCCGAGCGCAGCAGCGCCTTGGTCGGGATGCAGCCCCAGTTGGAGCAGATGCCGGCGAGATGCTCGCGCTCCACGATGGCCGTCTTCAGGCCGAGCTGCGCCGCGCGGATCGCGGCAATATAGCCGCCCGGACCCGAACCGATAACGATGACGTCGTAAGTCTGAGCCATGTCGTTTCCTGCCTTGTTTCTCGCGCGGGAAGAAGCACCGCGCCTTTGTTCTCTAGAATTATAATCCCAGCATCATGCGCACGACCGGCTCGAGACCCTTGCCGATCGCCCGCGTGTTCTTGGCATCGAGATGCACGCCGTCGAGCGGTGTCGTTTCCGCGACCGAGCCGGCATCGAAGAAGCCGCAGCCTGTTTCATCCGCCAGATCCGCATAAAGCGTCGCCAGCATGGCCGATTGCTCCACGCCGCCGGCAAACATCGCCGCGAAGGCGGTGTTCGCCGTCTCGCAAAGTGGCGGCGGGGAGACGACCAGCACCTCCGGCCCGCCTTCCTCGCTGAACGACCAGGCGTGGTGACGCACCAGTTGCACCAGCCGCTCCATGCCCTGCACCGCGCCGAAGGCCGTGCCGCAGATGGTCGGCTTCATGTCATTGGCGCCAAGGAACAGGATGACGAGGTCGAGCGGGTCGTGGCTGTGCAGAATGGTCGGCAGAATGCGGGCGCCATTGCGGTCGCAATCCGCCAGATGGTCGTCATAGGCGGTGGTGCGGCCGTTGAGGCCTTCCGCGATCACGGTGACGTCGGGTCCGAGAGCCTTGGCGAGCACGCTCGGCCAGCGATCCCCGAAGGCATGCCGGTCGAGCGTTTCCGCGTTGTAACCCCAGGTCAGGCTGTCGCCGTAGCAGAGAACCGTCTTCATGGCCGCACCCCGCTATCAGACGAGCATCCCCATCGGGCTTTCGATGTAGCGCTTGAAGGCACCGAGCAGTTCGGCGCCGAGCGCACCATCCACGCAGCGGTGGTCGGTGGAGAGCGTGACCGTCATCGCGTTGACGATGACCATCTGGCCCTTCTTGACCACGACGCGCTCCTCGCCCGCGCCGACCGCCAGGATCGTCGCATGCGGCGGGTTGACGACGGCCGCGAAGTTCTTCACGCCCATCATGCCCATGTTGGAGACTGCGGTCGTGCCGCCCTGGTACTCTTCGGGCTTCAGCTTGCGTTCCTTGGCGCGCTTGCCGAGGTCCTTCATCTCGTTGGAGATGGCCGACAGGCTCTTCAGTTCGGCGCTGCGGATGATCGGCGTGATCAGGCCACCCGGAATGGAGACGGCGACGCCGACATCCGCGTGCTTGTGCTTGACCATGTTCGTATCGGTCCAGGAGACATTGGCATCCGGTACGTCGCGCAGCGCAAGCGCCATGGCCTTGATGACCATGTCGTTGACCGAGAGTTTGTAGGCCGGCTTGCCGTCCTTCTCCGGTGCGGAACCGTTGATCTGTGCACGCAGCGCCAGCAGCGCATCGAGCTCGACATCCACGGAAACGTAGAAGTGCGGGATCGTCTGCTTGGACTCCTGCAGGCGCTTGGCGATGGTCTTGCGCATGCCGTCATGCGGCACGAGCTCGTAGGAACCGGCGTCGAACAGCTTGAGCACGGCCTCTTCCGACATGCCCTTGGGGGCTGCGGCGGGAGCGGCCGAGGCGGCAGCAGCCGGGGCTGCTGCTGCGGCGGCGGCCGGCTTGGCACCGCCCGAGGCGATGGCCTTCTCGACGTCGCTCTTGACCACGCGACCATGCGGACCCGAACCGGCGACCGACTTGATGTCGAGACCGGCATTGGCAGCGATACGGCGGGCGAGCGGCGAGGAGAACAGGCCGGCACCGCCGTGGTTCTGCGCAGCCGCCGGAGCGGCGGCAACGGGAGCCGGAGCGGCAGCAGCCGGCTTTTCGGCTTCCTTCGGTGCCTCAGTCGCCTTGGCTTCCGCCTTCGGTGCGGCCGAACCACCGCCGGCTGCGGCAGCAGCCACATCTTCGCCATCGGCGGCGAGGATGGCGATCAGGCTGTTGACCTTCACGCCTTCCGTGCCAGCCGGCACGACGATCTTGGCGACAACGCCCTCATCGACGGCTTCGACTTCCATCGTCGCCTTGTCGGTCTCGATCTCGGCAATGACGTCACCGGACTTGATTGTGTCGCCTTCCTTGACCAGCCACTTGGCGAGATTGCCCTCTTCCATGGTGGGCGAAAGGGCCGGCATCGTAATGTTGATCGGCATACCTCGACCCTCCCCTTATTTGTAGCAGGCGGTTTTTACCGCCTGGACGACTTCGCCGACGTTCGGAAGCGCCAGCTTTTCGAGGTTTGCGGCATAGGGCATCGGAACGTCCTTGCCGGCGACCGTCAGGATCGGCGCGTCGAGATAATCGAAGGCCTGCTGCATGACGCGGGTCGCGATCTCGGAGCCGACGGAAGACTGCGGGAAGCCCTCTTCAACGACAACGAGGCGGCCGGTCTTCTTGACCGATTCGATGATGGTCGGCAGGTCCATCGGGCGGATGGTGCGAAGATCGATCAGTTCGACATCGATGCCGTCCTTCTCGAGTTCCGCGATCGCCTTCAGGGCATAGGTCATGCCGATGCCGAAGGAGACGACGGTGACGTCGTTGCCCTTCTTGTGGATGCGCGCCTTGCCGATCGGCAGAACGAAATCGTCCATCTTCGGCACTTCGAAGCTCTGGCCGTAGAGGATTTCGTTTTCGAGGAAGATGACCGGGTTCGGATCGCGGATCGCGGCCTTCAGCAAGCCCTTCGCGTCGGCAGCCGTGTAGGGCATGACGACCTTGAGGCCGGGAACGTGGCTGTACCAGGCGGCATAGCACTGCGAGTGCTGGGCGCCGACGCGGGCGGCAGCGCCGTTCGGGCCGCGGAAGACGATCGGCGCACCCATCTGGCCGCCGGACATGTAGAGCGTCTTGGCAGCGGAGTTGATGACGTGGTCGATCGCCTGCATGGCGAAGTTGAAGGTCATGAACTCGACGATGGGCTTCAGACCCGTCATCGCCGCACCGACGCCGAGACCGGCAAAACCGTGTTCGGTGATTGGCGTGTCGACAACGCGACGGTCGCCGAATTCCTGGAGCAGGCCCTGGGTGATCTTGTAGGCGCCCTGATATTCGGCCACTTCCTCGCCCATGACGAAGACGTCGGCGTCGCGGCGCATTTCCTCGGCCATGGCATCACGCAGCGCTTCGCGCACCGTCGTCATCACCATTTCGGTGCCGGCCGGGATATCCGGATCAGCGGCGACTTCGCCCTTCGGCTGAGCCGGAACGGGTGCTGCAGCGGCGGCCGGAGCAGCAGCGGGTGCCGGCGCTTCGGCCGGCTTTTCAGCGGCGGCAGCCTTGGGGGCGGCGACCGCATCGGCGCTTTCGCCGTCCTGCAGCAGCACGGCGATCGCCGTGTTGACCTTGACGCCTTCGGTGCCGGCGGCAATCAGGATTTTGCCGATCACGCCTTCATCGACGGCCTCGACTTCCATCGTCGCCTTGTCGGTTTCGATTTCGGCGATCACGTCGCCGGACTTGACGGTGTCACCCTCGTTCTTGACCCATTTGGAGAGCGTACCCTCCTCCATGGTCGGAGACAGGGCGGGCATGAGAATCTCGATTGGCATTGGTGTCCCTCCCCGGATTACAGCAGGATGTCGGTGTAGAGTTCGGATGCATCCGGCTCCGGATCGGCCTGCGCGAAATCGGCGCTGTCGGCGACGACGTCACGGATGTCCTTGTCGATCTGCTTAAGATCGTCTTCGGTGGCCCAGCCCTTTTCCAGAAGGCGTGCACGCACCTGCTCGATCGGGTCGTGCTCCGAGCGCATCTTCTGCACTTCATCCTTCGAGCGATACTTCGCCGGGTCGGACATGGAGTGGCCGCGATAGCGATAGGTCAGCATTTCGAGAATGATCGGCCCCTTGCCGGAGCGGCAGTGCTCCACAGCCTCGTCGGCCGCAGCCTTCACCGCGCGGACGTCCATGCCGTCGACCTGGTAGCCCGGAATACCGAAGGAGGTGCCGCGCTCGGAAAAATTCGTCTGGGCCGAGGCGCGCGAGACGGAGGTGCCCATGGCGTAGCGGTTGTTCTCGATGATGTAGATGACCGGCAGCTTCCACAGCGCCGCCATGTTGAAGCTTTCATAGACCTGGCCCTGGTTGGCCGCGCCGTCGCCAAAATAGGTCAGCGAGACGTTGTCATTGCCGCGGTAGCGGTTGGCAAAGGCCAGCCCCGTGCCGAGCGACACCTGACCGCCGACGATGCCGTGGCCGCCGTAGAAATGCTTCTCCTTGGAGAACATGTGCATGGAGCCGCCCTTGCCCTTGGAAAGGCCGCTGCGACGCCCGGTCAGTTCCGCCATCACGCCGCGTGCGCTCATACCGCAAGCCAGCATATGGCCGTGATCGCGATAACCGGTGATGACCTGATCACCTTCCTTCAGCGCCAGCTGCATGCCGACGACGACAGCTTCCTGGCCGATGTAAAGGTGACAGAAGCCGCCGATGAAGCCCATGCCGTAAAGCTGGCCGGCCTTTTCCTCGAAACGCCGGATGAACAGCATCTCGCGGTAAGCCTTCAGGTCGTCTTCCTTGGAGAAGTCGGCAATCGTGCCGCCGTTGAAGTCTTTCTTCGCAGGCTTTGCCGCAATCTTGCGGCTGGACGTGGACGCGGTCTTACGCGGAGCCATCGGTTCCTCCCTATGTTTGCCCTTTTGACGAAACCATAGGGAAGAATGCCGATCGTAGCAATGCTATAAATGCATGGCTTATATTCTCGGCAAGCCACTGATTAGTAAGGCATATTTACGATTAACCTGATTTCGGTTAATCGAGCATTTCAGTGGAAAATGACGATTTCATCAGCCCTGGACATGTTGAGGTACGAGCGCGCCTTCTCGTCGAGCATGTCACGCTCGAGCGAACCGTCGCTCATCAGAGCCACCTCTTTTTCCAGGATCTGGCGCTGCCGCACGAGCACGTCCAGACGCGCCTGCCGTTCCACTCTCTGTCGCTCGAAATCCTCCATTCCGCGCAGACCGAAGTCGCCATGGACGGAATGATAACCGAAGTAGGAGAGGAATGCGACTGTAATTACCGGCAGCGTCAGCCGCCCGAATTTCCGCTTCTTATGGTGTTTGGTCCACATGCACGTGCCCCGATACGCAATACGATTCAGACATTAGCGCCAAGCGGTTAACCGATCATTGACCACGATGGACGGGGCGGGAAAAAGCGGGTGGGCGGGTGTGGCAGAGTGACAAAACACTCCGGCATGGCCGCCTCTCACGCTCCAAACGATGCGGGTGCGATGTGGATCCTCGGGTCAAGCCCTGACATGACGTGGGAGAGGAGGAGGCCGGAGAGAGCAAGCGGCAGAGGGTGAGAAAGTGTAACGAAAAGGTATTCCCGAGCCTTGCCGCAGGCCATTGCATTGATGGCTGGGGGAGGCGCTCCCTCCCCTCCGTCATGTCAGGGCTTGACCCGAGGATCCACGCCGCACGGTAGACGATGCATGAAAAAGGCGGGCCATACCGCGTCCCGATTAACCTGTGGTCACTCTCAAAAAACAAAACCCGCGCCTCTCGACGCGGGTTTCGCCATTTTGGAAAAACTGTTTTTCGATCAGCCGCGCAGGATGCCGCGGCCGGCATACTTGGCCTGAGCGCCGAGAAGTTCCTCGATGCGGATCAGCTGGTTGTACTTGGCGGTACGGTCAGAGCGGGCAAGCGAGCCGGTCTTGATCTGGCCGCAGTTAGTGGCGACGGCGAGGTCAGCGATCGTCGAATCCTCGGTCTCGCCCGAGCGGTGCGACATGACGGCGGTGTAGCTCGCCTTGTGCGCGGTCTCGACGGCGTCGAGCGTTTCCGACAGCGAGCCGATCTGGTTGACCTTGACGAGGATCGAGTTGGCGACGCCCATCTTGATGCCATCGCGCAGGCGGGCCGAGTTGGTGACGAACAGGTCGTCTCCGACCAGCTGAACCGTCTTGCCGATCTTATCGGTCAGCGACTTCCAGCCGTCCCAGTCGTCTTCGGCCATGCCGTCTTCGATCGAGAAGATCGGGTACTTGGCAGCCAGTTCGGCGAGGTATTCGGCCATGGCTTCCGGCTCCAGCGTGCGGCCTTCGCCTTCCAGAACGTATTTGCCGTCCTTGAAGAATTCGGTCGAGGCGCAGTCGAGCGCGATATGCATGTCTTCGCCCGGACGGTAGCCGGCCTTCTCGATCGACTTCATGATGAAGTCGAGTGCGGCGGGCGCCGAAGCGAGGCCCGGTGCGAAGCCGCCTTCGTCACCAACGTTGGTGTTGTGGCCGTCGGCGGCGAGCTGCTTCTTCAGCGTGTGGAACACTTCCGAACCCATGCGCACGGCGTCACGGATATTGTCGGCGCCGACGGGAACGATCATAAATTCCTGGAAGTCGATCGGGTTGTCGGCATGCGCGCCGCCATTGATGATGTTCATCATCGGCACCGGCAGGACGCGGGCGTTCGGGCCGCCGACATAGCGGAAGAGCGGCAGGTTGGCGGCTTCGGCGGCGGCCTTGGCGACGGCGAGCGACACGCCAAGGATGGCGTTTGCGCCGAGACGAGCCTTGTTCGGCGTGCCGTCGAGTTCGATCATCGTCTGGTCGACGGCGATCTGGTCTTCAGCCTCAAGGCCACCGATGGCTTCAAAGATTTCGCCGTTGACGGCGGCGACGGCGTTTTCGACACCCTTGCCGAGGTAGCGCTTGCCACCGTCGCGCAGTTCGACGGCTTCGTGCGCGCCGGTCGAGGCGCCCGACGGAACGGCCGCGCGGCCGAAGCTGCCATCCTCGAGGTGCACGTCCACTTCGACGGTGGGGTTGCCGCGGCTGTCGAGAATCTCGCGGCCGATGATGTCGATGATAGCAGTCATGGATATCGTCCTGGTTCGGGGTTTATTAATCGATTAAAATCCACTTTTAATCGACGATGCAGAAATTACAATGGCGTTGCCGCCCAAGAAAAAACGGATGACATGCGATCATGTCATCCGTTTGAACTGTCTTACGCCTTGGCGATATCGTCGAAGGCCACCAGCTTTTCCAGAAGCCGCGGCATATCCTTCAGGTACACCATGTTGGGACCGTCGGAAGGTGCGTTGTCCGGATCCTCATGCGTCTCGACGAAGAGACCGGCAATGCCGACAGCGATGGCCGCACGAGACAGCGTCTCGACGAATTTGCGGTCGCCACCGGACGAACCGCCCTGCCCGCCCGGTTGCTGCACCGAATGGGTCGCATCGAAGACCACAGGAGCCCCGAGCGAAGCCATGATCGGCAGCGAGCGCATGTCGGAGACCAGCGTGTTGTAGCCGAAGGAGGCGCCGCGCTCGCAGAGCATGACATTCGGATTGCCGCTGTCGGTGAACTTGGCGAGCACGTTCTTCATGTCCCAGGGGGCGAGGAACTGGCCCTTCTTGACGTTGATGACGCGGCCGGTCTTGGCGGCGGCGACCAAGAGGTCCGTCTGGCGCGACAGGAATGCCGGGATCTGCAGCATGTCGACGGTCTTGGCGACGATGGCGCACTGCTCTTCCGTATGGATGTCCGTCACGACGGGAAAGCCGAAATCCTTCTTGAGGTCGGCGAAGATTTCCAAGGCCTTCTCAAGCCCGATGCCGCGCTTGCCGGAGAGCGAGGTGCGGTTCGCCTTGTCGAAGGACGACTTGTAAACGAGGCCGATGCCGAGCTTGTCGGTCATTTCGACGAGCGCGCCGGCCATCATATAGGCATGGTCGCGGCTTTCCATCTGGCAGGGGCCGGCAATCAGCGAGAAGCGGGCGGTTTGCGAGAAGGTGACCTTCTTCGGCCCTTCGCCGACGATGACGGTCGAATTTGTCTGCATCTTATTCTCCGAAGATAAAGTGGACGCCCTGACCGGGCGCCGGCGGCACCACGATACGTTTGTCGCGTATCTGTAACATGACACCACGTTGGGTAAGCGCATGCTGACATGCCGTCAGGCTGGCCACCTTGAAAACGACCGCCCGTCCCTTGAGGCCGCGATCCGCGCCGGCGACCGGCGGAATACCGTAAAAGCCTTCCAGGCCGGCATCGTTCAGAACGGTGATGCGACCGCGTGGCGTGTCGACGGACATGCCGAAGGACAGCGCCTCGACCTCGCGTTCATCCGCCGCTTCCTGCACAAGGTACTGAAAATCCGTGGGGTTCTGTTCCGACAGGACGACCTCGGCCAGCGCGACCACACCGTTCTCGTGCGTTTCCAGCGCCTTGCGATCGGACGGCAGCGGCTGGACGCGCTGCGAGGCGAAGAAGAAGAAATCGGGGCTGCGCAGGTCGGCGGCAAAGGCGAGCCGGAAGCTTCCGGTCGCCGAGGTGCCGTCGGGCAGCAGCATGTCGCGGGAAAATTCCAGCACCGAACCGCCGGAAAGACCGGCCGCCGCATAGCGCCGGTCATCGTCCAGAGCATCTTTCGTTGCCATGGCGACGCCGGAAAAACCCTCGATGCCGCGGCGGAAACGGAAAGCCTGGTCGCGGGCGATGAAGGCATTGCCCTCGCGCGCCGCTTCCTCGCATTCCTCGCGGTTGGCAATGCCGAGCGGTTCCAGATAGCTGCCGTCGGAAAGAAAGACGCAACAGTTTTCCGTGCCGAAGGGATGGCGGGCGTCCTTGGCGACGGTGAAGCCGAGTGCCGTCAGCCGGTCACGGGCAACACCGAGATCGGACACCGGCAGCACCAGATGATCGATCGGGCGGGGCGTTCTCGAACTCACGGTCATGGCGAAAAATCCGGTCGTGTTTCAGGCGCCCCGTGCTTTGCATGCTTTGCGCCTGCAATGCAAGCATGCAAGGCGCCCATAAGGAACGGGAGGAACTTTTCCGGTTGCCGGCCATTTCTGCGGAACGTCTCATCCGGAGTCCCGCCATCTCTTCCTCCTCAGACCTCACCCGCCAGCGCGCCCTGCACGAATCCCGCCCTTTATGGGCAGACACACCGCGCCTCGCCGTCCGCCTGCATCAAACGCCCGCCGCCCGCGAGTATGACGTGATCATCGTCGGTGCCGGCATTTCCGGCGCGCTGATGGCCCATGCGCTGGCAGACGGAAAGCGTCGCGTGCTGGTCGTGGACAGGCGCAAGCCCGCGCACGGCAGTACGCTTGCCAGCACCGCCATGATCCAGCACGAGATCGATATCCCCCTGCACAAGCTTACGGAAATGATCGGTGTGCCGAACGCCCGGCGCGCCTGGCGGCGATCCGCGCGCGCCGTCGAGCAGCTTACGCGGATCGTTGCCGATCTTGACCTGTCCTGCGGTTTCGAACGCAAGAAGACCCTCTTCCTGACGGGCGACGCCTATGGGCAGCGGGCGCTGCGCAAGGAGGTCGAAAACCGCCAAACCGCCGGTATAGAGGCCGATTTCCTCGATGCCACGGCGCTGGCCGAGCGTTTCGCCATAGATCGCACCGGCGCCATCCTCAGCGATATCTCCGCCTCCGCCAATCCCGCCCAGATGGCGGCGGGTATTTTGCGCGCGGCGATGACGCGCGGCGTCGAAGTGGTCAGCCCGCTCGAAATCACCGATGTGCGCGCGACGACCGACGAGGTCTTTCTCGCGACGTCGGACGGGAGGATTCTCTCCGCCGGGCACGCCGTCTTCTGCTCCGGCTACGAATTTCTGGAAACCGTCGCGAACGAGAACCACGCCATCGTCTCCACCTGGGCACTCGCCACGCCGCCCGGTATAGAACTGCCGGCGTGGCTAAAGGACTGCATCGTCTGGGAAGGCGCCGATCCCTATCTCTATCTCCGCCGCTCCCGCGACGGCCGACTGATTGCCGGTGGCGAAGACGAGGACAGCGAAGACGCCTACGGCTCGCGGACGAAGCTGAAGCAGAAGGCAAAGATCATCCGCCGCAAGGCGGAAGCTTTGCTGGGCGTCACGCTGCCGGAACCGGATCATGTCTGGGCAGCGCCCTTCGGCATTACCCGCACCGGCCTGCCGCTGATCGGGCGCGTTCCGAAACTCCCCAATGTCTTCGCCGTCATGGGCTTCGGCGGCAACGGCATCACCTTCAGCCAGATCGCCGCCGAGATCGTCTCTGCCGACATTGCCGGCCACAACGATGCCGATGCGGATCTTTTCGCCTTCGAAAAATCGTGACGGAGCGCGATTCGGGGGCGTGATATTCCCCTTCCGTTGAATGGCAGCATGCGGCAAGGCACGCTATGCTCCGGCACCGCAACGATCCGGACGGTCATGCTGCTCGCCATTCTCTCCGATATCCACGGCAATCGCGAAGCTTTCGAAGCCGTACTGGCGGCGGCGCAGGCGGCGGGTGCGGAGCGCTTCGTCGTGCTCGGCGACATCGTCGGCTATGGCGCCGATCCCGAATGGTGTGTCGAGACAGCAAGATCCCTGGCGGAATCAGGCGCGATCGTCCTGCGCGGCAACCATGACGACGCCATCGGCAATGCCTCCGTCACGATGAACCCGACGGCGACGATGGCGCTCGAATGGACGCGCCGGCAGCTTGGCGGCGCTGCCCGTGCCTTCCTCGCCGCCCTGCCCTTGAAGGCGCGCGAGGGCGATTGCCTCTTCGTGCATGCCGATGCCAGCGCGCCCTCCGACTGGAACTATGTGCTCGACGCCAGCGATGCCGGCGAGCATCTCGGCGCCTGCGAGGCACGCGTCAGCTTCTGCGGCCATGTGCACAAGCCGGCGCTCTACTGCACGGCACCCGGCGGCAAGGTCACGCATTTCCGTCCCGTGGCGGCGACACCCGTGCCGCTCCTGCCGCAGCGCCGCTGGCTTGCCGTGATGGGTGCTGTCGGCCAGCCGCGCGACGGCAATCCCTGCGCCGCCTTCGCGCTGTACGACACCGAGAGCGCCGACCTGCGTTTCCTGCGCGCCGCCTATGATATTGCGGCCGCCGCGAATAAAATTCGGGCTGCCGGCCTGCCCGTCTCGCTCGCCGAGCGGCTGTTCGAGGGGCGCTGATGGTAAAGGGACGGCTGAAACCCGGCGATGAGATCGATGGCTTCGTCATCGAGGACATCGCGCACAATGGCGGCATGGCGCGGATCTGGCAGGTTTCCCGGCCGGATATCGACTGCCCTATCCTTATGAAGGTGCCGGTCATCGGCGAAGGCGACGATCCCGCCGCCATCGTCGGCTTCGAGATGGAGCAGATGATCCTGCCGCGCCTCAGCGGCCCGCACGTGCCGCGCTTCGTCGCCAACGGCGATTTTGCCACCCTGCCCTATATCGTCATGGAGCGCCTGCCCGGCACCTCGCTCTATCCGCTGCTCGAGCGCCTGCCGCTGCCGCCCGACGAGGTCGCCGCCATCGGCGCCAAGGTCGCGGTCGCGCTCGATTCGCTGCACCGGCAGAATGTCGTGCATCTCGATCTCAAACCCTCCAACGTGATGTTCCGCGAGAGCGGCGAGGCGGTGCTGATCGACTATGGCCTTGCCCGCCACATCCATCTGCCGGACCTGATGGACGAGCAGTTCCGCCTGCCCTATGGCACCGCGCCCTATATGGCGCCTGAACAGGTGCTCGGCACGCGCAGCGATTTCCGCAGCGACCTCTTCGCGCTCGGCGTCATGCTCTATTTCTTCGCGACCAGCGCGCGCCCGTTCGGCGATCCGCAGCGGTTGAAGGGCCTGAAACGCCGGCTCTGGCGCGATCCCTTGCCGCCGCGCGCCCGCAATGGTGCGATCCCGCTGGCGCTACAGGAAATCATCCTGCGCTGCCTGGAGGTAAACCCCGCCTGGCGTTATCCGAGTGCGGCACAGCTCGCGCTCGATCTGCAGGACATGTCCGCGGTCAAGCTCACCGCGCGGGCGGAGAAAATGAAGCGCGACACCTTCGGCACCGTGCTGCGCCGCCGCTTCAATCCGGTGCCGATCGAGACGGTGAAGCCGCAGACGGCGGAAACGCAGCTTGCCAATGCGCCGATCGTTGCGGTGGCGATCAACCTTTCGGGTAGCACGCCGGAATTGGACGAAGCAAAGCGTAGGACGGTCGCACGCATCATCGAGAACACGCCGGATGCCCGCATCGCCTGCCTCAACGTGCTGAAGATCAACCGCATCGCGCTCGACACCTCGCTCGACGAGGAAGGCCGCAACAAGCATGTCATGCGGCTGGTGGAACTGCGCACCTGGTCGACGGGCCTGCCGACACCCGGCGGCGGTATCACGTTCCACGTGTTGGAGGCCGTCTCGCCGGCCGATGCCATTCTCGCCTATGCCCGCGAAAACTATGTCGACCATATCGTGATGGGTGCGCGCGCCGAATCAGCCATGCGCTCGATGCTCGGCAGCGTCTCCGGCGAGGTCGCGGCGCATGCGCCCTGCACCGTCACCGTGGTACGCAACCGCACGCGTCCGGAAAGCTAAGAACGAAAGCGCTTGCGATAATCGCCCGGCGTCAGCCCGACGATGCGGCCAAAAACCTTCCGGAACGCGCCGGGGTCGTTGTAGCCGACATCGACGGCGACGCTGTCCACCGAGCGGATGGTGAACTGCAACAGCTCCTGCGCCTTGGCGACACGCAGCCGCTGGCAATAATCCGAGGTCGTCAGCCCCGTCGCCTTGCGGAAGCGCCGCAGAAACGTCCGTTCCTCCAGCCCCGCCTGCGCGGCCAGCACATCGATCGCGGTTTCCCGCGCCTCGTTCGCCTGAAGGAAATGCTGCACCCTGAGGATCGCCGCATCGCCATGCAGCAGACGCGGCGAGAAGGTGCTGTAATAGCGCTGCTCGCGACCGGGCGGATCGACGACGAACTGCCGGGCGACCTCCAGCATGATCGTCGGCCCGAGAAAACGGTCGATCAGCTTCAGTCCGAGATCGACCCAGGCCATCACGCCGCCGGCCGTGACGATATCGCCGTCCTCGCTGAGCAAACGGTCCGTATCGACGGTCACGTCGGGAAAACGCATCTCGAAAGTTTCGGCGATCACCCAATTGGTGGTGATGGTGCGGCCGGCGAGCAGCCCCGTCTCTCCGAGCAGGAAGGCACCGGCGCAGATCGAGGCGAGCTGGATGCCGGAGGCATGGCATTCGCGCAGCCAGGCCGCAAAGGGCGCCGCCTCCTCGCGCAGGATCGGGTCGCCAAGGGCCGGCGGCAGCACCAGCACCGCCGGCCGCTCCGCCGCATCGGGCGCGGCGCTGGCATCGGTCCGTACCGGCTTTCCGTCCTCCAGCCGCCAGTGGCTGACCCGGATCTTGGCACCCGCCCCGCATTTCGCCTGCGCCATATGGGTCGCCGAATTGAAGAGGTCGGTCATGCCAAGCACCGCCGCCATCTGCGCGCCGGGATAGATCACCAGTCCGATTTCGGCCGAGGAGACCATGTCACTTTCACCCTTGATTATGTCGGTATCGCCAATGGCGAGAGATGGCAGGATGGAGGAAGAATGTCCATGACATCAACCGAGGAAGGATTTCTCATGAGCAAACGCGCCGTCATCATCGTCGACCTCCAGAAGGATTATCTCGCCACCGGCAGCTTCGCACTGGAAGGTATCGACGCCGCCGCTGACAATGCCGCCCGCGTCGTCTCGGCGGCCCGCAGCCGCGGCGACAAGATCGTCCATGTCCATCACGTCTCGCTGGAAGCCGATTCTCCGCTCTTTGCGCCCAACACCGATGGCATCAATCCGATCGCCGCCGTGAAGCCGGAAGCCGGCGATACCGTCGTCATCAAGAACTACCCCAACTCCTTCCGCGACACCGTTCTTCAGGACACGCTGAAGGCCGGCGGCATCGAGGAGGTCGTCGTCGTGGGCGCCATGAGCGACGTCTGCATCGACGCCACCGCCCGCGCCGCTGCCGATCTCGGTTATGATCTGACGGTGGTGCACGATGCCTGTGCTACGCGCGACAAAGCTTTCGGCGATTCGGTCGTGCCGGCCGCCCAGGTCCACGCCACCATCATGTCGGCGCTGGAATTCGGCTACGGCAAGGTTACGACGACGGCGGAATACCTGTCGTAAAGCGCTTTCCTTTCATCCCCTTCGCCGCGTTGCGAAGGGGATGAACTATGCCCGTCATTCCCCTGTCATGTGACAATGGTGTTCCTTCGCGCGTGAATGCACCCCGGCCGCCGCCTGAAAGCGTGGCGCCTTTCGGAGACTGCGTGAATGGACATGGCTCAGGCCTTCGCCCTTGCCTCGGGCGCTCTTGTCGCGACCAATCTCGCGAGCATCCTCATCGCCGGCAGGCGGCTGGATGCCACGGGCGCACCGCCGCCGGATTTGCGCAAGAAGCCGCCGGTCTCCATCGTCATCCCCGTTCGCGGCATCGAGAATTTTACCGGCGAAACGCTGGAGCGCGCCTTCCGCCTCTCCTGGCCGCGCTACGAATTGCTGTTCTGCGTCGCCCACGGCAACGATCCGATCATCCCGCTCATCGAAAAGACCGCCGCCGCCCATCCCGAGATCGAAATGCGCATCCTCGTCGGCGATGACCGGATCAGCGCCAACCCGAAGCTGAACAATTGCGTGAAAGGCTGGCAGGCCGCCCGGCACCACTGGGTGATCCTTGCCGATTCCAACGTGCTGATGCCCGCGGACTACATCCAGCATCTCATGGGCAGCTGGCGCAGCGATTCTGGCCTCGTCTGCTCCACGCCGCTCGGCTCACGGCCGGTGGGTTTCTGGGCGGAGGTGGAATGCATGTTCCTCAACACCCAGCAGGCGCGCTGGCAATATGCCGGCGAGGCCGTCGGGCTCGGCTTTGCACAGGGCAAGAGCATGCTCTGGTACAAGCCGATGCTCGATGCGAACGGCAGCATCCATGCGCTCAATGCCGAAATCGCCGAGGATGCCGCCTCCACCAAGCTGGTGAACCGGCTTGGCCTGAAGGTCCACCTGGTATCCGCTCCGTTCGAGCAACCGCTCGGCCGCCGCACCGAGCAGGAGATCTGGTCACGCCAGGCCCGTTGGTCGCGCCTGCGCCGCGTCACCTTCCCGAGCTTCTTCGCGCCGGAAATTCTTCTGGGCGTGCTGCCGCCATTGCTGCTCGCACTCGTCGCCGTCGCGCTGGGCGACCTGACGCTCCTGCCCACCGTCCTGATGGTGCTGGCCGGCGTCTACCTGCCGGAACTCGCCCTTGCACGGTTCAAGGGCTGGCATCTCTCGCGCTGGTCCGTGCCGGCGATGATGGCGCGCGATATCATGATGCCGGCCATCTGGCTGCGCGCCTGGATCGGCGGCACCATCGACTGGCGCGGCAACACGATGACGATCGGCACCAATGCGTCGGAACTGAAGGAAGCTCCGGCGGGCTCGTGACTCGCCTCAGGCTTTCGCGCGCAAGCCATCCAGCACAGTACGGAAGCCGCGCACGGCGCGTTTCGAAGTGTCCTCCGGATCGTCCGAATTGGCGATCCACAACGCCGCATGGCTGCTGGCGCCATTGATCAGCCGGGCGGCGGCTTCCGTATCGATCTCGGCCATCGTCCCCTCCGCCTTCAGATGGTCAATGCTGCGACTGAGTGCCGCGATACAGCCGCGGCTGGTCGGCCATTGCGAGACGTCGCCCAGCACCGCCGGCCCATCGCGGAACATGATGCGCTGGATTTCCGGCTCCAACGCCATCTCGATATAGGCGACGCATTCATCGACAAAGCCCTGCCAGCGGTTCGGCGCAGCCGCCGAAATACGGTTGAGCCGCACCGTCATCTCCGCGTCGATTTCGCGCATCACGGCTTGAAGCAACCCCTTCTTGTCGCCGAAATGATGGTAGAGCGCGCCGCGCGTCAGCCCTGCGCTTGCCGTAAAATCATCCATGGACGCATCGGCATAGCCGACGGTGCCAAAGGCCTTGCGGCCGGCGGCAATCAGCTTTGCCCTTGTTTCGGCAATCATTTCCTCGCGCGGCTTGCGCATGGCGTCTCCTATTCACATACGTCGCGTATTTTATTTGACATACGTCACGTATGCAACTATTTCCTGGATATACGCCACGTATGTAAGTGGTGGAACCGCCCGTTTACAGGAGCAGGCCATGTCCAACCCGTACAAGGAAATTTTCAGCGTGCCGGGAACCAAGGGGTTCTCCGCCGCCGGCTTTCTCGCCCGCCTTCCCATCGCCATGGCACCGATCGGCATCGTCGCCATGCTGTCGCAGACCCATGGTGAATACTGGCTCGCCGGCGCCGTTTCGGCGACCTATGCGCTGACCAACGCCCTCATCGCCCCGCAAATCTCCCGCGCCGTCGACCGCTACGGCCAGTCGGCGGTGCTGATGCCGACGACCATCGTCTCCGTCATCGCCTTCCTCACGCTGATTGCCGCCGCAAACCAGGGCTGGCCGGTCTGGACGCTGTTTGCCTCCGCGCTGCTTGCCGCCGCCATGCCCAGCATGCCCGCCATGCTGCGCGCCCGCTGGACCGAACTCTTCCGCGACCGCCCGGAGCTCAACACCGCCTTTGCCTTCGAATCGGCGGCCGACGAGCTGGTCTATATTGCCGGCGCTTCGCTCTCGGTCGGCCTCGCCGTCGCGCTCTTCCCGGAAGCCGGCATGCTGATCAGCACCGCCTTCCTGGCGCTCGGCACCCTCGCCTTCGTGCTCCAGCGGAGCACAGAACCCGCTGTTCGCCACGTCGCCGGCAGCGCGCCGCAGAAGTCGGCTATTCGCCTGCGCCCGATCCAGATTATCACGCTTGCCCTCGTCTTCGTCGGCGCAACCTTCGCGACGGCTGAAGTCAGCGCGGTCGCCATCACCAAGGATCTCGGCCAGCCGAATGCCGCAAGCCTCGTCATCGGCGTCTATGCCATCGGTTCCTTCGTTGTCGGCCTCGTGCTCGGCGCGCTGAACCCGAAGCTGGCCTTGCAGAAGCAGCTGATGATCGCCGTCACCATTCTGGCGCTCACGGCACTGCCGCTGCCCTTCGCCGGCACGGTGCCGCTGCTGGCCATCGCCGTCTTCGTCAGCGGCATCGCCATCTCACCCACCTTCATCACCGCCTTCGGCATCGTCGAACGCCGCGTGCCCGAGGCCATGCTGACGGAAGGCGTCACCTGGGTCACGACCGGCATCGGGATCGGCATGGCGCTCGGTGCCTTCGTCGCCGGCTGGGCCGTCGATACCTTTGGCCCGCACAACGGCTTTTGGGTCTCCGTCGCAGCCGGCCTCAGTGCCGCGCTCACCATCGCGCTCGGCCAACGATCGCTGGCCGGCGAGGATTGCGCCAGCGGCATCTGCCCGCTGCCGCAGGCCGCGGAATAGGACAGCAAGGCCCGGCCACCGCGCCGGGCCTTCACGCCCACGGCTTGACGCCATCGCGCCGCACCGGTAACGAGCATTCCAAGGTTTCAGATACCTGCCGCTCGCAGACGTAAGTCCCGGTGAAATCTGATCTTCGACGACCCCGACCCTCGAAGCATTTCGTGCGGCAGGTAATGCGAGCCCCTCCCTCTTATCGGAATGCATATGAGGAGAGCGGGATGTCGCAAGACCATTCCAACCTATTTCTGACCGCGCCGCTCGGCGCGCTTTTCGCCAGGACGGCAGCCCCCATCGTCTTCGTCATGAGCATGAACGGGCTTCTGACTGTCATGGATGCCGTGATGCTCGGCCTCTATGCCGGGCCGGAGGCCGTCGCCGCCGTCACGGCGGTCTTTCCCATCTTCATGCTGCTGGTGGCTCTCGCCACCCTCGTCGGCAGCGGCATGGCGAGCCTGCTGGCCCGCCGTCTCGGCGCAGGCGATCTGCCGGCGGCCCGCACCGTCTTCTCTGCCGCCCACTGGCTGGCGCTGGCCCTCGGTGCAGCTTTCATCCTGGCCTTCCTTGCCGTTGGTCCCGCCCTCATCGCCGCCATCGGCAATGGCGCGCCGGTGCTCGAAACCTTGGCCTATCGCTATATCGCGATCGTCGTGTTCTTCTCCCCGTTCCAACTGCTGCTGGCGGTCAATGTTGATGCGCTTCGCTGCGAAGGGCGCGTCGGGCTGATGGCGCTGGCGAGCCTCTTCGTCTCGCTCGCCAACCTCGCCTTCAACTATATCCTGATCGTGGGGCTCGATCTCAGCGTCACCGGCTCCGCGCTCGGGACCGTGCTGGCGCAACTGTTGGCGCTCGGCTTTCTGGTGGTGTTCAGAACTGTCGGGAAAACGAACCTGCGCCTTACGGATATCATGGGCAAACCATCCCGCCTGTCCGAACAGACACGAGACATCCTGGCGCTCGGCGCGGCGCAAAGCCTCGGCTTCATCGGTCTTGCGCTCGTCTCCGCCGCGGTCATCGCCGCCCTGCAAATCTCGGCAGGTAGCGCATACGAAACCCTGGTCACGGCCTACGGCATCGTCACCCGCATCCTGACCTTCGCCTATCTCCCGCTGCTCGGCATGAGCCAGGCCGTGCAGACGATCCTCGGCAACAATCATGGCGCCGGCCTGACGCAGCGCGCCAATGCGGTGCTGCGCGTCGGCCTCGCCGCCGTC
>NZ_JBLZPK010000035.1:0-1485 GCF_049199905.1 Shinella sp. M27
GGCGGCTCCTGCCGCATACCGGCAGCGCTCTGCGGCATCGTCGGCTACAAGCCGACCGCCAGCACCGTGCCGCTCAAGGGCGCGCTTCCCCTCTCCTTCACGCTCGATTCCATCGGCCCGCTCGCCAACAGCGTCGATTGCTGCGCCAGCCTGCACGAAATCCTGAGCGGCACCACGCTTGCCGGCGAAGGCGTCCGTTCCGTCGCGGGCCTGCGCATCGCCGTGCCGCAATCCGTCGTCTTCGATGGCATCGAACCGCAGGTGGCAAAGACCTTCGAAGCGGCGATCAAGCGGCTTGCCGATGCGGGTGCGATCGTGACGGAGATCGCGCTCAAGCAATTCGAAATGGTCGGCCAGATCAACGGCAAGGGCGGCTTCCCGGCCCCCGAGGCCCTCTCCTGGCACCGCGACCTGCTGGAAGAACACGGCGATGACTACGACCAGCGCGTCCGCGCCCGCATCCTGCGCGCCAGGGAGCAGACGGCAGCCGACTATATCGACATGCTGCACCTGCGCTGCGCCTATATCGAGGAAACCAACCGCGCGATCTCGCCCTATGACGTAATCGCCATGCCGACCGTCCCGATGATCGCCCCGTCCATCGCGTCACTCGAAGCCGACAACGACCTCTTCGTGAAGACCAACCTGACGCTGCTGCGCAACCCGGCCCTCATCAACATGCTCGACGGATGCGCCATCTCGCTGCCGGCGCATCGCGAAGGCGAGGCCCCGGTGGGTCTTATGCTGGCGGCGGCGGGCGGGCGCGATGCGGCGGTGTTTGCCAATGCGCGGGCGGTCGAGGCCGCGTTGCGGCGCTAAGCGGACAGATAGCCTCAGCGGCTACCGTCACCCTCTCTCCGCAAGCGGGGAGAGGGTCAGAGCGGGGGGCAAACACCCTCTCCGAAGACTACCCTTAAAACTGCCGGACGATATTTTCCCTGAAGGCCTCGATATGCTCGCGGATCGCCTTTTCCGCCTGGTCGGGATCGCGCTTGCGTATGCCCTCCACGACGGCGGCGTGCTGTTCGCAGACGCGGACATGGTGCTCGTTGGAGCGCAGCGAGATGAACCACAGCCTCGTCGAGCGGTCGTGCAGGTTGCCCATGATGTCGGGCAGCATGGAATTGCGCGAGCTTGCGGCAAGCAGCGCGTGGAAGGCGCGGTCGAGGTTCATCATGGCCTCGATCTCGCGGTCTTTCGCGGCCTGCCAGGTTGCGTCGAGATTGTCCGAAAGGCGGGCGATATCGGCGGCTTCGGCAAGTTCAGCCACTTTGCGTACGCAAAAAGCCTCGTTGACGAGGCGCACGTCAATAATGTCGAAGATTTCGTTGAGGCTGATCGGCTTGACCATGATGCCTTTGCGCGGCAGCACGTCGATCAGGCCGTCGGCGGCCAGGCGGTCGATCGCCTGATGCACGGGAGTGCGGCCGATGTTCAGTTCGGCGCTTAATACACCCTCGCTCAAAACCTCGCCGGGCTTCAGGT
>NZ_JBLZPK010000035.1:1746-23824 GCF_049199905.1 Shinella sp. M27
CAGCACGCGGATTGCCTCCTCTTTGAGCAGATCAACCCGCAATCGGCAACGTCTTCACGTCATAACCGAAGGCGATCTTGCGGCCCAGAACCGGATCGTCCAGCTCGCCCTCGAAGCGGCTTGCCGGGCGCACGCCGCCGATGACCGGCATCGTGCCGCCGAACATGGCTGTGCCATCGGGCAGTTTACCATCCGCGGACCAGCCGCCGATCAGGTCCTGCGGCGCGAGCAGGCCGGAGATCGGCCCTTCCTGATAGAGCACACGCGCACCATCGATGACGGCATAGCTGCGCAGAATGAGGTCGTCCCAATGGCCGGCGACCTCATCGAAGGGCCAGACGGTGTCGGCGACGGGCTTGTCGCAGACCTGCTTGGAGACGGTGACGCCGTAAGTCTCGACCTTGCGGTCGGTATGGTCGGAACCGACGCCGACATAGAGCTTGCCGTCCTTGGCGAGCAAAAGCGCCTCGGCCTCGCCGCTGCCGGCCGTACCGGCATCCTCGACGAGATCGGCGGTCGACAGGCGGGCGGCGGCCACGCGGTAGTAGGTGGGCGTGACGGCAGGGCGGGCGACGCCGAGTGCCTCCAGTTCGCGAATATGATGCTCCATCGCCTCCTTGTTGCGACCGGCCCAGCCGGCGATGACGAGGTTTGCGACGGTGAAGGCGATCGGCTTGCGGCCCTCGCGGCTTTCCAGCGTGAGATTGAGTGTGGGCATGCGGTACGGCTCCGTGCTCGGCCGCCGCGATGGCTATTAAAGATCGCTTTGGCAGAAATTTAAATGTCAGTGATATTTCACTGTAGTTTTATGTCTCACATTGGATGAAATTCCGCAATCATCAAAACAGGGAGCAGGACGAAGAAAACCAGCGCCGGATTTCAGTTCCGGAGCGTCGCTTCGGGCGGCGATGCCGCGTGGCCGAAAACAAATCGGAACCCGGCGCAGTCCGGGCCGACCAGAAGAATTGAGATGACCAGCTATCGTAAGGTTCTTTGCCCGGTCGCCGTGGCCGCCATGCTCGACGTCGGTGATCAGTCTCACATCCGGCAGACCACCACCTAGGGCCAGCCGGGACGCGATGCCGCCGAACGGATGATCCAGCGCATCTCGATCTTCTAAATCTGCAACGCGCCGGGGCGACGGCTAAACAACAGGGAAACGATACCAGAGCGCTTCATCGGAAAGTCATGGGAATGTCTGATGCCCAGCGTCTGCCTTCTCGATGTCTCGTATGCCGCCTCCCAAACCCAGCACGACGCTACCTTCTCACTGAAGCCAGGCACGCATGTCGTCATTGAACGCGGCAGCGTCGCGCTTCAATCGAGTGCAGCAGCGCGATTGGCCCGCAATTGGTCCCATATTGACATTGAGTGGATCTTCGGCCCGCTCTATATATTCGCCTCAGCTAGGTAGCTTGCAAAGCTGAAGGACGAAGACATGCCCGTGACGATCAGCAGGACAGAACTGCTCGAGGATGGAGATGATGCGCCCTTCCGGCAGATGATCCACGATGCGCTGGGCTTCAGCACGCGGCTTCTGGAAATCCGCAACCGGCTCGGCGAGGTCATCGGCCTTTCCGGCCCTGCCTTCTCCATCCTGATCGCCATCGAGCACCTGTCCAAGGATGCCGATGTCGGCATCAGCCAGGTGAGCGACCATCTTCACCAGTCCGGGGCCTTCGTGACGCTGGAAGTGGCCAAGCTCGTCAAGGCCGGGCTCGTCGACAAGTTCGCCAATCCCGAAGACGGCCGGCGCGTCATCGTCAAGGTAACGGACAAGGCACGCGCCCTGCTTGCCGAGCTCGTCGAAACCCAGCGTCCCGTCAATGATGCGATCTTTGCCGGGCTCGATCCCGAACATTTCCGTGCTTTCGCCGGCATCGCCGCCCAGCTCGTGTCCGGCACCGAGGAAAGCCTCGCGCTGCTGCGGTACAAGGCCGAGCAGCGCAAGATGCGATCCTAGAGCAATTCCAGCAAAAGTGTGCAGCGGTTTTGCGTTCGGAATTGCGTGAAAACAAAGAGATAGAGCTTCCCCGTCGGAGACCGTTTATGGTGCGGCAGCGACGGTCCGTTGCGGTGCAAGCGCATGGGCGACCGCGATCCGCGCCATTTCGAGTGCTGCTTCCCGCGTCGTCGCCGCGGCGATGAACCGACCGTTGTGGCAGAACGTGGCACCGGCCACGCCACAGACCGCCGCTAAAGCGTCGCCGGTCAATCCCGCCCAGGCCGCCGGCAGATCGGCGCGCAGCTCGAACCCGTCACTCGAGCGCCGGATGCCGGTCAGGCACCAGTCAGTATCCCTCGGATGGACGACGAAGAGCAGGTGGTCGGCACCGGCCTTCACGATCGCGGGGCGGAACGGCATGCCCATGGGAAGTTCCAGCACCCGCCCGTCGCCTGCCGACGCGATCGCCCGAAGCACGATCGACTCGGCCCGGAGCTTCGCCGCCGCCTGTCTTATCGACGCTTCCACGAAACCGCGGGCGATCGCAAGCGCCTCGCGGAACGCCCGGTCGTCGGCACCCGGCTCCTTGTCGTCGAAGACGGGTTTCAGGGTTTCGAGCAAGACGGGCAGCGTCAGCTTGGCCAGCGCACCTGCCTCGGAAGGACTCAGGGCACCATTGTCCATCAGGTCCACCGGCAGCACGAAATCGAGGTCGAAGCTTGCATGCAAGGCGTCGATATCGTTGGCGGGAATACCGATGGCGTTCAGATAATCCCGGCCGAACTGACGCCAGACCAGCCCGAAGGAGCTGAATGGCTGGCCGTCGTCGCGCAAGGGCGCGCCGCGCTGATGGTGATCGAAAATCCCGGCGGCCGGATCAAAGGCCCCGCCGACGTCATAGATGATCCTGTCGCTGGCGGGCGTGATCCATTCCGGCGCGCGGCTGCGCACGATGCGGGCCTTCGGAAAAAGGCGCGTCAGGATCACGCTCGACAGCAGCTCATCGGCATGGAAGCCGCCGGAATGCGTTACGAGGAAATCGGGTTCCATGCTGGTCAACCTATCGCGAGTTCTGTCTTGAGACGCTCGGATATCGATTGGGCGCCCGCGTTTCAAGGGCCGATGACCTGCCGGCAGGATTTCACGACTGCGGCACGCTCGGAACGCGCCCGCTTCGGCGAACCACGGCTCGTCGCGTCAGGCTTGCGGGCAGGCGCCCGCATCCCAGAGATCACGCACCATGTCGCGAAGCAGCAGGGCTTCCGCCCAGCGGTCCGTCGTATCGTTGCCGTCCCGGCCGGTGATCGCATAGGGTTTTGGGCCGAGTTCGCAGGTGAAGACGAGTGCCGCATCCTCGGCGGACCGGGCGCGCCATTGGCGGAAACCGTAATCCCACCAGCCGAGGAACAGATCGAGCCAGGGGCGGTGGTGCGGAAAGGAAATTTCGATCTGCACCTGCTCGCGCGAGGCGACGCGGCCGTGGAAGGCCTGGGCATTGTCGAGAATGCGCCGGATCAGCGCGTGGTTTTCCTCCGCCACCGGAAAGGCGAATTCGCGGCCGACGAGGAAATGCGAGAGGTCGGCCAGCAGCGGCAGGTCCGGGCGGCGATCGAGAAGATCGAGCGTGAAGAAGAGGTCCGTCGTCATCCGGTCGCGATGCGTTTCGATGAAGACGGGAATGCCGGCCTCCTCGGCAAGACGCATCCAGCCATCGAGCAGCGGCAGGCAATCCTCGACCCGGCGCAGCCGCACATCGGGTTGCAGATTGATGTGGCTGACCGGGAATTCCGCCGCCAACTCCAGCGGCAGACGCAGGTCATCGACGGAGCGCGGAAAGCAGACGCCTTCGATCCTGAGGCCGGTGCCCCGGATGGCGTCGTTGAGCGCAACGACATCCGCCCGCTTGGTATAATGCGCGCCGATACCGTCGAAGCCGGCCTCCGCGATCATCGCGATGTTTTCCGCGAGGCTTCGCTCGTGGCCATCCGTATGCCGGCGTTCCATGGCCCAGAGCGACTGGAAAATATGCAGCCTCTGCATCAGGCGGCCCGTGCGCTTTTGAGGAGCGCCTTGAGGTTCACTCCGGGATCGGCAAGGGCCGCCGGGTCGGGGCTGACGCCCGCCGCGATCAGCATTTCCGCGAGCTTGATCTCCTTGGCGAGGCTGTTGCCGGCACCGAGACCGGCGGCCGCGACGAGGCGCCCGTCGTCGAGGTAGAATTCCAGCTCGCCCTGTTCGAGCGATCGCAGGATGCTCTGGTGTCCGGGCTGCGGCAGGCCGGCGACCTGCAAGCCGAGATCGTATTGATCCGACCAAAACCAGGGGATGGCGGCGAAGGTTTCGGCTGCGCCCGCCATGTTGCGGGCGGCGGTTTCGGCCTGGCTGCGCGCATTGCGCCAGCTTTCGAAACGCATATGGCCACCGCCCGGCTGTGCCACGGCCGCGCAATCGCCGGCCGCGTAGATATGCGGGTCGCTGGTGCGCAGGAATGCGTCCGTCAGGATGCCGTTGCCGACCGCGAGCCCCGCTCTGTCAGCGATCTCCATATCCGGCACCACGCCGATGGCGGAGACGACGACATCGGCCGGAATCAGGGTGCCATCAGTAAGCACGACAGAATCCGGCCTGATCTCGGCAAGGCCCTGCCCCAGATGAAAGTGAACGCCTTCCTCGTCATGCCGCGCCTGCAACCGTGCCGCAAAACGCGGCGGCACGGCACGCCCGAGCGTCTTCAGCGCCGCCTCGATGACATGCACGCCGACACCCTTGCCACGCAGCACGGCGGCAAGCTCCATGCCGATCAGCCCGCCGCCGATGATCGCTACGGTTCCGCCGGTCGCCACGCGCGAAAAGATCGCATCGGCATCCGAAAAGGTCCGAAAATCGAGCGCCCGTTCGGCGCCGGGGCAAGTCAGGCGGCGCGGCCGCGCGCCCGTTGCCAGCAGCAGCCGATCATAGGAAAGTGCGCGCCCGTCGCCGAGGAGAACATGGCGACGGGCGGCGTCAATCTGCGTTGCCGACATGCCGGGAAGGTAATCGATGCCGGCGGCCGAAAGGGTCTCGACCGAGCAGATCGTTTTCATGCGGGCGACACCGTCCAAGGGTTTCGAGAGCGGTGGACGCTCATAGGGCAGATGCGGCTCCGTGCCGACGAGCGTGACAGGCCCGGAAAAGCCCGTTTCGCGCAGGGCAAAGGCCGCACGCGTGCCGGCTTCGCCGGCGCCAATAATAACGATGCCGCTCATGGGGTCTCCTCCGAGAAAGGGAAGGCCGGCGCGCGGACGCGCCAGCCGGTAAGCCTCAGTTCTTGCTGGCGTATTCCGCCATGTTCTTGGGCGTCACCAGCTCGAACGGCACCCAAACCTGCTTTTCGACCTGCTCGCCGCGCAAAAGCGCAACGGCAGCATCAACGGCACTGGCCGACTGCCCCTTGGCATTCTGGAACACGGTGGCGTCCAGTTCACCCGCCGCCATGGCTGCCAGACCGTCCTGCGTGGCATCGATGCCGATGACCACGACATCGTCCATCGAGACACCGGCGGCCTTCAACGCCTGGACGGCGCCGATTGCCATTTCGTCATTGTTGGCGAAGACGACATCGATCGGCTGGCCCGCCGTGATCCAGTTCGTCGTCATGTCCATGGCATTGGTGCGCGTCCAGGCGGCCGATTGCTCGTCGGCGATGGTCACGCCCTTGCACTCACCGGCCGAAAGTGCCTCCTTGAACGAGGAGGTGCGGTCGCGCGAGGCCTGGTGGGCAAGATCGCCCATCAGGATATAGACCTGCGCATCCGCGGCCTTGCCCTTTTCCTTCAGCAGAGAACAGGCCGCCTCGCCGGCAAGCCGCCCGGCATCCGTCTCCTTGGAGCCGACATAGGCCTGCTTTTCCGGCAGCTTGGCGATGTTTTCCGGCTCGAGATTGAGGAAGACCAGTGGAATGCCCGCCCTGGCGGCGGCGTCACTGACGCCGGCTGCGGCAGAGGTGTCGGTCAGCGTCATGACGATGGCATCGACCCCGGCAGCGATGAAGTTGTTGACTTGGTTGAGCTGCTTGGAAATGTCGGTCTGCGCATCCTCGACCTGAACGCTGACGCCGTTCACCTCCGAGGCCCGGGCGCTGATGCCTTCGCGCAAGAGTGTCTGGAAATTGTTGTCGAAGCTCTGCATCGAGACGCCGATCGTCTCCGCAAAGGCAGCACTTCCCATCATGGCGGCCAGAACGGCCGCCAGGCACATGGATTTCATGGTATCCTCCCAATGGGTGCCGGCTCACCCGATCGCACACCGGAGGCCCGACGGGCCTGGTCTTCGAAACGCAGCCCTAGCCGAGGGCCACGCGTACCTCTCCATCGACCACTTCGGCCGGGTAGGTTTTCAGGTTCTCGCAGGCGGGAAGGCGCAGCGCCTCGCCGGTGCGGTAGTCGAAGGCGCCGGAATGTTTGGGACATTCCACCTCGAAATCCATCACCAGCCCGTCAGCGAGATGGATCGCCTCGTGGGTGCACAGGCCTGCCGTGCAATAGATCCCGTCATCCGGCCCGCGGTATATGGCATAGGTGCGGCCACCATGGTCGAAGCGGACGGCGCCTTCCTGTTCGATGTCCTCGAATTTGCAAGCCGATACCCAGGTCATTCTGCAGCTCCCTGAACTTCGGTGCGAGCCTTGCGGGCGGCGAGCTTTTCCTTGCGCTTGCGATAGCGCTCCTGCATGCGGGCCTCGCCATCGGCCGAGCCGTCGTGCCAGGTGCCGAACCACTTATCGAGCGGGATCAGCGCATCGCCATAGTTCACCTCGAAATATTTGTGGTGCAGGTAATGCGCATAGGCGTGGCTATCGACCAGCTTGTCCTCACCCACCTCCACCTTGTCGAAGCCGACATGGCCGGGGATGGCGCCGAAACCGGCATAGTGAAGCTGGTAGAGCATCAGGATCGGGTTGGACGGCAGGATCAGGTGATAGAAGGCCGTGCCGAGATAGAGGAAATGCTCGACCGGATGCATCGATAGCGACGACCACGGCGACGGGTTCACCGAATTGTGGTGGACCGAATGCACCCACTTGTAGAGGAACGGCACGTGGATGAGCCGGTGGATGCAGAAGAAGTGGAATTCGTGAATGACGGGCACGACGAGCGCGACCAGCGCCAGCGTCCAGGGATTTTCCGCGAAGCCTAGCCAGGGCGCATAACCATTGGCATAGGCCCAGAGCATGGCGACCTCGATCGCCGTCCAGATCGTCACGCCCGACAGGAACGTGCGCAGCATGTTGTCGATGTTCTGGCGGTCGAACCAGAAGACGCTGTTCTTCTGGTCGGCGGGGAATTTTCCATTGTATTTGAAGCGGTTTTCCTGCCGCTTCAGCACATAGAGATGAAGCTCGAAGGCGCCGTAGAACAGGAAGACGCAGACGGCATTCACGGCGTAGAGCCAGAGCGCCCAGCCGGCGCTCAGCGTCTGCATCGTCTCCACCGAGGGTACGATCCAGGCCCAGTAGGCGACGGCCGAGGCCGCGAAAATGGCATTCCACGGGAAGAAATAGTGCGGCAGCCATTTGAGAACCGCCATCAGCTTAGGCGGAAAGACGAACAGCGGCGCGGTTTGCACCGGCGTGTTCGGCGCCCAATCGCCGCGCTTGTTGCGCGTGCCGTATTTGAGGTCGTCCATTGCGCTCTCCTTCGGGCTTTCGCCCGCACAATCGTCACGGTGATGGAGAGCGCAGGGTTTGCCTTGCGTCGGTCGCACCTTGCGGCGCCCCGTCCCTCCTCCTGATTTGAGGATTATCAGGAAGAGCGATGAGGGCCGAAGACTTCATTGATCAAAATAGATCAAAGGCTTTCGGTCGTGATGGTGATGAAGCGAATGGGATTGCGGTCCGGCTCGATCTCGGTCAGTCCGACCTTGCACAGGATGATATCCAGCGCACGCTGCGCCTGCGCCTCCGGCGCCTGATCGAGCACCACATCCATGATGCCGTCGCGGAGCGCCGCGCGAGTGTAATCAGTCAGCTCGTGACCGATGAACAGGAGGTCCTTGCCGCGGCCGCTACGACGCAGGACATCGATCACGGCCGAATTTGCACCGCCGACATTGTAGAGGCCGACGAGGTCGGGATACATCCGCAACGCCATCGCCAGCGTCTCGGCGCTGAAATGCTCTTCATCGCGGGTGAAGCCGACCCATTCGAAATTGATCGGGCCGGGATGGTCGCGAAAATAGTCCGAAAACCCGCGCACCCGGTCGCGATGCACCTGATAGATCGGATGGCAGAGCGCGACGACCGGCCCTTCGGTCCGCGCCATGCGGCTGATGAAATGCGCCGCCGTGCGGCCGGCCGCATAATTGTCGATCCCGACGAATTCGACCGGATGCTCGGAGGCGCGCGTGACAACATGGACGATGGGCAGGCCCTTGGTGGCCAGACCCTCGACAGCCGCCTTGACCAGTGGACTGTTGGGAACGGCAAGAATAAGCCCGGCGCGCGGATAATCCGTCGTCGCGATCACCTTCGCGATCTCCTGCGGGTTCATCTCCTCGACGAAGCGGCGATGGACGACGACGAGCGGATCGATGCTGTGGGCGATATGCTCGAACGCCTTGGACAGGCGCCGGTAGAACGTCGTCTCCGGGCGCACCATGAGGACATCGACCCGCAGCAGGCCGCGATGCGTATCGGGCAGCAGGCGCGGATAGTTCAGGCTGCGCGCGGCAACGACGACCTTTTCGACAAGCTCCGGCCTGACGCCCCCGCGCCCGTTCAACACCCGCTCCACCGTCGCAGTGCCCACGCCCGCCTCGCGCGCAATGTCCTTGTAGCCTGCCTTGCTCAATCCCGGTCCTCGAAAGGTAGTGCCTTGTGACAAATCCTACGCAGAGCCAAGCCCCGAAAGCAATCGCGGCGCAGATCCGCCCAGCCACGCGATTTCCGTGCGTTCCCGCCGCCGGCAGCGCCGATGTAATTGCGTTTGCGCAAAACGCGCTGATACAAAGACCTTGAGCCCCACGGGTCGATAGACCCGAAACCGCCACGGAGAGGCCCATGGATCCGACCCATCTGTTCGAGCTCGTGATCGGCATGTTCGTGGCGATCATCGCGCTGCATTATGCCGCCCATCGGCTCGGGCTGCCGCCCTCCGTCGCGCTGTTGGCCGGCGGCGCGATGCTGGCCTTCGTGCCGGGACTGCCGACTATCGAGGTCGATCCGGAACTCGTGCTCGTCATCTTCCTGCCGCCGCTTTTGCTGGATGGCGCCTGGACCATCGCCGTCGGGCGGCTGCGCCGGCATCTGATCGGCATCTTCTCGCTCGCCGTCGGCGCGGTGTTCTTCACCGCCGCCGTCGTCGCCGTTGTCACGCATCTGCTGTTTCCCGCGCTGCCCTGGGCGGCCTGCGCGGCACTCGGCGCCATCGTCTCGCCGCCCGATGCCGTCTCCGCCCGCGCCATCCTGCAAAGGGTGAAACTGCCGCGCCGCCTGCAGATCCTGCTTGAGGGCGAAAGCCTGCTCAACGACGCGAGCGGCCTCGTGCTCTTCCGCTTCGCGATCGCCGCCGGCGTCACGGGCGCCTTCAGCGCGTCCGAGGCCGTCGGCAGCTTCTTCGTGCTGGCCATCGGCGGCGCGCTGGTCGGCATTGCCGTCGGCATGGTGTGGGTCGTGGTGGTGCGCCGTCTCGGCGACGAATACCTGATGATCGCCGCCACCGCCCTCGTCTCCTGGACGGCCTATCTGCTCGGCGAGTACCTGCATGTGT
The DNA here is from genome assembly GCF_049199905.1 of Shinella sp. M27. NCBI lineage: Bacteria > Pseudomonadati > Pseudomonadota > Alphaproteobacteria > Hyphomicrobiales > Rhizobiaceae > Shinella > Shinella sp. M27. The sequence goes on from NZ_JBLZPK010000035.1 coordinate 11,437, forward strand.
CCGGCGTCATCGCCACCGTCATGGCCGGGCTCATTGCCAGCTGGCACCAGCACACGGTGCTTTCGGCCGCGACGCGCATGCGCGGCACATCCTTCTGGACCGTCCTCGTCTTCCTTATGGAGGCGGCGGTCTTCATCCTGATCGGCCTGTCGCTGCGCGGCGTGGTGGAGCGCGGCGGCGGTTTCGACGTGGTCACCGCCACCTGGGGCGTGCCGATCCTCATCATCCTCGTCGCCCTGACGCTAGCGCGCTTCGCCTGGGTCTTTGCCTCGGACCTGTCCATCGTCCTGGGCAACGCGCTCGGCCTCAAGCGCTATACGCCCGTCGGTGCGCGCGGCGGCATCGTGCTGGGATGGGCGGGCATTCGCGGCGTGGTGACGCTGGCGCTGGCGCTCAGCGTGCCCGAGGGCTTTCCGGGCCGCGACTTCATCCTCGTCACGTCCTTCGCGGTCATTCTTGGCACAGTGCTCATCCAGGGCATGACACTCGGCACGGTCATCGAATGGGCCGGCCTAAGCGAATCCATTTCGGAAAAACCCCGGCTCTCGATGAGCCAAGCCGAAATGACCATGGCGCAGGCGCAGTTCGCGACTGTGCAGGAACGCGCCTATGACGGCGACGGCAAGCTCATCCATCCGCAGCTGCTCGACAAATACCAGCGCCGCGCCGTGGCGATCGTCGACTATGCCGAACGCACCGAGCATTACACGCCGATGCTGCATGCCCATTTCGACCTGGTCCTCGAAGTGGTCGCAAGCGGCCGCCGCGAACTCATCCGCCTCCACCGTGCCGGCGATATCGATGACGAGACGCTGCACGAGCTGGAACGTGACCTCGACCTCGAAGAGCTGAGCGCGATCTCCGCAAAGGGCTGAGAGCGGTGTTTCAAGCGGGCCCCTTTTTCAGGGCGCTCGCCGAAACCGTCCGGTTGCGTCCCTTGGCCTTCGCTTCCAGCAAGGCGGCATCCGCGCGGGTGACCAATGTCTCCACGGAACCACCGGTCGGAGCGGCCGCCACGCCCACGGAGACGGAGACCGTGCCGAGAATCTGGCCAGCATGGGAGAGCGTGACGCTGCCGATCTTGTCGCGCAGCGTATCGGCCAGGGCTACGGCTTCCTCCTCCTCGAGGAAGGGCAGGAGCACCGTGAATTCCTCCCCGCCGAACCGGAAGGCAGTGCCGAGAGGTGCGCAGGTCTCGCGTAGCGTCTGCCCGACGAACTGCATGACGAGATCACCCGCATCATGGCCGAATTGGTCGTTGAAACGCTTGAAGTGATCGATATCGATCATCAGGCAGGCGAGCGGGTCCTGCCTCTGGTCTCGGGCGTGCCGTTGCAGCGTCTCGTCCAGGAAGCGGCGATTGAAGAGGCCAGTCAGCGGGTCACTGACGGCGAGTGTCGTGAGCTTTTCCCGCAATTGCAGATTGGCGAGCGCCAGGCCGACATTTTCGGCGATCAGTTCGAGATACAGGCGCGGGCCGCTTGGGCCGAGCGTGTCAGCCTCCCGCTCTTCGAGATAAAGCAGGCCGATCATGTCGCCCTGCGCCGTCAGCGGGACGCAGAGCGCCGTTACGCCGGGCGGATCGATGTGCTGGCACGGCACGTCGGAGCCGTTTCCGCTGCTGTGATGCGAGCGGCCGCGCCGGAGCCCCCAGCACTCCGCAGCGGGGAAAACCGCCGCCGAATGCTGCGGTTCGAGCCATGCCCCAGCCCTCAGCAGGGACGTGTTGGCTTCGCTTAGCACATAGAGACCACCCGCAAGACCAGGGAAGATCTGCGGGGCGAAACGAACGATGACATCCGTCAATTCCGCCTGGTTCTGGCATGCCTGCACGCGGTGCATCATCTGCAGGATGAGATCCTTCGTGTGCTGGTCGGCACGCCGTTCTGTATCGAGGCGTTCGCGCTCGATCAGATTGGCACGGAATATCTCGATGGCCTCGTTCATCTCGCCGATTTCGTCACTTCGCCGATCAACCGGCACTTCGACGGTGTAATCCTGCTTGGCGAGGCGGCTGACGATGCCCGTCATGCGTTTCAGCGGCATCGCGACGCGTCGCCGCAGAACGAAGTAGAGCACGGCGACGAACAGGGCGCCCGTCGCCGCCAGCATGATCTTGGCGACGAGGCTCCAGGTGTTGCTGCGTATGCGTGCCGCGTCCAGCTCAGCGGTTGTTCGCGCGGCCGTCAGATCACGAAAATGGGCGACGGTCTGGAGGAGCGCCTTCTGAACCCGCTCATGCTCCGGCCCGAACAACATGCCCTGCGCCGCGGCCTTGTCTCCGCGCCGATAGGCGTCGATGGCTGCGCGTTCGACCTTGTCCAGCTCCTCCGCATCCGCATCGACGGCTAGCAGTGCTTGCGCTTCCGCCGGCGTCAGGCTCTGGGAGGCGAGCTTGGCCGCAGCCGCCTCCCGCTTGTGCTCCTCGCTTTCATCGGCCTGAAACGCCTCAAGGTGACGCGCCTCGCCGCGCATCACATAAAGCCGCGCCTCGTCGCTTGTCATTTCGGCGCCGATGGCCAGCTCTTCCGCAAGCGTGTCGAGCACGAGATGTTGCTCGGCCGCCGCGCGCTCCTCAAGCGCGCTGCGCGAGGACAGGATGAAGGCGGCACCCGACAGCGCAGTCAGAACGACCGTAATGCCATAGGCCCAGTTGGTGATTGTGGTTATCCTCATGCCACCACATTGCCAGCAGCGGCTTGAGCGAAGATTAAGAAACCATTGCAGATTGCAGCTATGGGCAGCACGGATGCAGACAAGACAAGGGGAAGCTGAACCCCAGCCTCATGCCGCGCCCGCCCGGATCATGCTGAAATAGTCGTCGCCCCCCACCTGACCGCCCTTGAGCGCGATCTGCAAGCCATCCGCAGGACCGCCATGGGCGATGCAGAGCGGCGAGCCCGGCGTCTGCGGCAGCGGCATTTTCAGCGTGAGGGCGGCAATGCCCATCTCGCCGAGCGCATGGCTGGATGTGTCCCCGCCCGCCACGACGGCGCGCGAGAGGCCGGCGCGCCCAACGAGTTCCGACTGGATGCGGCCAAGCGCCCGACCGAGGCGATGGCGCGCGCCGAGGGAGGAATCAAGTTCACCGCCCCGATCGGCCGAAGGTCCGAGTGCGGTGTAGAGCAGGACGCTTTCTCCGCTTTCCAAGACCTTGAGACCCGCTTCGATGGCGGCCGCGATCGTCGCGGCATTGTCCGGGCTGGACAGGGCGACCGGATCGAGCGTCACGCCGGCAAAACCATTGGCAAGCGCATGGCGGATCTGGCGCTCGGTCGTCGGGGACACGCTGCCGGAGACGACGGCGATCTGATCCACCGGGCCGGCATCGGCAAAGGTCGGCTTGTCGCCGATCAGCCCTTCCTTTCGCCAGGCGGGGATCAGGGCGTATTCGATGCCCGAGGAGCCGCAGACGAAGCGGCTTTCCGCGCGCAGCCGGTTCCAGAGCAAGCCACCCGCCGCCGCCTGCGTCGGCGCATCGAGCACATCGAGCAGCAGGATATCGGCAGCCTCCGGCTCGGGCGTGCCCAGCAGCGCGACATTGTCCACCAGTGCCGACGAAAGCGTCGTCTGACGTGCGAGGTGCAGCAGCACATTCGCCTCGTCCATCGGCGTGACAGGATGGCGCGCCATGACGGGGTGACGGTCGATGCGATAATTTCGGCCCTGATAGGCAGCGAAGAGTTCACCGAATGCCGTGTAGCGACGGATCTGCGGCGCACCGACGATGAGCGGCACCGTTGCCTCGCCGAAGACGGATCGGCCGATCTCGATGGCGCGGCCGATATTGCCGACATCTGGCGCGGAATCGAAAGTCGAGCAGACCTTGTAGTGACAGAGTTCCGCGTCCAGCATCTTCAGCCAGGTAAAGGCTTCGCTGAGATGCACATCCATCCAGTCAGGCGTTTCGCTGCGGCTGGTGCCGGCCAGCCCATAGGCGCGAACGCCGGAGAAGCGCGACAGCAGGTCCGCATCCGGCAGTTTCAGGAAGAGCACGGTCTCGACGCCGTTCGAGGCCAGCGCCTCCATGACATCGGTCGAACCGGTGAAATCGTCGCCATAGTAGCTGATCAGAGGACGCGTCATGTCTCAGGCCGCCTTGCCGTCGGCAAATTTTTCGATGGATTGTGCAAGTTCGGGATGGTCTTTCGCATAGGTCGCGAGCGGCACGCCTGAAGCGGCCGCCTCCCAGGCCTGCTTCACCGCCTTCACCCCTGCCCCCGGCCCGCCCGGATGGCTGACGATGCCGCCGCCGCAGAGATAGAGCAGTTCCGTCGAGCCGCCCGTCGCCGCGATCGTATCGGGTGCCTGCCCGCCCCACTGGCCGGAGCCGATGACCGGAAGCGCCACATCCTTTTGCGAAAACAGCGGCGTCGTCACCGCCTTGTAGGAGCGCACGAAACTCTCGTCCGGCTCCCAATATTTCACCCGGATGCCGTTGATCTGGAACTGATCGACGCCGAGCAGGCGCCAGAACTGCTGCCAGACGGAGAATTCAAAGCCGAGGCCGGCATGGCGGGTGAGGATATCCCAGCCGTTACGATGGGCATGCAGCACGAGGCCGGAGCGCTTGCGCAGGAAGGCGAGGCCGCCGAAGCCGATCGAGTTGATGTTGACGACGGCGCAATTGCCGCCGGCCTGCAACACCAGATCGTGGTTGCGCATCATTTCGTCCGGATCGGCATGGCTGATGCCGAAGGCATACATGACCTTCTTGCCGGTCTTCTGCTCATGGTCGAGGATTTTCGGCATGATCGCCGCGACGCGGTCCTTCAGCGGCGAATAGGCCGGGCTCATCAGCTTCTCGTCATCCTTGATGAAATCGACGCCGGCCTCGATGAGTTCGCCGACCATCTCGGCCGTTTCATGCGGCCGCAGGCCGAGCGCCGGCTTGACGATCGTGCCGATGATCGGCCGGCCCTTGACACCCGTGAGCGCAAAACTGCCGGCGACGCCGAATTGAGGCCCGAGATGGGCAGCGGCGAATTCCGGCGGCAGCTTCATGTCGACGATACGAATGCCCGTCATGCCCTTGATGGAAAAGACACCGCCGACCGCTATGGTCATCAGTGCGGCAAGATCGGTTCCCACGGCATCCAGCGGAAAATCGATATCGACATCCGCCCGGTTGAAACTTGTGGCGTCACCCGCCTCATCGGGAAAGGAGGCGCGGTCCGTCGGCGGCAGCGGGCGGATGGCAACGACACGGGCGGCAACGCGCGCCTTCAACTCTTCCGTCTCGCCCGGCAGCGCCACGAAGGTCCCGGTCGACTGGTCGCTGGCGATCTTCGACGCCATTTTCTCCACCGAACCCGGCGTCTCTATCCGATAGGTCAGACGGATCACGTTTTCTCCTCCCGCAGGCATGGCATAGCGCTTGTTAAGGCTTTTCAACTGGTATAATGAGTATTTATGTTATTGCAAGCCGATTACCGCGAAAGCTGTTGCGGCGAAGGAACTTGGTGCATATTCAAACCTGTCGAAACCAGGTGACTCATGAACGTCGTTTCCGAACCGATCGTCCGCAAGAAACTCTCCGACGAAGTCTTCGCGCGGCTGAAGGCCATGATCGAGACCGGCGAACTGAAAGCCGGCGACGACATGCCTTCCGAGCGCGAACTGATGGAGCGCTACGGCGTCGGCCGTCCGGCGATCCGCGAGGCCATGCAGGCGCTTGCCGGCAAGGGTCTCGTCGAGATTTCGCAGGGCGAGCGCGCCAAGGTGCTGCGCATCACCGCCGAATCCATCATCCGCCAGGTGGACCTGCCGGCCAAAATGATGCTGTCCGGCTCCTCCGACTCGCTTGAGCATCTCAAGAGCGCCCGCATCTTCTTCGAGCGCGGCATGATCCGCGAGGCCGCCACCAAGGCGACGCCCGAACATATCGCCGAACTGCGCGCCCTGCTCGACAAGCAGAAGGCAAACCTCGGCGATGCCGACGCTTTCATCGATGCCGATATGGAATTCCATCAGTATATCGCGCAAATTTCGGGCAATCCGATCTTCGCGGCCGTCAGCGGGGCCATGCTGGGCTGGCTGAAATCCTATCATACCGAAATGCTCATCTGGACCGGCCGCGAGACTTTCACGCTCGCCGAGCATGAGGAAATCATCCGCACCATAGAGAACGGCAATGCCGACCTTGCCGAGAAGGCAATGATCAAGCATCTCGAACGCTCCCGCGCGCTTTATGCCCTAAAGGGGCAGAAGTAGGGTCAGAGCACGATCTCAACGCAGCCATAGGGCGGCAGGGATACCTGTCCGGTCACGGGCAAAGTCTCTCCACCGATCAGCATGACCGCACGCGGCGGCGACGGCAGGAGCACCGCCTGCACCTCCGGCGTGATGTTGGCCATGAGCAGACGCTCCTTCGACGCGAGACCGAGCACCGCATCCGGGCGCGACGTCTCAACGGCGTGGACCTCTTGTCCGCTCAAAGTCCCAAGGCGCGCAAGCACATGCGCGAGCGGCCGCAGCTCGCCTCGCGCCGATACCTCCCCTTCGCCGGCAATCAGCCCGAACGGACCAGCGAGCGTCGAAAGCGTCAGGACCTCCAGCCCCGCCGTCGCAACGGTTGCGGCATAGGCCAGCGTCCAGGCTGCGCCGAACTGGCCGTTGTGCCTGGCATCGACATTGGCCATGGGAATGCGGCCGCCGGAGGGGTTGTCTTTCGTCGCGCTGCCATAGGGGTTCTGCCGCATGGCAATCGTCGAAGGGCCGATGCGATACGGCTTTTCGCCATAGATTGCGCGGGTGGAGCTGACGACGAAACGCAAGGCCTCGAAGGTCTGCATGACCGAGAGATCGTCGGCCGCATGCACGATGGGGTTCGTGCAATGGCTGACATAGTCGATGAGGTCACCCGGCACGCGCTTGCGGTTGAGCTCGGTAAAATAGCTCATCATGCCGCCACCAAGGCGCACGCCCGGGAAGGCCGCCCGCGCTGCGGCATAGACATCCTCCAGCGGTGGGCAGTCCGGCCAGATGCTGCCCGGCGGTGTCGACTGGCGATCGACCGCAGGGCAGACGAACAGCGTGTCGAGCGCCAGCACGGCCTCCCGCACGAGCGCGGCAAGCTCGGCCATCTCCTCGTCCAGCGGACGTTTGCAGGGCACCGCGACTTCCAGCGTCACCTTGAGGCCGGATTGTCCGGCGAGTTCGGCATAGCCATTCAAGACCGGCAGACCATGGCCGGCACCGGGGTCGAAATGCGCGATCAGGTGCCGCGCGCCAATGGTTTTGAGGGCGCCGAGCGCGATTCGCTCCTGCTCCAGGCATTCCGGGCGCAGGCCTAGGCCGATCTCTGGAAAACGGTGCTTGGTCGGCGTCAGTTGCAGTGTGACGGCACCCGATGTGCCGACTGCCGGGGCGGCATCGTCCGCAGCCTCGATCTCGACGACGACCTTCTGGCTGAAGGGCTCCCCCTCTGGAACGCGGTAAGGCCACGGCAGCGCGAGCGGGCGCACATAGGTCTTGTAGGACCCATCCGTCCAGTTGCGCTGGTCTTCCATCTCGAAGATGTCGCCGACTAATTCCGTCACGGCCGCGATATCGGGCGCCACCTGATGGGTGATCGCGGAAATCTCCTTGAAAGGCTGCCACGGCTCGATCTGGTCCGGCCAGTGCGCATGCTCGACGCGGCCATCACCGTGGCGGACAGTGACGGACCGTCCCGCCAGACCGACGATAGGATGCAGCACCACGAAGCCCGCACGCGCCGTTTCGAAATCGGCATCACTGACGCAGTCGGCGGAGAATGCGACGGTCTTTTCCGTACCCCAAATCGTGATGGCGCAATCGAGATTGGCTCCGGATGGAGCGGTGAAGCGGGCCTTGTAGGAAACGGAGAAGCCTTGCTTTTCGTTCTGAACTTGGAGGTCGGCAATTTTGGCGCCGCAGGTGCCCCAGTCCTTGTCACGCACAAGGAAGGCCACCGCGCGCAAAACCTCATGTCCGCGAAAGCGCAGGGTGCGCAGACTGCCGTCCTGAAGCGTCACGCTCAGGTCGCCGGCGACGAGCGTGCGGCTTTCGGGCTCGCGCTCATTCGTGCCGTAAAGCCTGAGCAGATCGCCGCTCATGCGAGTAGATCCGCAATCGCAATGGTCTCGCCGCGTTCGGCGCTGAGATAGGCGGCCTCGACGAAGGCGAAGGTCTTCAGGTTGTCGCGGCCGGACGTATCCGGCTCGAGGCCTTGCGACAGCCTCTCGGCCCAGTGCTTCTGGATGAGCGCGACGCTCTCCTGAATGTTGTGCCAGGGCCTTGATGCCCAAGGCAACAGGTTCGGCGCGACAACGCTTTGTACCGTGCCGTCAGGGCCATGAACCGTCAGCTTGTAATCCTTGCCGAGGCGCAGCGTGCCCTTGGTGCCGTCGATCTCGACGAAGGTTTCCGGGAAGGGTTCTTCCGGCAGCTTCGACGCGTAGCTGACATCGACGATCGAGGTGACGCCATTGTCATGGTCGAGCAACATGGTCGCGACATCCTCGCCGGCGATATCAGGATTGATGCGGCGCGTGCGGGCGGTCACGCGGCTGGCATCGCCGAAGAGGAAACGGGCGATGTCGAGCGAGTGGATTCCGAGGTCTTCGATGATAAAACGCTTGCCCTTGGCGAGATAGGGCTGGCCGGAGAAGACGTCGAAGCCGGAGCGGAAGGAGACGCGGCCCCAGAAGGGTTCGCCGATCGCGCGGCTGTCCAGCACCGCCTTGACGGCGAGGATCGGCGTCTGCCAGCGGAAATTCTCATGGATCATCAGCGGGATGCCGGCGGCATCGACAGCGGCGACCATGGCCTTGGCATCGGCCAGCGTCGGCGCGAAGGGCTTCTGGCAGATCGCCGGTACCTTGTGGCTGGCGGCAAGCTCGACCAGTGCCCTGTGGCTGCCGACCGTCGTTGCGACATCGACGAAATCGAAGCCGCCATCGGCGAACATTTCGTCCGCCGACTGGTATCGCCTGTCGACGCCGAACTGGTCGCCGACGATGCGCAGGCGCTCCGGGTCACGGTCACAGATCGCAACGATCTGCACGTCATCGAGATCCTGCCAGCCATGCATCTGGTTGACGGCGAAGAAGCCGCAGCCGATCAGCGCACCCTTGGTCTTCGTCATGCTCAGCCTGCCTTTGCCATCTGCATCAGGGTGACGCGCTGCTGGAGGCGGCGCTGCGCCTGGTCGACGACCACGGCGACGATGATCACGAGACCCTTGATCACCATCTGCCAGAAGGAACTCACACCCATCATCACAAGTCCGTCCGAGAGAATCCCGATCACGAAGGCGCCGATGATCGTGCCGCCGATCGTGCCGCGCCCGCCCGACATGGATGTACCACCGAGAACGGCCGCCGCAATGGCATTCAGTTCGAGATTGGTGCCGGTCGCCGGGTGCGAGGCCATCAGTTCCGAGGAGATGACGAGGCCGACGATGGCGGCGCAGAAACCGGAGAACATGTAGACGAACATTTTTACGCGATTGACGCGGATGCCCGACATGCGCGAGGCGCGTTCATTGCCGCCGACGGCGAAGATATGCCGGCCAAGCGGCACGAAGCGGGCAAAATAGGCAGCCCCCAGCGCCACGACGATGAGAATCCACACGGAGACCGGAAGGCCGAGGATCGAGCCGGAACCGAGATAGGCGAAACCCTGGTTGCCGAGGTCTTCGCGGCCGGTGAGATTGGGCAGCGTCTGGCCATCGGAATAGAGCAGCGCCATGCCGCGCGCCACATAGAGCGTGCCGAGCGTCGCGATGAAGGGCGCCACGTTGAGGCGGGTGATCAGCAGGCCGTTGATCGCGCCGATCACAATGCCGACGATGGCAACGATAACAGCCACCTCGACCACATTGAAATAGACGGTGTAACCGAGCGGCAGCGCCATGCCATACATGATGAGGCCGCCGGCAATCATGCCGCACAAGCCAACGATGGAACCGACAGAGAGATCGATGCCGCCGGTGATGATGACGAAGGTCATGCCGATGGCGAGGAAGGCGTTCTGCGTCGCATGTTTCGACATCAGGATCATGTTCGCGGTCGACAAAAAGTTCGGCGCGAAGATCGAGAAGAAGATGATGACCGCGAAGAGCGCGATGAAGGTTCTAAGCTTCATCAGAGTGAGCAGGGCCGAGCCGGTGGAGAGGTGGTTGCCGGTGGCGGCAGTTTGCGTTGCTGTCGTCATCACGCATGCATCCTTTTGGTTTTATGTCCCTCTGCGGAGGCAGAAATCACCATGTCCTCGGTGGCGTCCTTCCGATCGACCACCATCACCAGCCGGCCGTTGCTCATGACGGCGATGCGGTCGGAGAGCGCCATGACCTCTTCAAGGTCGGAGGTGGAGAAGAGGATGGCCAGCCCCTCGCCCGCCAGCCGCCGCATGGTGCGGAAAACATCCGCCTTGGCGCCGACATCGATGCCGCGGCTCGGCTCGTCCATCAAAAGCACTTTCGGCCCGGTCATCAACGCCTTGCCGATCACGACCTTCTGCTGATTGCCGCCGGACATGGAGGTGACGTCGAGATCCGGGTTCTTCGCCTTGATCGAGAGGTTGCGGATCGCGTTGGCAATCGCCTCCTTCTCGCGCTTCAGGTCGATGTGGAAGCCAGCCTTTAGGAACTGGCTCAGGCTTGCCATGGAAAGGTTGTCGGCAATCGACATGGACTGCACGAGGCCTTCGCGCTGTCGGTCCTCCGGGATCAGCGACAGGCCCTCACGGATGCGCCGGGTCGTGTCACGCCCGTTCAGCTCCTCGCCCTCGACGAAGATTTTTCCCGTATAGTGCTCGTGGCGACCCATGATGCATTCGAAGAGCTCGGAGCGCCCCGCACCCATCAGGCCGTAAATGCCGAGGATTTCACCCTTGCGCACGCCGATCGAGACATGATCGACGGCATAGCCGCCTTGCGCGCGCGGCAGGCAGATTTCTTCCGCGCGGAAAACTTCCGCACCCGGTTCGTGCTCGACCTGCTTGGCGAAATCCTTGGCGTCCGAACCGATCATCGAGCGCACGATCCAGCGCGTGTCGATGTCCTTGACCATGGCATGGCCGGTGATCTGGCCGTCCTTCAGCACGGTGATGTAGTCGCCGATACGCATCAGCTCTTCCAGCCGGTGCGAGATATAGACGATCGCTACACCGCGCGCCTTGAGGTCGGCGATGACGCGGAACAGCACGTCGACTTCCGCCGCACTCAGCGCCGAGGTCGGCTCGTCCATGATGAGAATGCGTGTGTCGAGCGAGACGGCGCGAGCGATCTCGACGAGCTGCTGCTGGCCGATCGGCAGGTCTTCGGCCAGCGTATCGGCAGAAATGCCGGCTTCCAGGCGATTCAGGAATTCGTTGGCCTTCTCCACCTGTGCCCTGTGGTCGATGCCGCGCAGGCCGCGCGTGATCTCGCGCGTCGCAAAGATGTTTTCGGCGACCGAGAGATTGCCGAAAAGGTTCAACTCCTGGAAGACGATGCCGATGCCGTGGCGCACCGCGTCGGCGGGGCTATTGAGATGGATGCGTTCGCCGTCCATCCAGATTTCGCCCAGCGTCGGCCGCTCCACGCCGGCGATAATGCGCATCATGGTGGACTTGCCGGCGCCGTTCTCGCCGACCAGCACGTTGACCGCGCCGCGCCGGAGCTTGAGGTCCGCCTTCTTCAGCGCCACGATGCCGGAATAGGCCTTGGTGATGTCCTTCAGTTCGAGAATGACGTCGCCGTCGTCGGTGGCGTTCATGTCAGCCTCCGACCGTGATGGTGACGGGCACGAACAGCGGCAGCTGGCCCTTGGCCGGCAGCGGATAGGCGCCGAGCGCCTTGATCGTCTTGCCCGTCAGTCCCTCACGTGGCAGCTTTTCAAGCAGCAAGCCGTTCACATGGGTGTTGAACGACTTGCCGTACTGCGCCCATTCGATCTGGTTCTTGAATTCGTTGAAATTCACGAATTTCAGGCTGTCGCGGATGGCCGTGCCGCGGACAGCCGGGCCGATGGCGACGCGCACATCGGCCTTCTGGTCGCCGTCCACATCGACGTCGACATAGCCGGCGCGGGACTTCGTCTCTTCTGCAACGATCACGCCGTCGATCTTCGCGGCGAAGGTCCAGGGCGCGTTGCCCTGCTTTTCCTTGTGGCCGTATTTTTCAGTGGCCGCATCGAGATTGCTTGTCGCAAGCGCCGAGACCTCCTGGAAGGTGCCGGCACGCTCCTGAAGGAAGGGCACGACCTTGGCATCCCAGATATCGGCAACCAGCTTGTCCGGATTGAAGGCGCCGGCCGCGGCCTGCTTCTGTTCGTCCTCGGTCTTGACGAATTTGCAGCCGGAAAGCGCAAGCGCGCCGGCGAGCACGAGTGTACAGGCAGCCTGAAACCTTGGCATTCCCAATCTCCGAATAGATAGAAAA
>NZ_JBLZPK010000035.1:23873-51592 GCF_049199905.1 Shinella sp. M27
CGCCATCGCGGGAGGATTATTCCGAGAGCGCGAAGGTCTCGAGCTTGGCGGCGTTGTCGGCCGTGATGAGCACGCAGTCCATCAGCTGCTTTTCTTCGGCCGGGCCCTTGCCGGTCTTGATGTAGGTGTCCGCCTGGGTCACGGCGAGCTGGGCCTGGGCATAGGCCGGCTGCATGACGGTCGCCTTGATGCCGCCTGACTTGATCGAGTCGCGCACGTCGTTCGAACCGTCGAAGCCGACGACGATGACGTCCTTGCGGCCGGCAGCCTGGAGCGCTGCAATCGCGCCCATGGCCATCGTGTCGTTGCCGGCGATCACGCCCTGGATATCCGGATTGGCCTGAAGGATGGTCTCCATCTTGGAGTAACCCTCGGTCTGGCTCCAGTTGGCCGACTGCTGGGCGACCATCTTCATATCGGGATATTCATCGATGACGTCGTGGTAGCCCTTGGAGCGGATGCCGGCATTGAGATCGGCTTCGCGGCCGAGCAGCTCGACATAGTTGCCCTTCTCGCCCATCAGCTTGACGAACTCTTCGGCACCGAGCTGCGCGCCCTGGTAGTTGTTCGAAACGATCTGCGAGACGGCAACGCCCGTGGCGTTGATTTCACGATCGATCAGGAAGGACGGGATGCCCGCATCCTTGGCCTTTTGCACGGCAGCGATCGAGGCTTCCGAACCGGCATTGTCGAGGATGATCGCCTTGGCGCCGCGGCCGATGGCCGTATCGATCAGCTGCGACTGCTTGTTGGCGTCGTCATCATGCACCAGAACCAGCGTGTCGTAGCCGAGTTCCTTGGCCTTGGCTTCCGCGCCGACAGCTTCCGCCTTGAAGAACGGGTTGTCGTGGCTCGGCGTGATGATGGCGATGAGGTCGGCAGCGAAGGACGGCATGGCGACGCCTGCGGCCATGACGGCAGCAAAGCCGACGGTGATCAGTCTGCGGGTAATGTTCATATGTCTCCTCCCGGTTAGACACCGGCTCCCTGCGACCATCCCTCCATTGAACATGGCCGCGCCGGTGCAATCTTTGTCCGGCGCGCTGGGCGCCGGCAGCGGCGGACGAAGCCCGCCGGAAAATCAGGTGATGCGCTGGATGCTGGCCGCGATTTCCGCAGGCTCGAACACGCGCTTCCAGTCGTCTTTCATCAGCACGGGCTTGCCGAACTCGATGGCCTTGTTGCAGGCATCGGAGAACACGCCCGGCGTCTCTTCGAAGATGACCGCGCCGAGCACATTCATGTGGCCGAGCAGGAAGTCGCGAGCGGCCTCCTTGGCAACGCCGCGGCGCACGCACTCATCCATGGCTTCGCGCATGACGACGAGCAGCGAGGCGCAGACCGTTTCGGACAGGCCGGGCTCCAAGAGCGCCATCTGCTCGACGGTGACGCGGTGCGAACGCATGACCGGCGCCCAGATGACCTTGGCAATCTCCTCGCCGAGGCCGTAGGCCTCTTCCGGACCCTGCATGAGTGCGGACACGATGTGCTGCTTGGCGGCGATGCCGCCGAAGAAGTCGCGCTTGGCGGCCGGATCCGTCTCGTCGTTGAAGATCGGCGGATGGCAGGGATGCGTGACGAAATAGGTGAGGTCCGCGCGCTCCGGCAGGTGGCCGGCGAAAGGCGCGGCGGCATCGAGCGCCACGACCATCGTGCCCGGCTTCAGCTTGTCGGCAATGCCGGCTGCGACCTTGCCGATCGCCGTATCGGGAACAGCCAGGATAACGACATCGGCGCCGTCGAGGCCTTCATCGGCAGAGAGGCAGGACAGACCAAGATCGTCCGACAGACGCTTCTTGCCGGCGTCGCTCACCTCGATATGACGGACATCGAAGCGCGAACCCTTGAGATTCTTGGCGAGCCGATAGCCCATTTTGCCGCCGGCGCCGAACAACGCGATCGATGTCATCGAAGACCTCCCTAATGCGCGCGGCCGGAACGAAACCTGTCCGGCCGGAAATTTCCTCCACCGGTCGCCCGGTATGGGTCTATATTTCTCAACTGGTATAACAAGTCAATAACTATCTATTCGGATATGTTATGTTTATGTGAACATCACATGATGGCGGCACGGCGATCCGCATCGATACCGCCACTTAAGAAGCTGGAATGAAATGACTTTTCTTCGCGACAAAAACAAAGAAGAGCCGAACGTCACGCGACGTTCGGCTCAATGTCACATCCGGCATGGGATACTCGATGCGACCAGCGCGTCGAAAAAACCGTCAGAGACGGGCGGCAATCGTCGCGGCTATGAGGGCCAGCGAGACCGCGCCGGCATCGGGATGGCCGATGCTGCGCTCCGCAAGCGGGCGCGCGCGGCCCAGCCGCGGCGAGAGCGGCGCGGTCGCTTCCGCCGCCCGCCTGCAGGTATCGCTCGCCTTCTGCCACGCGTCCTTGAGAGAGAGGCCGTCGGCCTTGGCGGTTTCCAGCGCGCCGACGAAGGGCACGAAGGCATCCACCAGCGTCTTGTCGCCAGGCTTTGCGCCGCCCAGGCGCATCACATCATCGAGCGCTGCGCGCGCGCCGCGGACCACATCGGCATCCTCAACCGCCTCCTCGTCGGAGAAAGAGGAACTCCATGACCGCAGTAGCAGGCCCCAGATGGCGCCCGACGTGCCGCCGGCGCGGTCCGCCCAGGCATCACCGGCCACCGCAAGCGCGCTCCGCACACCGGCACCGGCCGCAACGGCCTGATGGAGCGCCTCGCGGGCGGCGGTCGCGCCGCGGCGCATGCCCTGGCCATGGTCACCATCGCCGGCAAAGGCGTCGATCCGGCCAAGCTCAACCTCCGCCTCGCTCAGCGCCGAGACCATGACGTCGAGAATGCCGGCAAGGCAGCGTGCGCTTTCCCGCGACGCCAAGGATGCCGGACCAAAAACCGGCGCTTCATCTTCAGCGCCCGCGCGAACCGAGGCCGGCTCCGTGCGAAAAGTTTCGCCGCGACGAAAGACCGGCGTGTCGCATGGCGCGAGCCAATAGCGCTCCAGCTCCGCATCGAGCCACAGAACCGTCAGAGAGCAGCCCTGCATGTCGAGGCTCGTGACATATTCGCCGACCTCCGGCGCCACGAGATCGACGCCCGCCGCCTGAAGCAGGGTTTCCACAGCACACCAGAGGACGAAAAGCTCTTCATATTTGGTGGCGCCGAGACCGTTCAGCAGCACGGCCGCACGGCGCGCACCGGCCGGGCGCTCTGCCAGAACGGTCTCGACAAGCAACTCCGCCAGCGCCCGTGCAGGCACGATTTCGGCATCGCGGATGCCCGGCTCGCCATGAATGCCGAGGCCGAGCGCCATCATGCCGCGCGGCACGGTGAAGAGCGGCTCTTTGGCACCCGGCAGGGTGCAGCCGCCGAAGGCGACACCGAAGGAGAAGGTCCGGTCATTGGCACGCCGGGTGACGCGTTCGACGTCGTCGATATCAAGCCCGGCCTCCGCCGCCGCCCCCGCAATCTTGAAGACGACGAAATCGCCCGCGATGCCGCGCCGCCGCAGATGCTGGTCCGCCGGGGCGCTCGCCACATCGTCCGTGACGGTGACGATGCGCACATCCACGCCCTCGGCGCGCAGGCGTTCGGCCGCCACGCCGAAATTCAGCACGTCGCCGGCATAATTGCCGAAACCGAGAATGATGCCGCCGCCGTAGTCCGCATTGCGGCAGACGCGGGCAACCGCCGCCGTCGAAGGCGACGCGAAGATTTCCCCTGCGACTGCTGCATCGGCCATACCCGGTCCGACATAGCCGGCAAAGGCCGGATAGTGTCCGGAGCCGCCGCCGACGATGACCGAGACCTTGCCCTGCGGCACCGCCGTGGAGCGCACGACGCCGCCCTTCACCAGCCGGACATAACGCCCGTAAACGCGAGAAAAGCCTGCAAGCGCGGACGCGGCGAAGGTTTCGGGGTCGTCGACGATCTTGGTCACAGGGGCCTCCCGCAGGCAATCATGCCCGTGAAGATGCAACAGGGACGGCGCGGAGAAAAGAGCAAAGCGCCACTCGTGGACCGCGAACCCTCAAAGGCTTACGCGGTTGAAGGCCGTCAGATGCTCGGCAATCGCTGCAATCTCCGCGGCGCGGCGCGCTTCATCCCAGCCGAGTGCTGCCGCCGCGATATCGGCGATCTCGTTCAAGCCGGCCGCGGTCACCTTGCCTTCGATGGCAAGCGTCGTGCGGCGCAGGACGATGTCCGCGAGATGACCGACCATTTCGTTGCGGGCGATCCAGTCGATCTCCGCGCGCCCATAGCCATCGACATGGGGCAGCGGCGTATCGCCGACCTGCGCGATATGGGCGAGCACCGCATCGGCCGTCGTGCCGTAGCGGGCAAGAAGGGCTTCGATACGCTGGGCAGGCAGGCCGCTCTTTGCCGCACGCTCGGAAATCCAGGCGCGGCGCGCCGCGTCATCGACCGGGAAGGCGCGCCCGCCGCCGATCGGCAGCATCTGCGTGCTGGTTTTCCGGCTCCGCCCAATACGCGCAAGGATCGTGTCGGCCACCTCTTCGGCAAAGCCGCGGAAGGTCGTCCATTTGCCGCCGACGAGCGAGATGACCGAGAACGGCCGCCCCTCGCCGGGTTCCGCGACGGGCGCCGAATGGTCCCGGCTGATCAGGCCGGGATTGCTGGCGTCCGACGCCGGCAGCGGGCGGATGCCGCTATAGGCATAGACGATCTGGTCGCGGCTGAACGCCAGCTTCGGCAGCAGCGAACGGAGGCTTGCGAGGAAATAATCGACCTCGTCCTCCTCGCAGCGCACCGTCTCCGGGTTGTCGGCCTTGATATCCGTCGAGCCGACGAGCGCGAGGCCGAGGAAATCATAGACGAGGCAGATACGGCCATCGTCGGCTTCGAAGTAAATCATTCGGCCTTTCAGGCTCTTTACCAGCGCGGGGTGCTTCAGCAGGATATGCGAGCCCTTGGTGCCGCCGATCAGTTTTCCCGAAATGCCGAGCGTCGCATTGACGGCATCGATCCAGGGGCCAGCGGCGTTGACGACGATGCCGGCGCGAACGGCGCGTTCGTCGCCGCCCGGCTCCTGAAGGCGCAGCACGCCCGCCTCCTGCCCGAGCAGCGCGGTGTCGTTCATCGCAGCTGAGGCCGGGCTGGCATCGAGACCGTCGCGCACCAGTTCCCAGACGAGGCGTTCCGGCCGGCTGATCTTGGCGTCGTAATAGATGCCGCCCGCGACGATGCGCGGGGTGATTTCGGGCATTTCCTCAAGCGCCTTGCGGCGGAAGAAGAACTGGTGCTTCGGCATGACGCGGTGGCGCGCACCATAGAGGTCGTAGAGCGCAAGACCAATCTTGATGAGCACCGCACCACGGCTGCGCGGCGCCGTCGTCGAGCCGAACAGCGTGCGCAGGGCCGCAAACGCCCCTTTCATCAGCGAAAAGGAGGGAATGAAGGTCGGCAGCGCCTCGACGCAATGCGGCGCGTTGCGCAAAAGCAGATTGCGCTCCAGAGTCGATTGCGCGACGAGGCCGAGTTCGCCGGTCTCCAGATATTTGATGCCGCCATGGATGAGGCGCGAGGGGGCGGCACTCGTGCCCGAGCCGAAATCGGCCTTGTCGACAATGAGGCATTTCAGGCCTTGCAGGCAGAGATCGCGAAAGAGCCCTGCCCCGTTGATGCCGGCGCCGAGGATGATGACGTCGTAGGTTTCGACCGTCGCGGATGTCGTGTCCGTCATGATGGGCGTTCCTGTCATTTCTCGGCACCAAGGCGCCGCAGCACCGGCCAGAGCGGCTTCATGGCCCCGGCGAGATCGAGGAAGACCCGGTATTTCTCGTCATAGGCTTTCCGTCGGTCGGGATCCGGCTGGTAGGTGGTTTCGATCGACGCGAGATCGCGCGGATCGTCGGTGGGCGAGGCAAAGAGCCCAGCGCCGGCGCCCGCACAAAGTGCTGCACCCCAGGCGGCAGCCTCCTCCGTGCGCGTCGCCGTGACCGGCAGGCCAAGGATATCGGCAAAGAGGCCGGCCATCGCGGGATTGCGCGAGATGCCGCCGGTCAGGCGGGCGGTAGCAGGCGCAAAGCCTTCGCGCAGCGCATCGACATGGACGCGATGATTGAAGGCGATGCCCTCCAGCACGGCGCGCACCAGATCGCCGCGGTCGTGCCAGGCGTTGAGACCATAGAAACCGGCACTGGAGGCGCCGCCGAATGGCGATCCGAAGAGATAGGGATGGAAGAAGGCGCTGGAGGGGCGTTCGCGCGCAACTTCGAATTCCTTGCCGAGGATCGCATGGATGCTCTCGCCGGCGGCCTCCGCCGCCTTGGCGTCGGCGGCGCAAAACTGATCGATGAACCAGTCATAGTTGGCCGTCGAAGCGGGCGAGATGGACATGTTGTTCCATTCGCCCGGCAGGATGCCATTGCGGCAGAACCAGCGGCCATCGACCTTGGGCGCCGGCGAAACCGTCTCGTTGATCGAATAGGTGCCGGCGATGACGGCGATCACGCCCTCGCCATAACCGCCCATGCCGAGCGCGGACGCCGTTACGTCGTGCAGGCCAGCCATGACAGGTGTGCCCGCGACAAGCCCGGTCAGACGCGCGGTCTCCGGCGTCACGCCGCCGACGATCTCGGTGGAGCGGGCCATGGGCGGCTGCTTACCAGCAAGGCGATCCAGCCCGAAGAGGCGGAAGGAATCATCGGCATAGTCCTGCGTCAGAACGTTGGTGAAGGAGGTGCTGGCTTCCGTACGATCCGTGCCGATCGTTCCGCAAAGGCAAAAGCGCAGCCAGTCCTTCGCGGCGATGAAATGCGCGATGCGGACATAGCGCGCGGGCTCGTGATCGCGGATCCAGCGCAGGATGGCGGAGGGCGCGGAGGCGTGCGGCTTCTGGCCGGTCAGGGTCAGCGACTGCTCGCCGATCTCGCTCTCGTTCCACGCCTCGGCAATCGCATCGGCGCGGGTGTCCAGCGACACGATGGCATTGCCGAGCGGCCGCCTGTCGTCATCGAGCAGATAAATGCCGTCGCCATGCGCCGTCGCGGCAATCGCGACGATATCGGAGGCCGGCCGGCCGCAGGCGGCGACCGCTTCCCGGATGGCATCCGCCGTCGCGGCCCACAGGCCGTCCATGTCGCGCTCGACATGCTGCGGCGCGGGGATCAATTGCGGAACACGGCGGCGGGCGATGGCGAGCACCGTTCCGTCCGCGTCGAAAATCACGGCCTTGGTGACCGTCAGTCCGCTGTCTATACCCATGATGCAGGGCATCGCTGTCTCCATTCTCAAGCGAAGGAGAAACGGCACCGAGCATCAAGATATCCGCAACAGCGGAACCCTTAGCCGGCCCGTTCTCCGTCCGCCACAATGACGTTGATCCCCTTCGAGCGCATGCGCGACAGGTGGGAAATCGGGATATCCTCGTCGACAACAACGGCGTCGAACTCTTCGAGCGTCGCGAAGTGGTGCAGCGCGCGCCGTTCGAATTTGGTGTGATCGGCCAGCAGCACGCGCTTCGTCGCGCTTTCGAACATCGCCCGCTTGGTCGCAACCGTCTCCGGCGACTGGTGGTAGACCACGTCGTCGACGATGGCCGAGAGCGACATGAACACGGTGTCGGCGCGCAGCCGGCGGATTTCGTTGGTGGTGATATGCCCCATGAAGGCATTGCACCAATGGTAGAACTGCCCCCCGAGACAGATGAGGTTGAGGTCAACGACCTCCTTCAGCTCGTTGATCAGGACGAGCGAGTTGGTGATGACCGTCAGCGGCACCTTGGCCGGTAGGAAACGCGTCATCTCGTGCACAGTGGTGGCGTCGTCCATGAAGATCGCCTGCCCCGGCTCGACGAACTGCATGGCGGCCTTCGCGATCGCCTTCTTCTCCTTGGCCTGCTTGGTGGCGCGGTAGGCATCAGAGGATTCGATCAGGCTGGTCGGTGCGGCCGAAACCACGCCGCGCGTCTTGCGGAAAAGGCCCCGGCTCACGAGATCATCGACATCGCGGTGCGCCGTCATCAGGCTGATGCCGAAACGCTCGGTCAGGTCCTCGATGCGGATGGAGCCTTCGGCGATAACGGTCTCGGCGATCATCTGGCGCCGCACAAGCTGGCGCGCATGCCGGCTGTCGCTCGGAAGCTCTTCCGAGAGCAAATCCTTGACGTCGACTTTCTTGTTCACGGGAGATCCTGCCATGCTTCGAGGTGAGAGCTTTCGTATCTCGTATCGGGCGGCAAGGAAAATGCCAAGCTAACCCGGGATGACCCGGGGAATGAGGGTGGGAGCGCCCCGAAAGGCGCTCCCGGTATCGATTACTCGCTCAGAACGAAGGGAGCGGTGTACTTGTCGACATTGTCCTTGGTGATCAGCAGGCAATCGAAAAGCTGCTTTTCGGTGGCGACACCGGTCGAGCCGTTCTTGATGACGTTGTCGGCCTGCTTGACGGCCGCTTCCGAGAACACGGCAACCGGCTGAAGCACGGTGTACTGCAGTTCGCCCGCCTTGATGGCGGCAACCGCGTCCGGCGAACCGTCGAAGCCGCCGACCTTGACCTGGTCGAGCTTGCCGGCTTCCTTGAGCGCTGCGATGGCGCCGAGCGCCATTTCGTCATTGCCGCTAATCACACCGATGATGTCAGGATTGGCCTGCAGCATGGACTGCATCTTGTCGTGGCCCTTGGTGCGATCCCAGTCAGCCACTTCCTTGGCGGCCTTTTCGAGATCGGGGTACTGCGTCAGCACGGTTTCGTAGCCGTTCGAACGCGTCGCGGCGTTGTTGTCAGAGGGTGCGCCGAAGAGTTCGACATACTTGCCCTTGTCGCCGACCGCTTCGACCCACTGCTGGGCACCAAGGGCCGCGCCCTGGGCGTTGTTCGAAACGAGCTGCGCCTTGGCAAGGCCTTCCTGGTTGATCTCGGCATTGACGAGGAGGACCGGAATGCCGGCGGCGACGGCCTTCTTGACTGCGCCGACCGAACCGTCGGCATTTGCCGGGTCGAGAATGATGGCGACCGACTTGTTGGTGATGGCAGTGTCGATCAGGTTGCTCTCGGTGTTGGTGTCACCCTTGTGGGCACCGACATTGGCCGTGTAGCCGAGGCTTTCAGCGGTCTTCTTGGCAACTTCGCCTTCCGTGAACCAGTAGGGGTTCGACGGATCGTTGACGATCACGGTGATCAGGCCTTCAGCCCAGGCAGAGCTGAACAGCAGCGGCATGACGGCAGTTGCCGCGAAGAGGACTCGCATACCTTTTTTGAACATGGTCTCACTCCCTTTGTTGAGTTCGGTTGCGCCGATTTTCGGCAATACTTTCCGCTCTCGGGCCACTGGATGGTCCGCCTCTCCCGATAGCAGTCAGTTGGTGTCGGTCGCCGCTGGTCTCAGCGACGGCCGTATTTCACACTGTTCAGCAGAACAGCGGTAACGATGACGGCGCCGGTGAAAACCGTCTGCCAGTAGGCCGAGACGCCGATGATCACGAGGCCATCCGAGAGGAAGCCGATCACGAAGGCGCCGAGCATGGTGCCGATGACCGTGCCGCGGCCGCCCGTCAGCGCCGCGCCGCCGATGACGACGGCGGCAATCGCCGTCAGTTCGTAGGTGGTGCCGGCGGTCGGGCCTGCGGAGGTCAGCTGCGAGGAGAGAACGAGGCCGGCGACGGCGGCGCAGATGCCCGAGAGCACATAGACCGTGATCTTGACGCGCTTGACCGGTACGCCCGACAGTTCCGCCGCACGCTCGTTACCGCCCGAGGAATAGAGCCAGCGACCGAAGGCCGTACGGGCCAGCAGGATATGGCAGGCGACCGCGAAGACGAGAAGCACGAGCACGCCGATCGGCACGCCGGCCAGGCGGTTGAAGCCGAGCCAGTCGAAGCCGGTATTGCCGAGTTCCGGGCGGCCGCCGAGATTGTTGTAGGTAAGGCCGTTGGTCATCAAGAGCGCGATGCCGCGCGCGACATAGAGCACGCCGAGCGTTGCGACGAAGGCGGGGACGCGCAGATAGGCGATCAACACGCCATTCACCGCGCCGACGACGGCACCGAGCAGGCAGGTCAGGATCACCACGACCCAGACCGAGGGATAGAGGATGATGCCGAGCTGCGGCAGCGTCACGCCCTGCATGAGGAAGCCCGCGACGACGCCGGCGAGACCAAGCGTCGAGCCGACCGAGAGGTCGATACCGCCATTGAGGATGACCAGCAACATGCCGATGGCCAGCAGGCCGAAGATCGCGACATGCGAAGCCATGATCAGGAAGTTGCTGATCGTGAAGTAGTTCGGTGACATCAACGAGAAGACCACGACGATGGCGATCAGCGCAAAGAAGGCGCGGCCCTCGAACAGGAGCTCGATGAAGCTCTTCTTGCGCTTGCCGCCGCTGACTGCCTTGGTCTGGATTGCAGGTGTGACTGACATGGCTTCAGCGCTCCTAGTGGGCATGCACGGCTTCGCCGGAGGCGGCCATGATCTGTTCTTTGGTCACGTCGGGACCGAATTCAGCGGAGATGCGGCCGCGCCGCATGACGACGATGCGATGGGCGATGCTGAGGCATTCGCCGACTTCCGAGGTCGTGTAGACGACGGCGAGCCCTTGCTTGGCGCGTTCGGCGAGCAGCTTGAAGACTTCGGCCTTGGCGCCGATATCGATGCCGCGGCTCGGTTCGTCGAGCAGGATGACTTCAGGGTCTGTCGCCAACATCTTGCCGATAACCACCTTCTGCTGGTTGCCGCCGGAGAGCGAGCCGATGGGTGCCGCCCCGCCATCCGTCTTGATATGCACCTTGCGGATGGCACTATCGACGAGCCCGGCTTCGCGCGACGTGGAGGTAAAGAGGCCGCGCGTGAAAGCGCCGAGGCTGGCGAGCGACAGGTTGCGGCCGACGCTCATGGTCTGTACGAGGCCATCGCGCTGACGATCTTCCGGCACGAGCACGAGCCCGTCGCGGATGCATTCGGCAATCGACTGGCCGGTGACGTCCCTGCCCTTCAGCACGACCTTCCCGGCCGTGGCCTTCAGGCGGCCCGCGACGGTTTCGAGCAGTTCCGTGCGCCCGGCGCCCATCAGGCCGTAGATGCAGACAATCTCGCCGGCGCGCACCGACAGCGACATGCCGTCGACGACCGAATAGCCGGCACCGCCTGGATCGGGAACGGTCAGGCCTTCGATAGAGAGCGAGACAGCCCCCATGTCATAACCGGTGGGCGGGGAGCCGAGGTCGAAATTATCGCCGACCATATGGCGGACGATCCATTCGAGATCGATGTCCTTGCGCTCGGCATAGGCGGTCATCGTGCCGTCGCGCAGCACCACCGCATGGTGGGTGATCTGCAAGGCTTCTTCGAGGTGATGCGAGATATAGACGATTGAGACGCCGCGGCCGGTGAGGTCTCGGATGACCTTGAACAGCACCTCGACCTCCGAGGCCGACAGCGCCGAGGTCGGCTCGTCCATGATCAGGATGCGCGAATTGACCGACAGCGCACGCGCGATCTCGACGATCTGCTGCTGGCCCAGCCGCAGGTCCTCGACCGGCGTCAGAGGATCGATATCCTCTTCGAGTTCTTCCATCAGGAGGCGCGTCTGGCGCTCTTCCTCAGCGAAATCCACGCCCGTCGCCGTCATAATTTCGCGACCCATGAAGATGTTGTCACGAACGTTCATGTTCGGGGCGAGGCTGAGCTCCTGATGGATGATGGAGATACCGCGGTCACGGGCTTGGGAGGATGACGCGAAAACGACCGATTCCCCATCGAGAATGATGTCGCCCGATGTCGGCTTGACCACACCGGACAGAATTTTCATCAGCGTCGACTTGCCGGCGCCGTTCTCGCCGAACAGGGTTGTCACCTGCCCGCGATGAATATCGAAATTGACGCCCTTGAGGGCGTGGACGCTGCCGTAGGATTTGGCCACGTTGCGCGCGGCAAGAACGACTTCGCCTTTCGGGCCGGCTTCCGGGATCGCGCTCATTGGACGTCGAACCTCACGGGAGTGACGATCCAGCTCTTCGGATTGACGAGCTTGAAGACGCCGATGACGGAAACGGTCTTGCCGGCAAGGGCTGCCGGATCGATGCCGTCGAGCACGACCTTCTTGACCTCGTTGTTGATGGCCGAACCGGCGTCCTGATACTCGATCTGGTTCTTGAACTGGCCGAATTCGATCTGGCCCGTCGCGTCGCGCAGGTCCGTGCCGTTCAGTGCGGGGCCGGTCTGGACGCGCACCGTCAGCTCGGCCGGAAGACCTTCGACGGCGATGACGTTATAATTCGCCTTGCGCTCACCGATCACACCGGTGAACTTGACCGGGAAGACCGGGCCGGTGGAGGTGTTGACGCCGTATTTCTCGCTCGCCGCCTTCTTGTCGGCGGCGATCGCCTGCGCCAGTTCGACCGCATCGGCTGCGCGCGTCTCCACGCTCTGCTTGATAAGCGGGAACTGCTCCGTGCCGAAAGCTTCCGGCGAGAATTTCTGGACCTGCACGTCGGCCTCCGAACCGATCTGCACGATCTTCGTGTCGAAGGCCATGGCGCCGACCAGCACGACGGCGGCGGCAATGCCGATCCAACGGTAGCTGCGTACGGGCTGGGGCGAATTCGGGAGCGTCGCGTCAGTCATGTCGATTGGCCTTGCGGTTGAACGATGGAAGCGTCAGCGGTGGCGCCGGGAGAGAGGTGTCGGCGAGAACAGGCTGAGAGACACATCCAAGGCGCTGCGGCCGGGTGTCAATGCCTTCCAAACGGAACATGTCATGATGCCCTCCCCATGAACGGCGCCGGCCGGATCTCCTCATCCGCCTTGCGCTGCAGTGCACACTTTTTCGCAGTTGCGATATATGTGTGTGATATGTCCCAGTATATATGTTAATTTAACACAGGCTGTCAATCGGCGTTTTCAGGCTATCCTGAAACAATTCGGCTTCTTTTTTCCTGTTCCCACCAATGCGGAACGGGCATTCGTTACGAGACGCCATCGGATTGCCGCGATCCCCAGCAAATGAAACGAAGTTGGCGAGGAAGACAAAAATTCCCGCTTATAATTGAAAAAATGCGGATTTTCGGCGTTTCCGCAAGACAGAGAAATCCGTCAGCCAGTCGTATTGGGAGCAAAGCACCGGCAGCAAAGGCACAACACGCCTGCTCCCATCAACCCTCCCTTTGCCATCCAGCATAACTGAAAAATAATTCGTTGTGAGAAAAATTTTACGAGACATGTGATAACTTTATGGTATGTTTTCTCGTGAGGTTCGCTAATCCCGTGGTACAGTCTCTGAAAGGTCGCTCGACCTTGGCCGGAACACCACGCGCTCCAGCGAAAGACGATCGGGAGGATGGAATGCTTTGTTTCGGATCAGGCGAAGCGATGCTTGCTGTCGCAGGCTGCGCATGTGTGCACCATGGCTGAGACGGCAGACCTGATCATCGGCATCGACGCCGGCACCTCCGTCATGAAGGCCGTCGCCTTCACGCTTTCCGGCCGCCAGATCGCCAGCGCCTCCGTACGCAACAGCTACAAGACCAGCGACGACGGCTCCGTCACGCAATCCCTCGACCAGACCTGGCTCGATTGCACGCGCGCCTTTCGCGGTCTCGGCGAAAAGGTGCCTGATCTCGCCGAACGCACTGCCGCCATTGCTGTCACCGCCCAGGGCGACGGCACCTGGCTCGTCGGTGCCGGCAACCGCCCCGTCGGCGATGCCTGGTTGTGGCTCGATGCCCGCGCGGCACCGACCGTCGAGCGCCTTGCCGCAAGCGATGCCGACCGCCAGCGCTTCGAGGCGACCGGCACCGGCCTCAACACTTGCCAGCAGGGCACGCAGCTTGCCCATATGGATCGCCATTTTCCGGAACTGCTTGCCGGCGCGGAAGTCGCGATGCATTGCAAGGACTGGCTCTACCTGAACCTGACGGGTGTGCGCGCCACCGACCCGTCCGAGGTGAGCTTTACCTTCGGCAATTTCCGCACCCGCTGCTATGACGGCGACGTGCTCGCCGCGCTCGGCCTGACGCATCGCCGCAACCTGCTGCCCGAAGTGCTCGAGGGCACCGAAACCACGCATCCACTGACGGCGGAGGCCGCCGCTGCCGCAGGCCTCAAGGCGGGCACGCCCGTCTGCCTCGGCTATGTCGACATGTGCATGACGGCGCTGGGTGCGGGCGTGCGCAGCGAAGGCCGCAACGCCGCCTGTTCCGCCATCGGCTCGACGGGCGTGCATCTCCAGGCGAAATCCGTGGCCGATGTCGTGCTGAATGCCGAGCGCACCGGCTATGTCATCGCGCTGCCCATCCCCGGCATCGTCACCCAGGTGCAGACCAATATGGGCGCGACGATCAATCTCGACTGGCTGCTCCAGCTCGGCGCCGATCTTCTCGGCGAGTTCGGCGTCAGCGTCGGGTTGAGCGACATGATCGGCCGCGTCGACCAGTGGATTGCCGCCAGCAAGCCGGGCAACGTACTCTACCACCCCTATATTTCCGAGGCCGGCGAGCGTGGCCCCTTCGTCAATGCCCGCGCGCGCGCCAATTTCACCGGCCTCGCCAGCCGCCATCGCTACCCCGATCTCGTGCGCGCCGTCGTCGAAGGCCTCGGCATGGCGACGCGCGATTGTTACGCCGCCATGGGCGCCCTGCCCTCCGAACTGCGCGTCAGCGGCGGTGCCGCCCGCTCGGCCTCATTGCGCGGCACGCTGGGTGCGGCCCTTGGCGCGCCGGTGCGCGTCAGCACCCGCGAGGAAGCGGGTGCCGCCGGCGCCTCGATGATGGCGGCCGTCGCCATAGGTGCCTACCGCACGATGGACGATTGCATCGCCGACTGGGTGACACCCGAGCTTGGCGATGCCGAACAGCCTGATACCGCAGACACCGAACGCATGGACCGCCTCTTCGCCGCCTATTCCGAGGTGCGCCGGGGCATCGCGCCGGCCTGGGACATCCTGGCCGCACGCTGACGAAACGACATGTGCGCCGCCCGCCCTGGCTGGCGCTGAAGGAGACCCAAATGAACGAGCCCGAGCGTATTGACCTCTTCGTGATCGGCGGCGGCATCAACGGCGCCGGCATTGCCCGTGATGCGGCGGGCCGCGGATTGAAGGTCGTGCTCTGCGAGAAGGACGACCTTGCCGAGGGCACGTCGTCGCGCTCCGGCAAGCTGGTGCATGGCGGCCTGCGCTATCTCGAATATTACGAATTCCGGCTGGTGCGCGAGGCCTTGATCGAGCGCGAAGTGCTGCTCAATGCCGCTCCCCACATCATCTGGCCGATGCGTTTCGTGCTGCCGCATAGCCCACAGGATCGTCCGGCCTGGCTCGTGCGCCTCGGGCTTTTCCTCTACGACCATCTCGGCGGCCGCAAGAAGCTGCCGGGCACGCGCACGCTGGATCTCAAGCGCGATCCCGAGGGCACGCCGATCCTCGACCAGTACACGCGCGGCTTCGAATATTCCGACTGCTGGGTGGATGACGCCCGCCTCGTGACGCTGAACGCCATCGGCGCCGCCGAAAAGGGCGCAGTGGTGCTTACGCGCTCGCCTGCCACCTCCGCCCGCCGCGAGAACGGCGCCTGGACGGTAACGACGAAGAACAGCACGACCGGAGAAGTTAGAACCTTCCGCGCCAAATGCCTCGTCAACTGCGCCGGCCCCTGGGTCTCCGACGTCATTAACCGCGTCGCCGGCTCGAACTCGTCGCGCAATGTTCGCCTCGTCAAGGGCAGCCATATCATCGTGCCGAAATTCTGGGCGGGCGCGAATGCCTATCTCGTGCAGAACCACGACAAGCGCGTCATCTTCATCAACCCCTATGAGGGCGACAAGGCGCTGATCGGCACCACCGACATCGCCTATGAGGGCCGCGCGGAGGATGTCGCTGCCGACGAGGCGGAAATCGATTACCTGCTGAAGGCGGTGAACCGCTATTTCAAGGAGAAGCTGCGCCGGCAGGACGTGCTGCATTCCTTCTCCGGCGTGCGCCCGCTGTTCGACGACGGCAAGGGTAACCCCTCCGCCGTAACCCGCGACTATGTCTTCGATCTCGACGAGACCGGCGGCGCGCCGCTGCTCAATGTCTTCGGCGGCAAGATCACCACCTTCCGCGAGCTGGCCGAGCGCGGCATGCACCGCCTCCAACACATCTTCCCGAATATGGGCGGCGACTGGACGGAGAAAGCGCCGCTGCCGGGCGGCGACATGCCGGATGCCGACTATGAGACCTTCGCCAACAGCCTGCGCGACAACTATCCCTGGATGCCGCGCAAGCTGGTGCAGCATTACGGCCGCCTCTACGGCACTCGCACCAAAGCGATCGTCGGCAATGCCACCAGCCTCGACGGCCTCGGCCGGCATTTCGGCGGGCAACTTTATGAGGCGGAGGCCCACTATCTCGTCGCCAGCGAATGGGCGCAGCGCGCCGAAGACGTGCTCTACCGCCGCACCAAACACTACCTGCACCTGACGGAAGCCGAACGCGCGGCCTTCGCCGACTGGTTCAACGCCTCGCTTGCCGCCGCCTGAGGTTCCCATGCCGCTGACGCTTTCGCTCAACACCAATCCGCTGGTCAACCGCTTCGCCGACCCCGACGACCTCATCGAAACGGTCGCGCGCGACCTGAAGCTGCGCGACCTTCAGCTCACCCACGAATTCATCAATCCGAGCTGGAACGCCGCGACGATCCGCCGGCTGACCCGCCAGATGGACAGGGCGCTTCAGCGCACCGGCGTGCGCGTCACCTCCGGCATGACCGGTCCCTATGGCCGCCTCAACCATTTCGGCCATCCCGATGCGGATGTGCGCCGCTATTATGTCGACTGGTTCAAGACCTTCGCCGATATCATCGGCGATCTCGGCGGCACCGCCGTCGGCACGCAGTTCGCCATCTTCACCTACAAGGATTTCGACGATCCGGTCCGCCGCGAAGCACTGATCCAGATCGCCGTGGATTGCTGGGCGGAGGTTGCGGACCATGCCAAGGGTGCCGGCCTCTCCTATGTCTTCTGGGAGCCGATGAGCATCGGCCGCGAATTCGGCGAAACCATCGCCGAATGCGTGAAGCTACAGAACCGGCTGACTGCCGCCGACATGGCCATTCCCATGTGGATGATGGCCGATATCGACCATGGCGACGTGACGTCCAGCAACCCCGACGACTATGAGCCCTATGCCTGGGCGCGCGCTGTGCCGAAAATCTCGCCGATCATCCACATCAAGCAGAGCCTGATGGACAAGGGCGGCCACCGCCCTTTCACCGCCGAGTTCAATGCCAAGGGCCGCATCCAGCCGGAACCGCTGCTGAAGGCCTTTGCCGAGGGTGGTGCTGTCGACAACGAGATCTGCCTGGAACTCTCCTTCAAGGAACGTGAGCCGAACGACCGCCAGGTCATTCCGCAGATCGCCGAAAGCATCGCCTTCTGGGCGCCGCATATCGATACCGGTGCATCCGATCTCAAGCTGGGCTGACCGCACTAGGGCTGCTTGCTAAAGACTGGACCTGAAAGCGCTTTCGCTTGCACAGCAGGACAGGACATCGCCGATGACCGACAACGAAGATTCCCTCGCCATCCGCGCCGCCTGGCTGCACTACATCGGGGGCTTCACCCAATCTGCCGTCGCCAAGCGCCTCGGTATTCCCTCGGTGAAGGCGCACCGGCTGATCGCGCGCGCGGTCGCCGAAGGCGTGGTAAAGGTCAGCATCGATGGCGATATCGCCGAATGCGTCAATCTCGAAGTCGAACTCTCCAAGCGCTACGGGCTTGATTATTGCGAAGTCGCGCCCGATGTCGACGACGATGCGTTGGCGCTGACAACGCTCGGCCATGTCGGTGCGGATTTCCTGCGTCGCGAGATCGAGCGCGGCGAAGTCGCCGTCATCGGCCTCGGCCATGGGCGAACGCTCTCGGCCGCCGTGCATCATCTGCCGCGCATCAGCGCCGGCAGCACGCGCTTCGTCTCGCTGCTCGGCGGCCTCACCCGCAACTACGCGGCCAATCCCTACGATGTCATGCACCGGCTTGCGGCCAAGACCGGCACCCAGGCCTATGTAATGCCCGTGCCCTTCTTCGCCAATACGGAGGAGGACCGCGAGGTCCTGCTGTCCCAGCGCGGCGTCAGCGAGGTGTTCAATCTCGCCCGCAACGCCGATCTGAAACTCGTCGGCATCGGCACGGTCGACAACCAGGCCCATCTCGTCACATCCGGCATGCTGCAACCGAACGAGTTGGAAGAGATCCGAGCGCTCGGTGGCGTCGGTGAACTGCTCGGGCACTTCTTCGACAGCAAGGGTCGCATTCTCCAAACATCGGTGACGGCGCGCACGCTGGCGGCATCCTTCTCGGAAGAAGGCGGCGACCGGGTCGTCGCCATCGCCGGCGGCCGCTCCAAGACGGAAGCGATCCGTGCCGTACTGCACAGCCACAAGCTCCACGGGCTGATCACGGATGAGCGAACGGCGCGCACGCTGCTGCAAAGCTCCGCATAGAAAAATCACAAAATCACAATTTCAATGTTATGATCTGTCGAAAATGGTGTTATAGGACTGCGGACAGCGGGAGGACGCGGTGAAACGGGAAGAGCGCAGGCAGGAGATCATCAATCTGCTCGTCGAAAGCCGGGCTGTCGAACTCGATGATATCGCTGAGCGTTTCGGCGTCTCCAAGATGACCATCCACCGCGACCTCGACGATCTCGAACGCGCCGGCGTGCTGCGCAAGGTGCGCGGCGGCGCGACGATCGATGCCGGCACGCAGTTCGAAAGCGACTTCCGTTTCCGCGAATTGCAGGAGGCCGACGTCAAGCGCGCGCTGGCCGAGACCGCAGCAGAACTCGTCGAGCCCGGCATGACCGTGATGATCAACGACGGCTCCATGGCCTCGGTGCTCGGCGACGTGCTCGCGGACAAGAAGCCGATCACCATCATCACCAACAATGCCGCGATCATGGAGCGCGCCAAGGGCCTTTCCGGCGTGACGCTGATTTCCGTCGGCGGCGTCTATTCCGCCAAGTTCAACGCCTATTTCGGCATCGTCACGGAAGAAGCCCTGTCGCGCCTGCGCGCCGACATCGCCTTCATCTCGGCCCCTGCGGCATCGGGCCGCCTCGCCTATCACATGGACGAGGCCGTGGTGCGTACCAAGCGGGCGATGATGGCCTCCAGCCGCCAGACCTGCCTCATGATCAACAGCCGGCGCTTCGGTAATACGGCGCTGCATGTGCTCGCCGATCTCGCCGATTTCGACACCGTTATTTCAGACAAAAACCTGCCCCACGACACATCGGCCGAACTCGCCGAGGGCAAGACCGTGGTGCGCATCGCCAAGGAGACAACACCATGAGCCAAGGCCGGAACTTCTGGGTCGGCACGAGCTGGAAGATGAACAAGACGCTGGCCGAGGCGAAAGTCTTCGCCGAGGGCCTGAAAGCGGCCGACAGCGGCCGCAATCCCCGCATCCAGCGTTTCGTCATCCCGCCCTTCACCGCCGTGCGCGAGGTCAAGGCGCTGCTCGCCGACACCTCCGTCAAGGTCGGCGCGCAGAACATGCATTGGGCCGATGAGGGTGCCTGGACCGGCGAAGTCTCGCCGGTCATGCTGAAGGATTGCAACCTTGACCTCGTCGAGCTCGGCCATTCCGAACGCCGCGAACATTTCGGCGAGACGGACGAGACGGTCGGTCTAAAGACGGAAGCCGCGGTGCGTAACGGCCTCGTGCCGCTGATCTGCATCGGCGAGACGCTGGCCGATCGCGAAAGCGGCCGCGCGGACGAGGTGCTCGCCAGGGAAGTGCGCGGCGCCCTCGGCAAGCTCCAGGGCGCGCAGAAGCAGGCCGAGATCCTGCTCGCCTACGAACCCGTCTGGGCGATCGGCGAAAACGGTATTCCCGCCACCGCCGATTACGCCAATGCCCGCCATGCCGAAATCGCCAAGGTGGCCGAGGATGTGCTCGGCCGACGCATTCCCTGCCTCTATGGCGGCTCCGTGAACCCTGGGAATTGCGAAGAACTGATCGCCTGCCCCGATATCGACGGGCTCTTCATCGGTCGCTCGGCCTGGAAGGTTGAAGGCTATCTCGACATCCTGGCGCGCTGCGCCGCCACCATCTGAAAAGGAGAATGTCCATGAAACTTGCTATTGCCGGTGACAGCGCAGGCGAAGGCCTTGCCAAAATTCTTGCCGACCACCTGAAGGCCAGCCACGACGTGCACGAAATCTCGCGCACCGATGCCGGCCCGGATGCCTTCTACGCCACCCTATCCGACCGCGTCGCCTCGGCCGTCATCGCCGGCGAATACGATCGCGCGATCCTCGTCTGCGGCACCGGCATCGGCGTCTGCATCTCGGCCAACAAGGTGCCGGGCATCCGCGCCGCGCTGACGCACGACACCTATTCGGCCGAGCGCGCCGCCCTTTCCAACAATGCCCAGATCATCACTATGGGCGCCCGCGTCATCGGCTCGGAACTGGCCAAGGCCATCGCCGACGCCTATCTTGCCCAGACCTTCGACGAAAACGGCCGCTCCGCCGGCAACGTCCAGGCGATCAACGAGGTCGACACCAAGTACAACGCCGGCAAATAAGACCGGCGCCGGGCCGGCGCATCTGAATGGCTGCGCCGGTCTGAGCGATGCGAATCGCTGCCTCCCGAAGGCAACACCGAATCATTTCAGACGCGCGATTGCCCTGCATCCCCGCGGCTTCGGACAGGACGTGGCTGGCCGCAGGCCTTTCAGTCTGTCCATCCAGCGCCCCGTGGCGGCCGGCCGCTCCTGCATCAGCCGAATCCCCCTATCCTCCCAGCCGCCATAGCTGCATCATCAGGTCGATTTGTTCGCCGCCCGACGGCGGGCATGAGACGCTCTATTTCCAACAATCTAAAAAATGTTTATTTTCAATATTTTAAACTAAAACCAAGATACAGGCTCCACCCTGTCTGCGTTCCCGCACGCCCGCAAAACAGCACATTGTGGCACGGCATGCCTCGCACCAGCCAGCGCTGTAAATTAACCATTTGTTAACCATTTCACGGCTACACCGGAGCAACCGAAAATTAACCAAGATGACTGACGTGTTAACTCAACCCCGGCCGATCCGCCTCAAGGGGCGCTCCTTTCTTGCGCTCGCATTGACCCCAGAGCTGCCCGTCCAGGACTGGCTGGTGCGGCTCGACGATCTGGCCGCCCGTTCGGCCGGGTTCTTCCTGCGCCGGCCCGTCGTGCTCGACATCGACGGGCTGGATATCGACCGTCAGGAACTGCGCGATCTCGTCAGCGAGCTCTCGACCCGCAATGTGCGCGTCATGGGCATCGAGGGCGCCCGCACCTCACAGCTCGGCCCGGATATGCCGCCCGCCATGACCGACGGCCGCCCGGCTGCCGATTTCGAGGCGCCCGCGACAGACGAGAAGACCGTTTCCAAGAAGGCGAAATCTGCCGATCCGGTAGAGACCGTCGTGGTCGAACAGGTTGCCACGCCCGCGACGGTTACGCCTTCGCTCGTCGTCTCGCGGCCCGTGCGCTCGGGACAGTCGATCTTCTTCCCGGAAGGCGACGTCACCATCATCGGCTCGGTCGCCTCTGGCGCGGAAGTCGTCGCCGGCGGCTCGATCCACGTCTATGGCCCGCTGCGCGGCCGCGCCATGGCCGGCACGACGGGCAATGCATCCGCGCGCATCTTCTGCCGCAAGCTGGAAGCGGAACTGATCGCCATCGACGGTTTCTATAAGACCGCCGACGACATGGAAGAGAACCTGCGCGGCAAGCCGGCGCAGATCTGGCTCGAAGGCGAAACCATCACGGCCGCGACACTCGGCTGAACGGAATTCCCAACCACTGGAGAGGTACATGGGTAAGGTAATCGTTGTCACATCGGGCAAGGGCGGCGTCGGCAAGACGACGTCGTCGGCAGCCGTCGGCGCCGCGCTGGCGCAGAGCGGCGAAAAGGTCGTGGTCGTGGATTTCGACGTCGGCCTGCGCAATCTCGATCTCGTCATGGGCGCGGAACGCCGCGTCGTCTATGACCTCGTCAACGTCATCCAGGGCGAGGCCAAGCTCACCCAGGCGCTGATCCGCGACAAGCGCGTCGAGACGCTCTACCTGCTGCCGGCCTCCCAGACCCGCGACAAGGACAATCTCACGCCCGAAGGCGTCGAGAAGGTCATCGCGGCGCTGAAGAACGCCTTCGACTGGGTGATCTGCGACAGCCCCGCCGGCATCGAACGCGGTGCGACGCTGGCCATGCGCCATGCGGACGTCGCCATCGTCGTAACGAACCCGGAAGTCTCGTCCGTTCGCGACTCCGACCGCATCATCGGCCTGCTCGATTCCAAGACGCTGAAGGCCGAGAACGGCGAACGCGTCGAAAAGCACCTGCTGCTCACCCGCTACGACGCCGCACGCGCCGAGCGTGGCGACATGCTGAAGGTCGATGACGTGCTGGAAATCCTCTCCATTCCGCTGCTCGGCATCATTCCCGAGAGCATGGACGTGCTGCGCGCCTCCAACGTTGGCGCCCCCGTGACGCTCGCCGATACCCGCAGCGCCCCCGCGCTTGCCTATTTCGAAGCGACGCGCCGCCTGAAGGGCGAGAACCTGCCGATCACCATTCCCGGCGACAAGCGCGGATTCTTCGGCAAGATCTTCGGAAGGAAGGCGGCATGAACCTGTTCCGCTTCTTCTCCAAGGGCCAATCGGCACCGGCCGCGCGCGAGCGGCTTCAGGTGCTGCTCGCCCACGAGCGCGCCGCCACCGGCGACATCGACCTCGTCAACAAGCTGCGCGACGAAATCCTGAAGGCGATTTCCAAACATATGCAGGTCGACGACGAGAAAGTCTCGATCAAGATGGAACGCGGTCCGCAGGTTTCGACGCTCGCCGTCGACATCGAGATCCCGTTCGACGCCGGCAAGAAAGCCGCCTGATCGACCAGAGTTTCAACCGCCGCGCCCACTGGGTGCGGTGTCGGGCAACCCCGAAGAAGGACCACAACCCGGACCATCGGCCGCTTTGAAGAGGCCGGAGCCGCATTCTTAAACCACTGAAAAGGAGATTGTCATGAGCCGTTTAGCGTTGCTGGAGAGACTGAAAGTCGCCCAGAAGATGCCCAAGTACCAGGGCCGTGACATCACCACGATCAGCGCCATCCTCTCCAATCAGGCGCTGACACGGCATGTGGAAGTATGCGAGCAAGGGGCCGGAATCGTGCACCAACCTTCGGGCAACCCCATCCAGCATCAGGCTTGAAACTGAAACAACCCCGCTCCGGCGGGGTTGTCGTTTTCAGAGACCCAGATCCGCCGCCAGCGCGCGCACGTCGGCGACGTAGCGTTTCAGGCGGGCGGCATTGTCGGCGAGCTCCGGCCGAGCGGCGGCCCAGCCGATATAGGTGAGCGCGCGCAGGAGCAGGAAAAGCGGAAGATGCTCGAATTCCGACTGCGCTTGCGGCCGGATCGCGGCATAGCCTTCGAGCAGGGCCTCCCGCAACGCCGGATAGGACGGCTCGCGCCGGTTGCGCAGCAGCGCCGTCGCCAAATCGAACAGACGGAAGCCGAAGCCGCAATCGTCGAAATCGATGAAAGCAACCGCATTTTTGCGCACGAAAATGTTTTCGCGCACGATATCGGCGTGGATCAGGCCGTAGTCGAGACCAAGGGCGATGGCTGCGAGGCGCGCGATCAGCGTTTCGCGCAGAGCCGTCAGGTAGGCCTGGTCCTCGGCCGGCAGCACCGCGCAATCCCAGAACCGGCCCCAGAACGGCGCCTCGCCGAGCAGACCGTCGGCATCCCAGGCCGGGCGCTCGAAACCCACCGGCTGGCGAAAGGCATCGGCCGCACCATGCAGCAGCGCGAGTTCCCGGCCGATGGCGCGGAAGATCGCCTGAAGGTCGCGGCCTTCCTGCGTAAGCGGAACACCGGTTTCGCCCAGCGGTTCACCATCGATCCACCCGATGAGATCGGCATGGTAAGGCCCATCGCCAAAGGCGACGAGAAGGGCACCGTTTGCAGCCGGGATCGGCTGCGGCACGGCGAGGCCCCGGTCGCGCAGGTTCGCCATGAAGGCGAGTTCCGAGGCAAGGGCGGCCTGGGAATGATAGGCCGGGCGATGCAGGCGAAGGGCGGCCGGATCGCCCCAGGCGAGCTTCACCTTGAAGACCGCGTTTTCGCGGTACTTGATCAGCTCGGGCACCTGTTCCGGCAGGTCCCAATGGGCAAGGGCTGCAATGGCCCGCTGTGTCAGCATCTCCTCCATGCCGCCCATCGGCTCAGAGCCCGCCCAGGACATCGTCGAGCGTCGACAGCATCAGGTCGGCATTGTCCTTCGAGAACGGCATGGGCGGGCGGATCTTCGTGGCATTCTGGTGAATGCCGAGCTTGCCCATCAGCACGCCGCGCTCGCGCATGCCGTTGATCACCCGGGTGGCGATATCGGCGGCCGGAGTCTTCTCCGCCCGGTCGAGCACCAGTTCGGCGCCGAAGAACAGGCCGGAGCCGCGGACATTGCCGATCAGCGCATGCTTCTCCGCAAGCTTTTGCAGGCCCTGCCGCGCATAGGCGCCAACCTCAAGCGCATTCGCCTGAAGTTTCTCGTCTTCCAGCACATCGAGAACAGCCATGGCCGCCGCGCAGGAGACAGGGTTGCCGCCGAAGGTGTTGAAGTAGCGAAACGCCTTGCGGAAGGCGTTCAGCGTCTCGGAATTCGCAACGACGCCGCCGACTGGATGGCCATTGGCCATCGGCTTGCCGAGGGTGACGACGTCGGGGACGATGCCCGCCTTCTGGTGGCCCCACATATGAGTGCCGGTGCGGCCGAAACCGGGCTGCACCTCGTCGCAGATCACCAAGCCGCCGGCCTTGCGCACCGCCGCCACGGCGGGTGCCAGGAAGTTTTCCGGCAGGTCGGGAAAGCCCTCATTGGCAAAGAAGGGATCGATGATCAGCGCGGAAAAGCCGAAGGGGCTTTCCTGCAGGGAGGCGATCGCCTCCTCCACCTTCGCCGCCCAGGCCGTTGCGAACCCCGCGCCATCCTCGCCGCCCAGCGGGCGATAGGCATCGGGGGCCGGTACGTGGCGGACATGGCCGCCATAGCCGCCGACCGGCGGCATGCGGGTGGAAAGCTGCGACACCGCCGTCGTGTTGCCGTGATAGGTGAAGTCGGTGGCGATCACGCCCGTCTTGCCGGTCACGGCCTGCGCCATGCGCAGCGCCACGTCGTTCGCCTCGCTGCCGGTGCAGGTAAGGATCGCGGTATCGAGGCTCTTGTCGAAGGTCGCGGTCAGGCGCTCGACATAGTCGAGAATGCCCTCGTGCAGGTAGCGGGTATGGGTGTTGAGCGTCGAGGCCTGCCGGCAGATCGCCTCCACCACGCGCGGATGGCAATGGCCGACATGCGGCACGTTGTTGTAGCAGTCGAGATACTTCTGCCCGTCCGCATCCCACAGCCAGACACCCTCGCCCTTCACCAGATGGACCGGGTCCTCGTAGAAGAGCGACATGTTGCGGCCGAGCAGTTTTTCGCGCCGGGCGCGCAGTGCCTCCTCTCCCGCCATCCTACTTGCCTTCCGCGGCACTGAGGCCTTCGTCGAGCGCCGAGACGATCTTTTGAACGTCGGCGGCGGTGATGATGAGCGGCGGCGAGATGATGACGTTGGAACCCGAGGTGCGGACCATGACGCCGGCCTCGTAGGCGGTGTCATAGACCTTCTGCACCACGTCCTTGGCGGCCGCGCTCTTCTTGGCGCGGTCGGATACGAGCTCCAGCGCCGCCATCAGACCCATGCCTCTGATATCGCCGACCAGTTCGTGCTTCGCCTTCAGGCCTTCGAGGCCGGCCATCAGCTCGACGCCGCGGGCGGCGGCATTGGCGGCCGTGTTGGCCTTGGCGGTTTCCTTCAGCGTCGCAAGCGCGGCGGCGGCACCGACCGGATGGCCGGAATAGGTGTAGCCGTGGCCGATGGCGCCGAAACTGTCCTTGTTGCTTTCGAAGGCCATCGCGACCTTGTCGGAGATCATCACGGCGCCGAAGGGGAAATAGCCGTTGGTGATGGCCTTGGCGGTCGTCATCATGTCTGGCTTGACGCCCCAGCCGCGCGAGCCGGTCCAGGCGCCGGTGCGGCCGAAGGCGGTGATGACCTCGTCGGCGATCAGCAGGATGCCGTGCTTGTCGCAGATGGCGCGCATCAGCGGCATGAAGGTCTCATGCGGCACGATCACGCCGCCGGCGCCCAGCACCGGTTCCATGATGAAGGCGGCTATGGTATCGGCCCCCTGGAAGGCCACCTCGTCCTCGAACTGGCGGGCGATCGCCTGCGCGATCTCGGCCGGATCGGTCGTGTTGAAGGGATTGCGGTAGGGGAAGGGTGCGGCGAGATGGAAGACGCCGGGCAGCAGCGGCTCGTAGTTGCGACGGAAGTTCGCATTGCCGTTGACCGAGGCGCCACCGAAATGCGTGCCGTGATAGCCCTTCTTCAGCGCCACGAATTTCGTGCGCTCCGGCTGGCCGTTGATCTTGTGATACTGGCGAGCGAGCCTGAGCGCCGTCTCCACCGAATCCGAACCGCCCGAGGTGAAGAAGGAGCGCGTCAGTCCGTCTTCCTTGAAAAATTCGGCAAGCTCATAGGACAGCTCGATCAGCGGCGAATTAGTCGTGCCACGGAAGGTGGAATAGTAGGGCAGCGCGTCGAGCTGGTCGCGGATCGCCTGCTTCACGGGCTCGCAGGAATAACCGAGATTGACGTTCCACAGGCCGCCGACGGCATCGAGCACCGTCTTGCCGTGGATATCCACTACCTCGACGCCCGCGCCGCCATTGATGATGCGCGGTGGCTTGGCCTGCATTTCGGCCGGATGGGCCATCGGGTGCCAGAGATGGCGGGCATTGTTTTCGATCAGGAAGTTGGAATCGCGCATGGGGATATCCTTTCAGAGTCCAAGCATTTTCAGCGCTTGCGCATAGGATTGCGCGGGCTGGAGCACGTCGAAATGCACATAGGGTAGGTTCACGGCAGCCGCGCCCTCGATATTCTTCAACTGGTCATCGACGAACACGCAGTCGGCGCGGTCGATGCCGACCTCGGCGATCACCTGTTCATAGGCGCGCGGATCGGGCTTCAATATCTTGGTATAGGTGGCATCGACGATGACGTCGAAAAGCTCGATCAGCGGGAAGCGCTTGCGGAACTCTACGCCGTAGAAGAGATCGAGTTCGTTGGAGAGGATGGCGAGCTTGAGGCCGGCTTCCTTCGCCTTCAGGATCGCGTCGCGCGCTTCCGGGCGCAGCACCAGCTCGGCATCCGCGCCGCGGGCGCGCTGCACGAAGGTCTTCATATCCGTCCAGTCTTCGCCGAGCATCGCGCCCACTTCGCGGGTGCGGGTCATCCAGTAGTCGCGCTCGGTAATCTCCCGCGCCTGCATGGACACCCAGAGCGGGTCGGTCGAAGGATCGAACGGACCACGCCAGGTCAAAGTGCCTGCCGGCAGGCCCAGCGCACGTTCGGTGATGTCATGCGTCTCGAACAGCGTGCGGGTGACGACCCCGCCGAAATCGAGGATCAATGCCTTGCTCATGCGATGCGCCCTTTTACGACGATGCCCTCGGCGACCCAGCGGTCGAAGACCTCCAAAGCCTTCGCGGCGAAGTCGGGAGCGTTGATATGTGCATCGACCTCCTCGAAAGCGACGGCGGCCGGCATGGCTTTGCGCATCTCGTCGAGGAAGGCATCGAGGGCGGCCGGCTCGTGCAGCGGCTCACCCTCCTGATCCCATTCCTGAATGCCCTGCGTCGGCAGGAGGA
>NZ_JBLZPK010000036.1:0-6168 GCF_049199905.1 Shinella sp. M27
GATGGCGACGGTCAAGGCGGTGAGGCCCGTGCGGCCGCCGGCCTGGACGCCCGAGGCGCTTTCGACGTAAGCCGTGGTGGAGCTGGTACCCATCAGCGAGCCGGCAACGATGGCCGTGCTGTCGGCGAGAAGGGCGCGGCCGAGGCGGCTCTTCTTGCCTTCCTGGATCAGATTGGCGCGCTTGGCGACGCCGATCAGTGTGCCGGTCGCATCGAACACTTCGACGAGAACGAAGACCAGGATGACATGCACCAGGCCGCCATGCAGCGCGCCCATGATGTCGAGCTGCAGGAAGGTCGGCAGCATCGACGGCGGGGCCGAGACGATGCCCTGGAACTGGCTGACGCCGGTGACCCAGGAGAGGATCGTCACCGCGAGAATGCCGATCAGGATCGCACCCTTGATGCGCAACGCATCGAGCACGGCGATGATGAAGAAGCCGAGGATGGCGAGCAGCGGGCCGGTCGCCTTGAGGCTGCCGAGGCCGACGAGCGTTGCCGGATTGTCGACGACGATGCCGGCGTTCTTCAGCGCGATGATGCCGAGGAAGAGGCCGATACCGGCGGCAATGGCGCTGCGCAGCGAATGCGGAATGCCTTCGATCAGCCAGCTGCGCACGCCCGTGACCGTCAGGATCACGAAGATGAGGCCGGAGATGAAGACCGCGCCCAGCGCCTGCTGCCAGGTGAAGCCGAGGGCGGCGACGACGGTGAAGGCGAAGAAGGCGTTGAGGCCCATGCCGGGCGCCATGCCGATCGGCCAATTGGCGACGAGCGCCATGACGAGCGAGCCGAGCGCGGCCGCCAGACAGGTGGCGACGAAGACGGCATCCCGGTCCATGCCCGTGGTCGACAGGATGTCCGGATTGACGAAGATGATATAGGACATGGTGAGGAAGGTCGTGAGACCCGCCACCACTTCGGTGCGCACGGACGTGCCGTGCTCACTCAGCTTGAACAGCTTTTCGAACATGTTTTCTCCCCCTGGCGCTGCCTGAGGCGCGCCGTGCTGAACCTCCGGGCGAATGCTCCT
Source organism: Shinella sp. M27 (assembly GCF_049199905.1). Taxonomy (NCBI): domain Bacteria; kingdom Pseudomonadati; phylum Pseudomonadota; class Alphaproteobacteria; order Hyphomicrobiales; family Rhizobiaceae; genus Shinella; species Shinella sp. M27. Next base: position 1,033 of record NZ_JBLZPK010000036.1, read on the forward strand.
CCAGCAGCCCGGAACCAAGCCGACGCTTCGCACCGCGAACCGCCTGCCCGCGAGACATCCCCGCGTCCGCGCGCCGCTGTCCGCCGGAAGCCGGCCGCGGTTGATCACAGTTTCGTCATATTGCTTGCTGGAGCAGAATTTTGCCAGCGGGGCATTTCCCCGGATTTGCGCGAAACTCTTTCACGATTAGCCCGTTGGGGCCGGGGTCACGTCACTCGCAGACGTCAACCCATTCGCCCTTGACCAGGCTTGCCATGCGGTCGGGCGCGATACGCACCGCCGCATTCGTCGCGCCCGCCGCCGGAACCACCGTGTCGAAGGGTTTCAGCGACATGTCGCAATAGACCGGAACAGGCGCCGGCAGGCCGAAGGGGCAGACGCCACCCACCGGATGCGACGTGACGGCCAGCACCTGCTCGGCGTCGAGCATGCGCGGCTTTGCAGCGAAGCGATCCTTGAATTTCCGGTTGCTCAGCCGCGCCGTGCCGGCCGCGACCAGAAGCACGGTCTCCTCGCCGATCCGCAGGCAGATCGTCTTGGCGATCTGTTCGGGCGCAACGCCGTGCGCCTCGGCCGCGAGCGTCACGGTCGCCGAGCTCTGCTCGGTGACGAGAACGTCGATGTCGGGGGCGTTTTCGGCGAAGAAGGCGCGGACGGATTCGAGAGACATGCCCCTGTCATAACCAGTCCGGCGGCCTTGATGCAAGAGCCGCCGGGAAGCAATGCATGCGATGCTTTGATCAGGCGTAGATGCCGCCCGTCGGATTGGTGCCGACGGTGGAGCCGGGCAGATAGGTCGTCGCCTTGCCATAGGTGTTGATGACGCCGTTCGTCTCGGCAATGTAGCGGCTGCCCGTCGCCGCACCCGAGATCGTCAGGTTCGACAGGGCGATCGCGGCGCAGTTGCTCGCCGCCAGAAAATGCGTGAAGGCGGGCGTGCCCGTCAGCGTGATCGTGCGGTTTGCCCCGACCACATAACCCATGCCGATATTCATGTGCCTGCGCCCGCCGCCGGAGATCGTATAGTCGTCCTCGATGGCGATATGGCAGGGATTGTCGGCAAAGATGTGGTCCGCATTGGCGCCGACGGCGCCGAATTCGAGTTTGCCCGTGCGCAGATAGACGCCGTTGCCCACGGAGAGCGCGTTGATGAGATCCGTGGCGATGACGAAGCGCAGGCCGGCGACACGCACCTGCGCGCCGTTGCGAAAGCTCAGCCCCGAACTCATGACGACCGAGGCCGGCGTCGTCTCGTTGCCCTTGATGATCAATGTGCCGCCGCCCCACAGGGGTCGGGCGACGGTGGCGCCGGCGGCATAGGTGCCGTTCGCCAGCTGGATCGTCACGTCGAAACTTGCGCAATCCAGCTTGTTCGCCTCGTCGATGGCCTTCTGCAGGGTCGCAAATGGCAGACCGGCGCTCAGACCGGTATTGGTGTCGCTACCGGTCGTCGCGACATAGTAGGTGCGCGCTGCGGTCAGCTGGATGCGCAGACCCGTCGCGCCGGCGGGGAAGGAAACACGCCCCGAACTGCGGTCGACGGTGATGGCATCGAGAAAGGTGGAGCCGTTCGGGCTCACCTTGAGGCGGAAATCGTCGCTCCCGATGGCGCCGATCTCGGCGCGCGACGAAAACCCCGTCTGGAACAGCACGGACGCGGTGTCCGCCGACGTCGCCTTGTTGATTTTGAGCTGGTGGCCCATGCCCTCGTGGGAGAACAGCGAGGCGTCACCGGCCAGCGCCAGCCGGTTCGGCGGGTTCACGATCGCATTGAGGCCGAGCCTGTCCGGCAGGGCGACATTAAAGGCCGACAGCGCCCAGTCGGTGGCGCCGAAGGTGAGAAGCACGCCTTCATCGACGGCATGGGCAAGCCAGCCGGTGCGCGGCATGTAGAACATCCAGACATCGTCCTGCCAGGCGGCGACATGCTTTTCGCGGCCCGCCCATGCGCCCGTCGCACCCGCCGGCACGATGTAGCGGGCGCCGGAGGCGGGCGACGCCGGCGGCGTAGCGACGCTCCGGCTCATCACCGCAAGCTGCACGACCGCGTCAAGCGCCTTGATCGCCTCGTTGTGGGTGACGTGTTTCTGTGCCTGGGAGGGAAGGATGTAGGGCAGGTTGAGATTCTCGGTTGCGTCCATGATCGTCGGTTTTCCAGTTTGCGTTCGCACGATTTTAGGCGGCGGCGGCAAAGCGGGGAAAATCAGCGGGGATATTCGACGGACGCCGTTTCGAACGGAGCGCGCAGGATGGGACGGTTCGAGATGTGCCTCCGGCGAATATCCGCAAACGCTTATCAATCTGATACGCTTATGAAACGTGCGCGTTGACTTTTGTCAGCGCTGATGACTAATGTCAGAACACCAAACGAAAGAGCCGTAATGCCTGTCCGACCGAACGACCAGATCATTCACAAGGCCGCCTGGCTCTATTACACGCACGGCCTGCGGCAGGACGAGGTCGCGCAGCGGCTTGGCATCTCCCGCGCCTCCATCGCCATGTATCTGCGCAAGGCGCGCGAGATGGGGATCGTCACGATCTCGACCTCTTCCGAGCTTTTCTCCGACGACGTGCTGGCCCGCGAGCTGGAAGACGCCACGGGCCTGACCACGGCCTGGCTGGTGCCGGAAGACCGGCAGGCGATGGACCCGGCAGCGGAAATGCCCGTCGTTGCCGCTTCGGTCTTCCTCGAACTGATCAACAAGGGCGACCGGATCGGCGTGGCCTGGGGCCGCACCGTCTATCACATCGCCGATGTCATGCCCTTCGCGGATCTGCGCGGCGTCACCGTCGTGCAGCTCTGCGGCAATCTCGGCGCGCCCTATTCCTACCGGCCGGACCAGTGCACCACGGAAATCGCCCGACGCCTCAATGCCGAGGGCATCAACTTCTATGCACCGCTCGTGCTGTCCTCCGAGCGCCTCGCCGAGGAACTGCGCGGCGAGCCCGTCATCCGCGAGCAGCTTGCGACGATCTCGGATTGCAATCTCGCGCTCTATTCCGTCGGCGGCATCGAGGATGACAGTCACCTGGTCAAATGCGGCGCGCTGTCGGCGGCCGACATGCATGCCATGGGCGAGAAGGGAGCCGCCGGCGTCATCGCCGGCCAGCTGATCGACCATGACGGCCAGTGGATGGATTGCAACCACAACAGGCGCTGCATTTCCGCCGATCTCGATTCCATCAGGGCGATCCGGAAGCGCATGCTCGTCGTGCAGGAAGACAACAAGTTCGAGCCGTTGATGGCGGCGCTGAAGGGCGGCTTCGTCTCGCATCTCATCGTCACCACGTCGATGGCGCGCCGCATTCTGGAACGCTGGGAAAAGGGTGGTTCGGGCAAGGCTTGAGCCAAGACTGTTTGGGTCCGCCGACGCCGGCCGGGCCGGTTTATCGGGAGGCTTATACGATGGAAAATCTCTGGCGCGACGACGAAGCGGAAAAGGTCGTCGCGAGCTATGCCGCAAAGGGCGTCAACCGCGATCTGGCGCTGCGCACCTACACGACCCGCCTGCTCGGCGGGGAACCGCGGCTCGTGCTGCATGGCGGCGGCAACACCTCCGTGAAGACCGAGATGACCGACCTCGTCGGCGACACGCATGCGGTGCTCTGCGTCAAGGGCAGCGGCTGGGACATGGGTGTCATCGAGCCGGCGGGCCTGCCCGCCGTGAAGATCAGCGCGCTCCTGAAGAGCCGCAAACTCGAAAAACTCTCGGACGAGGACATGGTGACGCTGCTGCGCGCCAACCTGATCGATCCCGCCGCACCGAACCCGTCGGTGGAAGCGCTGCTGCACGCCTTTCTGCCGCACAAATTCGTCGACCACACCCATTCGACCGCCATCCTCGCCATCGCCGACCAGGCGAAGAGCCGCGAGATGAGCGCCGAACTCTTCGGCACCAAGATGGGTTTCGTGCCCTATATCATGCCCGGCTTCGCACTCGCCAAGGCGGCCGCCGAAGTGTTCGAGCAGGACCCGACGGTCGAGGGCCTGATCCTCGACAAACACGGCATCTTCACCTTCGGCGACACCGCCCGGGAAGCCTATGACCGAATGATCCACTACGTCACGGTCGCCGAAAATCACGTCAAGAAAAACGGCCGCAACGCCTTTACGCCAGCCACCCTGCCCTCAAAGCTCGCCAGCCCCGCCGACATCGCCCCCCTGCTGCGCGGCGCCGTCGCCGTCGACAAGGGCGAAGGCCGTTACGACCGCATGGTCAGCGTCTTCCGCGCATCGCCGGCCATTCTCGATTTCATCAACGCGGCTGAAATCCGGGACATGGCGGCGCGCGGCGTCTCGACGCCCGACCTCTCCATCCGCATCAAGACCGGCCCGATGGTGCTGCCGGCACCGGCCAGCGACGATCTTGCCGGCTACCGTGCGGTCATCGACCAGCACGTCGCCGCCTTCGCCGCCGACTACACCGAATACTTCCGCAGCAACGACGCCCGCGACGACGTCAAGCGCACCATGCTCGACCCCATGCCGCGCCTGACGCTGGTGCCCGGTCTCGGCATGTTCGGCCATGGCCGGACCTTCAAGGACGCGACCATTGCCGTCGATGTCGGCGAGATGTGGATCGAGGCGGCGCGGGATGCCGAATCCGTCGGCCGTTTCGAGCCGGTGAGCCGTCCCGATCTCTTCGATCTCGAATATTGGTCGCTGGAGCAGGCGAAGCTCGCCGGCGCCAAGCCGAAGCCGTTCACCGGCCAGGTCGCCATCGTCACCGGCGGCGCCGGCGCCATCGGCGCGGCCGTCGTCAAGGCCTTCGCCGCCGAAGGTGCCCATGTCGTGGCGCTCGATCTCGACGGCGAGAAGGCGGCAGCGGTAGCCAAGGCGGCCGGCAACAATTCGATCGGCATCGCCTGCGACATCACCGATCCCGTCTCCGTGCGCACCGCCTTCGACAGGGCGATCGCCACGTTCGGCGGGGTCGATATCGTTGTTTCCAATGCGGGTGCGGCCTGGGAAAGCCCGATCGCCACGATGGACGACGCGCTGCTGCGCAAGAGCTTCGAGCTGAATTTCTTCGCCCACCAGACCGTGGCGCAGAATGCCGTGCGCATCATGAAGGCGCAGAAGACCGGCGGCGTGCTGCTGTTCAATGCCTCCAAGCAGGCGGTCAATCCCGGCGC
>NZ_JBLZPK010000037.1:0-21573 GCF_049199905.1 Shinella sp. M27
TTATCGCGACCGTGACCGCTCGGAATGGAGCTATGTGCCCGACGGCACCGTTAAGATGGCGACGAACCGGCTCGATTTGCAGGCGCTTTACGACGAGGCCCCGAAGGACGGCTGGACGCATCAGGAGAACGGCACCGTCATCGGCCATATCCACCTGCAGGTCTCCGACATTCCGGAAGCCAACGCCTTCTTCAACGGCGTGCTCGGCCTCGACATCATGACGAGCTATCCGGGCGCTAGCTTCTTCGCCACCGGCAAGTACCACCACCACGTGGCGGCGAATGTCTGGAACTCCCGCGGCCAGCCCAAGCGCCAGACCGGCATGACCGGGCTTGCCGACTACACGATCCGCTTCAACGACAAGGCCAAACTGGACGCCGCCGTCGCCAAGCTGGACGAGCTTGCGCTGCCCACCACCCGCTCGGGCGACACGGTCTCGCTGGTCGATCCCTGGGGGATCGGACTGAAGCTTTCGGCGTAAATTATGTGGCCGGTGCATTCAAAATGCGCCGGCCTCCAATCATGCGGATGCTTTTTCAATCATACAAATAGTGCGCCGCCCAGTCCTCGTGCGGCACCTGGTCGCCGATCTTGTACTTGAAGGCGTTGACTTCCAGGCGGTCGGGGCTGGCTTCGCATTTGTAGGACAGGCGGTACCATTCGCCCTTGCTGCGGAAAACCGCGCCCTTCGTCTTGAAGGTGGTGCCGTCGAGCTTGGGATCGCCGAAGGCGTAAGCGATTACCTTGTCGGGACGAAAGCCGTCCCTGGCCGCGCCGATCTTGTCCATCGCCTCCATGTCGCAGCGCTGCTCCAGCCGCTCGTCCGGGGCCAGTTTCTCCAGCTGGCCGCGGATGCGGGCATCGATGGAGAAGGCGGGTGTTGCCAGCGTCAAGGCGCAGAAGGCGGTCAAAAGCCCGGTTAGCTGCCGTTTCAAAGGTATGGCTCCTCTTCTTGCCGTCATTTCCGACGTCTTAATTCGGGGTTAACGCGCAATATGTCGATTTGAAGACACCCCGCAACCCACCTGCGGTTTCAACGGCACATGCTGATGGAACTTCCCTCATCATCACGCGTTCACCGCGGGAATTGGGGCGAGAATTGGGGATCATCATGCATGACATGTCGGCAAAACCGTCCGAGCGGCGTCTTCTGAGAGGCGGCATCGACATCGAGAAAGGGCTCGTGGAGGATGCGCCGCGGCGTCCGGGCCTCGGCATCGCCGCGGACTGGGCGATCATCGGCATCTTCTTCATCATGAGCATGGGCATCGTCTACCTGATGGCGCCGATCCTCATTCCGCTCTGTCTTGCCGTCGTCACCGGCCTCATCTTCGGGGTGGCCGCGGAGAAACTTACCGAGTTCGGCATTCCGCCGTTGCCGACAGCCCTGCTTCTGGCCGGTGCCTTCGGCTTCGGTCTTTTCCTGATCGCGGGCGTGCTTGCCGATCCCATCGCCCAGCTCGCCTCCAATGCCCCCGACCTGGTGCGCGGCGCCTATGATCGTATCACCCCGATGTTCTCGCGTCTCGGCTGGCTCAGCATTCACCCCGAGACCTTCCAGTCGGGGCAGATGTCCATGGAAAAAGTGCTGGAAAACACCGGCAGCATCCTGGGTATCGTCTCGTCCAGCCTGACGCCGGCGCTGCTGCAGGGCATGATCTTCTTCGCCGCCCTCGTGCTCTTCCTCTCGGCCCGCCTGAAGCTGCGCCAGATGATCATCATGGCCTTTCCGCGCCGCAGCCAGCGGCTCACCACCATCCGCATCATGAACGCCATCGACAGCGCGCTCGGCTATTATTTCGCCACCGCCGCCCTGGTCTATTGCGGGCTTGGTGTCGTCACCACGCTCATCACCTGGGGCGGCGGGCTCGCCATGCCGGCGCTTTGGGGGCTGTTTGCCTTCCTCTCCAGCTTCGTGCCGTTCCTCGGCGTGACGCTGATGACAATCGCGCTCGCCACCGCCGGCCTGCTGACGCACGAAACGGTCATGATGGGCCTCCTGCCGGCGCTCGCCTTCTTCGTCGTGCACCTCGCCATGGAAAACCTCGTCATGCCGGCCGTGATGGGCAAAAGGCTGGAGGTCAACGCCTTCATCATATTCACCGCCATCATCTTCTGGACCTGGATGTGGGGTGCCGCCGGCGCCATGCTGGCGCTGCCGCTTTCCATCATCGGCATGACCATCGCCGACGAACTGCGCCCCGCCAAGCGCAAGGCGAAGCGCACTCTGCCGGGCTGAGGGGCTTGCGCACGAACATTATACATTATATTAAAATGTATAATGTTCGTGCCGGAGCCACCCTTGCCTACCCCTGAACCAAGAACCGCGGAAGCGATGGCAGCACAAGCGGCCGAAGTCGCCGGCCTGCTGAAGACGCTCGCCCATCCCGCCCGGCTCATGCTGGTCTGCACGCTCGTCGAAGGCGAATTTTCCGTCGGGGCGCTGGAAACGGCGCTTGGCCTGCACCAGCCCAGCCTGTCGCAGCAGCTCAACGTGCTGCGCGAGGCCGGCATCGTCGAAACGCGACGCGACGGCAAGCAGATCTTTTACCGCCTGACCGGGGAGAAGGCCGCCCAACTCGTCGCCGCCCTGCATGGCATTTTTTGCGCGGAGGCTGCCACGGCATGACCTATCTTCCCTCGCTCTTCGGCGGCATGCTGATCGGCCTGTCCGCCTTTCTGTTGCTCGCCCTCAACGGCCGCGTCGCCGGCATCAGCGGCATTCTCGGTCGCCTGGCGCAGGGCGCGAACATCGCGATCAATGCGAGTTTCGTCACCGGCCTGCTCGCCGGCCCCCTGCTCTACCGAGCCTTTGCCGGCGGATGGCCGGCGCTGACCGTCACCACGCCGCTGCCGCTCATCGCCCTTGCCGGCCTGCTCGTCGGCTTCGGCACGCGCATGGGCTCGGGCTGCACCAGCGGCCACGGCGTCGTCGGCCTCGCCCGGCTGTCGCCCCGCGCCTTTGCCGCCGTTGCGAGTTTTCTCGTCGCCGGCGCTCTCGCCGTGACAATCCTGCGAGGGTTCGGCCTGTGACCCGCTCTGTCCCGCAAATGCTCGCCGCCCTCGTCTCGGGCGCCCTCTTCGGCCTCGGCCTTGCTTTGTCCGGCATGCTCGATCCCGCCCGCGTACAGGGCTTTCTCGATGTGACGGGTGCATGGGATCCGAGCCTCGCCTTCGTGCTCGGTGGCGCCGTCGGCGTGATGCTTCTCGGCCTGCGGCTGATCGCCCGCTTCAAGCGCCCGGCCTTCGACGACCGTTTCCATCTGCCGGAGAACCGCAGGATCGACCGGCGGCTGGTGCTCGGCTCCGCGCTTTTCGGCATCGGCTGGGGCATCGGCGGCTTCTGCCCCGGCCCGGCCGTGGCGGCGTTGTCGCTCGGCCGCCTCGAGCCGTTGCTCTTCGTCGCCTTCATGCTCACAGGAATGATCGTGCACGACCGCCTTTTCGCGCCTCGCGCGCAAGATGATGGCAAGCTTCCGGCTTGATGCGAGCGGCGGGGCTCTCTATCTCTGGTATCCCGCCTAGCATTTTCCCCGGAGTGACATCTTGCCCGTCTTCAAGACCCTGCCCACCGCCCCCGTCGCCGCCAAGAAGCCGATGACGGATACCCGTCACGGCATCACCCGCACCGACGACTATGCCTGGTTCCGCGACGACAACTGGCAGGCGATGTTCAAGGATCCCTCGATCCTCCAGCCGGAAATCCGCACGCATCTGGAGGCCGAAAACGCCTATATGAACGCCGCGATGGCCGACACCGAAGCATTGCAGAAGGCGCTGTTTGCCGAGATGCGCGGCCGCATCAAGGAGGACGACAGCTCCGTGCCGGTCAAGGACGGTCCATTCGCCTACGGCACCGCCTATGTGACCGGCGGCGAGCAGCCGCGCTATTTCCGCGAACCGCGCAACGGGGGCGAACGCGTCATCCTGCTCGACGGGGACAAGGAGGCCGAAGGCAAGGATTACTTCCGCCTTTCCGGCATCGACCATTCCACTGATCATTCCATCGGCATCTGGGGCTATGACGACAAGGGCTCGGAATATTTCACGCTGAAGGTGCGCGATCTCGCGACCGGCGAGGATCGCCACGACACGCTGGTCAACACCGGCGGCGACGGCGTCTGGGCGCCGGATGCAAAAAGCTTCTTCTATACCGCGCTCGACGAGAACCATCGCCCGTCGAAGATCTTCCACCACATCCTCGGCGAGCGCCAGGAAAACGACCGGCTGGTCTATGAGGAGAAGGATGCGGGCTTCTTCCTATCGGTCGGCGGCTCGCTGATCGACGATTTCATCTATATCGACATCCATGACCACGAGACGAGCGAATACCGCCTGCTCTCGACCAAGGATCTCACGGCCACCCCCGTCCTCGTCGCACCGCGCCGGACGGGCCTTGAATATTCGATGACGGAGGGCGGCGACGTCTTCTACATCCTGACCAATGCCGACGGCGCCAAGGACTTCAAGATCATGCAGACGCCGGTGACGGCGCCGGGCCGCGAGAACTGGGTGGATGTCGTGCCGCACCGCGCCGGCACGCTCATCCTCAACCACATGGCCTTCGCCCGCCATCTCGTTTGGCTGGAGCGTCATGAAGGCCTGCCGCGCATCATCGTGCGCGACCGCAAAAGCGGCGAGGAGCATGCCATCGCCTTTGCCGAGGAGGCCTATTCGCTCGGCCTGTCGGGCGCGGCGGAATACGACACCGACGTCATCCGCTTCTCCTATTCCTCGATGACGACGCCGTCGCAGCTCTTCGACTACGACATGGCGACGCGCGAGCGCACGCTTCTCAAGACGCAGGAAGTCCCGTCAGGCCACAATCCCGACGACTACGTCACCCGCCGCGTCTTCGCGCCGGCCTGGGACGGCGAGACGGTTCCCGTCACGCTGCTCTACCGCAAGGATGTCGCCCTCGACGGCTCCGCGCCCTGCCTGCTCTATGGCTACGGCGCCTACGGCATCACCATTCCGGCGTCCTTCAACACCAATTGCCTGTCGCTGGTCGACCGCGGCTTCGTCTATGCCATCGCCCATATCCGCGGGGGCAAGGACAAGGGTTTCGCCTGGTACGAAAACGGCAAGATGGACAAGAAGACCAACACCTTCAAAGACTTCATCGCCGCGGCCGACTATCTGAATCAAGAGAAGTTCACGTCTTACGCGAACATCGTCGCCGAGGGCGGCTCGGCCGGCGGCATGCTGATGGGGGCGATCGCGAACATGGCGCCGGAAAAATTCGGCGGCATCATCGCCGCCGTGCCCTTCGTCGACGTGCTGAACACCATGCTCGACGACACGCTGCCGCTCACCCCGCCGGAATGGCCGGAATGGGGCAACCCGATCGACAGCAAGGATTTCTACCAACTGATGGCGAGCTATTCGCCCTACGACAATATCGAGGCCAAGCCCTACCCCGCCATCCTCGCACTGTCCGGCCTCACGGATCCGCGCGTCACCTATTGGGAACCGACCAAGTGGGTGGCGAAGCTGCGCGAGAAGACGACGGGCACCGAACCGATCCTCCTCAAGACCAACATGGGTGCCGGCCACGGCGGCGCTTCCGGCCGCTTCCAGCGGCTTGAGGAGATCGCCTTCGAATATGCGTTTGCGATCAAGGTGGCGGGGAAGATGTAATTTTGAAAAGCAAAAGAAAGGCCGGCGCCATGGTCGCGCCGACCTTCGAGTTTCCAGTCAGGGGGTCGTGTCCTGACTGGGGTTATCGGAAGGCTCCCACGCAGGCCTGCAGGTCGTTCAGCATGGCGGTGGAGCCCTTGAGGCTGGTGCTGATATCGCCGATGCGCAGGCGGCTGCCGCGTTTCAGGGCCTCGATGACGGAGCGGTCGCTGCCGAGATCGTAGGCGATCTCCTGGCGGCCATAGGCCTTGCCGCTGACGTCATAACCCTTGCCGTCGTCGATCCAGTATTTCGCGTCGCTCGCATAGCTGTCGGCATAGTCGTAGGCCGTGTCCTGGAAGCCGAAGGTCACGTGGCCGTCGTCGTACCAGCGGAAGGCGGAGACGCGGTCGCCATCACCGCGGCGGGTGGCGCGGCAGTTCAGGAAGCGGCGGTCGCTGCCGAAATCGGCGACGATGTCCCAGCCGCCGACCGAGCGCGACGCACGGTAGGGATCGGCATCCGAGCCGTAGCCGTCATCATGGCTCACGCTGCTGCCGGTGTCGGCATAGGCGTCGGTCTTGGTTTCGTGGCTCGATTGGCTGCTCGAATGATCGTTCGATACATGTTCGTCGACCGGGAAATCGCGCAGCAGGTCGCGGTAGCGGTCGAAATAGCCGAGGCGGCGCACGTCGACGAATTCCAGCTCGTAGTCCTCCAGCGAGCGCACGCTGTTGTCGCGCAGGCGCATCAGGCCGCGGAAGCGCAGGCAGCCGTCGCCGCAGTCGATCTCGTCGACATATTCGCGGGCATTGTCGTCAGGCGTCTTTACCGCGACACCGAAGCCGTGGCGGCGCTCGTCGTTGATCGCGCGGAACATCAGAGACTGCGCGTAACCATGGCGATCCTCGTCGAAATAATCGTAGATCGACCGTTCCTCGCTCGGGCTCAGGTCATCCTGCGTCGCGACATAGATCCGACGCTCGGGAATGCTCGCCGAGGTGATGATGTTGCGCAGTCGCTCATGCGAATAGACCGTCGTGAAATAGGAGATGTATTCGCAGCTTTCCGGCGGCGCCCAGAAGCGGAAATCGACGAGCACCAGCTGGCCATCCTTGTAGAGATCGCCGAGCCGCCGGTCGCTGTCGTTGAAGGAGAAGCGGCCGCAGGGATCGTGCTGGTCGTTGGAGAAGGTCAGGTATGGGAGATTGCCGGTATCCTCGTGCGTGCTCTCGAAACGCTTGCCGAGCAGGTCGATCTTGCGCTGCGCGATATACGAGAAGATGCCCTGCGGGTAGCGGCTGAGATAGCGGTCATAGGCCTCGCGGTTGTCGGAGAGCGAGGCGAATTCGTAGAAGGCGATTTCGGCCTCGTCGACCTTGTCGTCCTTGGGGCTCAGCGCTAACTTGCCGTAATCGGCATCGCTCTGCCAGATCTCCTGCTTGCCCTTGCTGCGCTCCTTGACGATCTCGCCGACCTTGCGGAAGGCGTCCTCCAGCGCGATGCCGGGAATGCTGATGGCATCGACGAAGGCCGAGGCGAAGGGGCTGATCGGCGTGCCCTCGTAATCATAGCTCGTGCCGGGCGCGGAGGCATAGGCATAGTGGATGCCGGTGCCGCTCTTCGGCTCGGCGAGACCATCGGGGATATCGCGCAGCGTCAGGAACGGGTTTTCATGGGCGGCGTCGAACAGCACGACCTTCAGGCCCTTGCCGATCTCGCGCAGCGCATCGCTGACCTGGGAGACGGGCAGCGAGCGGTTCCGAAGCCCCGTCAGGGTGCGGCCGGAGGCATCGGTCGGCAGCAGGAAATTGTCGCCGTCAAGCTGCACGGCATAGCCGGAGAAATAGACGAAGAGCACCGGGTTCTCAGCCTTCTCCGCGCGGCGCGTGAAATTGTTGAGCGCCGAGAGCATGGCGAGATTGTCGGCATCGGTGACGCGGGTCACGTCGAAATCCGCCCGCTCCAGCGCCTCACCGACGAGATCGATATCGTTCAGCGGGTTTTCCAGCGGCTCTGCATCCTCGTATTCGGCATTGCCGATGAGGAGCGCATAGCGCTCGGCGGCAAAGGCCGCGGGTGCTGCAAGGAAAAGAAGACAGGCCGCAAGCGCCCCAATCATGCGATAGACATTGCGCTGCACGTTATCCTCCCTCCGGGAAACGACATGATGCCCAGGCCCTGCCGACCGGATGCACGCATGTTTGCTGAGAAGGGGACGGACGGCGCCGCCCGCTTATTCAGCTGCTTATTGAGACGATGATGAAATTCCATCTTTCGCCGGCCGGCAAGGCCTGCGGCGGGGACAAAAGCGGGAGCGAAAGGTTTTGTTGAGACGCCGCTGCTAGCGTCGCGCGCAGAACCGAATGGAAGCGCCATGACCCTTCTGACGCGCCCCGAGCCCCGCGAGGCCGGCGTGGAGCACCGCGTGCTCCGCGATCACACCGCCATGGCCAGCACGGCGGCGGCGTGGCGCGACCTCGAAGCGCGCGCCGGCGATCCCCTCACCTACTTCCAGAGCGCCGACTGGTGCCTGACATGGATCGCGGTCTTTGCCGGCCCGCAATGCCGGCCGGAGGTACACACGCTCTGGCAGGACGGACGGCTCATCGCCGTCTGGCCGCTCATGCTGTCCGGCGGCATTCTCAAGCGGCTGGAACCGCTCGGCGCGCCGCACAGCCAATATGCCAATCTGCTGGTTGATCCGATCCACGGCGAGAAAGCGACGCACAGGCTGCTGGCCGGGCTTGCCGGCCACGACCTGATGGTGCTCGACGGCGTGCCGGAGGGTTCCGCGCTCGCGAGGCTGCTTGGTGAAACGCCGCCGCTGCCCTCGCTTGCCAACAGCGCCGCCATGCTGGATCTCTCGGCCTTCGTGACGCCGGAGGCCTATGCCGCCACGCTCAGCAAGACGCAGCGCCGCAACCGCAACCGGCGACGCAATGCGCTTGCCCGTGAAGGCGCACTTTCCTTTGCCATGCTGTTTCCCGGCGATGCCGGTTTTGCCGAGGGTGTCGCGGCCTGCATTGCCTTCAAGCGCCAATGGCTGCACGAGACCGGCCGGCGCGGCACCGGGCTTGCCTTCGAAGGTTTCGACAGTTTTCTCGCCGCGCTATCCGGCGACCGTGCAACGCTGTCCGGTGCCTGTCTTTCCATTCTGAAGGCCGGCGATAGGCTGATCGCGGGCGAGATCGGCTTCCTGCACCATGGCCATTACCATGCCTATCTCGGCGCCTTCGACTGGGCGCTGCGCGAGGCCTCGCCCGGCAAGGTGCAGATGGACATGACGGTCTGCTGGCTGATCGAGAAGGGTGTCAAAACCTACGACCTGCTCGGCAATCCGGCCGAGTACAAGGAGAACTGGAGCAACCGCACGCTCGGCCTCCAGACCTATGCCCTGCCCGCGAGCCTTGCCGGAAGGGCGTATGCCGGCCTCTGGACCGCGCGGCTGCGCCCCGGCCTCAAGAAGCTCTATTACGGCCTGCCCTTCCGGCTGCGCCGGCTCGCCAAGGGCGGTTAGAGCCTCGGTTTCCGTCCTGACGCAGAACGAGCCTTTCGTTTCCGCCGGCAAGACCCTATCTCTAGGGGACTGCCAGCAGGGACCGACGATCATGAGCGCCGCGACGATACCTTTCGACAACAGCTATGCGCGCCTGCCGGACGCCTTCTTCGCACCTGTTGATCCCACCCCGGTAGAGGCGCCGCAGCTGATCACCTTTAACCGGGCGCTCGCGGAGGAACTCGGGCTCGATGCCGATCTGCTGGAGCGGCATGGTGCGGGCTATTTCTCCGGCAATGTCGCGCTACCCGGCTCGCTACCGCTCGCCATGGCCTATGCCGGCCACCAGTTCGGCCAGTTCGTGCCGCGGCTCGGCGACGGGCGGGCGATCCTGATCGGCGAGGTGATCGACCGCGCGGGAAAGCGCCGCGACATCCAGCTGAAAGGTGCCGGCCAGACGCCCTATTCGCGCCGCGGCGACGGACGCGCCGCGCTCGGCCCGGTGCTGCGCGAATATATCATCAGCGAGGCCATGCACGCGCTCGGTATTCCCACGACGCGGGCGCTTGCCGCCGTCACGACCGGCCAGCCGGTCTATCGCGACCGCGTGCTGCCGGGTGCCGTCTTCACCCGTGTCGCGGCCAGCCATATCCGCGTTGGCACCTTCCAGTTTTTTGCGGCACGCGGCGAGACGGACAATCTGCGCATCCTCGCCGACCATGTCATCAGCAGGCATTATCCCGAGCTGAAGGGCACCGAACGGCCTTATCTCGCGCTGCTCGACGCGGTGGCGGACCGGCAGGCGTCACTGATCGCACGCTGGCTCGGCGTCGGCTTCATCCATGGCGTGATGAACACCGACAACATGACGATATCAGGCGAAACCATCGACTTCGGCCCCTGCGCCTTCATGGATCGCTACGACCCGCGCACCGTCTATTCCTCCATCGACCAGCACGGCCGCTATGCCTTCGGCAACCAGCCGGCCATTGGTCAATGGAATATCGCCCGCCTTGCCGAGGCCCTGCTGCCGATCCTCGACGATAACGAGGACAAGGCGCTGGAAGCGGCAAACGAAGCGGTCACCCGGTTCATGGAGCGTTTCCAGATCCATTGGAAAACCGTGATCCGCGCCAAGCTGGGCCTTCCTGATGCGGAGCGCGAGAGCGATCAGGACCTGATCCGCGACCTGCTCGTCACGCTCTACGAGCAGAAGGCCGACTATACGCTGACCTTCCGGCGCCTTGCCGATGCGGCCGAGGACGCAAGCGCGGATGCCGCAATCGGTGCCTTGCTGGAAGACCCGGCAGCGCTCGGCTCCTGGCTTGCGGCCTGGCGCGAGCGGCTGTCGCAGGATGCGACGACGCCCCAAGCCCGCGCGGCAGCGATGCGCAAGGTCAACCCCGCTTTCATCCCGCGCAACCACAAGGTCGAGGAGGCGCTGACGACGGCCATCGACGAGGGCGACTTCTCGCTGTTTGCGGCGCTGAACGACGTTCTTTCAAAGCCTTACGCAGACCAGCCGGCCTTTGCCGCCTATGCCGAGCCGCCCAAACCCGGCGAGGAGATCACGGCGACGTTCTGCGGCACCTGAAACGCATCCAGAGCATCGCAGCCATGCAAAATCGCGGGGCCGCGCGCATTGAAGCGTCACGGTTCCGCCCTAATTTCTCCTTCGTCCCTCCTTGAGCCGGACGTCATGTCGGCCCCTCACCGCCGGCATTGCCACGGAGACCATCATGTTGCTTTCACTCACTGCCTCGCTCGTCGCCCTCATCGGTCTGGTGCTGACGGGCGGGGGCGGATGGCTGCTGTCGGTCGGCGGCAGCCCCTATTACCTCGTTACCGGCCTTGCCTTTCTTGTCACGGCCATCCTGCTGTTCCGCCGCTCCAGTGCGGCGCTCTGGCTTTATGCCCTCATCGTGCTCGGTTCGCTCGGCTGGGCGGTCTGGGAAGTTGGCTTCGACTGGTGGCAGCTCGGCCCGCGCGGCGGCGTCATCGTGCTCATCGGCCTGTGGCTGATGCTGCCGGTCATTCGCCGGCCGCTCGGCTTTGCCAGCCCCACCGGCACGCGCTATCCGGCGTCGGCCCTGCCGCTCGCCGTAGCCTCCCTCGTCGCCATCGCCGTCGCCGGCTATTCGATGACGCAGGATCCACACGATCTCTCCGGCGCGCTGCCGACAGATGTCGTCAATGCCACGCCCGTGCTCGGCGGCAATGTGCCGGCCGGCGAATGGCACCAGTATGGTCGCACGCAATACGGCCAGCGCTATTCGCCGCTCGACCAGATCAACACGGACAACGTCTCGACGCTGAAGGTCGCCTGGCAATACCAGACCGGCGACGTGAAGAAGCCCGACGACGTCGGCGAGACCACCTATCAGGTGACGCCGCTCAAAGTGGGCGATACGCTCTACATGTGCACGCCGCACAATTGGGCCATCGCGCTCGATGCGGCGAGCGGCAAGGAGAAATGGAAATACGATTCCAACTCCGGGATGAACCCGGATCGCCAGCACCAGACCTGCCGCGGCGTGACCTACTACGCCGACCCGGCAGCCGCTGCCGGTACGGCCTGCGCCGCCCGCGTCTACCTGCCGACCTCGGATGCCCGGCTGATCGCGCTCGATGCCGCCACCGGCGATGTCTGCACGAGCTTCGCCGAAAACGGCGTGCTGCATCTCGAAAAGGGCATGCCTTACAATCCGGCCGGCTACTACTACTCCACCTCGCCGCCGGTCATCACCGACGGCAAGATCATCATCGGCGGGGCGGTCAACGACAACTATTCGACGCAGGAACAGTCCGGCGTCATCCGTGCCTTCGACGTGAATTCCGGTGCGCTGATCTGGAACTGGGATTCGGGTAATCCGGACAGCACCACGCCGCTGCCGGATGGCCAGGTCTATACCGTCAACTCGCCGAATTCCTGGTCGGTCTTCAGTTATGACGAAGCGCTTGGCCTGGTCTTCATCCCCCTCGGCAACCAGGTGCCGGACCAGCTCGGCATGGGCCGCAGCGAGAATGTCGAAAAGTTCTCCTCGTCGATCGTCGCGCTCGACATCAAGACCGGCGCGCTGCGCTGGGTGCGCCAGACCGTGCACCATGACCTCTGGGACATGGACGTGCCGGCCCAGCCCGCGCTGATCGACATCACCAAGGACGGCGCGACTATTCCCGCCCTCGTCGGCCCGACCAAGCAGGGCGACATCTACGTGCTCGACCGGCGCACCGGCGAGCCGATCATCCCCGTCAAGGAGATACCGGCCCCGACCGGGGCGATTCCGGAAGACTTCACCGCGCCCACCCAGCCGATCTCCGACCTCACCTTCTCGCCGCCGCCGCTGACGGAAAAGAACATGTGGGGCGTCACGATGTTCGATCAGCTCGCCTGCCGCATCGATTTCCTGTCGATGAAATACGAAGGCCGCTACACGCCGCCCTCGCTGGAAGGCACGATCGTCTATCCCGGCAATTTCGGCACCTTCAACTGGGGCTCGGTCGCGGTCGATCCGGAACGGCAGATCATGTTCGGCATGCCGACCTATCTCGCCTTCACCTCGCGGCTGGTGCCGCGTGATCAGGTGCCGCCGAAGGGGCAGGATGAAAAGGGTTCCGAACAGGGCCTCAACCGCAATGACGGTGCGCCCTACGGCGTCTTCATGGGACCGTTCCTCGGCCCGCTCGGCATTCCCTGCCAGGCGCCGCCATGGGGCTATGTCGCCGGTGCCGATCTCGCCACCGGCAAGACCGCCTGGAAGCACAAGAACGGCACGGTCATGGACATGACGCCGCTGCCGCTGCCCTTCAAGGTCGGCGTGCCCGGCATCGGCGGCCCCATGCTCACCAAGGGCGGCGTCGCTTTCCTCGGTGCGGCGGTGGACAACTACATCCGCGCCTATGACGTGACGACCGGCCGCCAGCTCTGGGAAGGCCGCCTTCCCGCCGGCGGACAGGCCACCCCGATGACCTACACAGCGGGCGACAAGCAATATGTGCTGATCGTCGCCGGCGGCCATGGCTCCGTCGGCACCAAGCCGGGCGATTACGTGATCGCCTATACGCTGCCGTAGCGACGACAAGTCTCGCAAAAGCTGCAACCGTTAAAGGTCTCCCTGAACATTTTTCAGGGAGACCTTTTCCATGAAGATCGACGGCAGCCTCATTTCGGCCTACGCCACCACCCGGCAGCGCACGACCGGCGACGAAAGCGCCTATGCCGGCACGGATGGACAATCCTCCAGCCGCAGGAGCATCCCGACCGTCAGCGCCGCCGGCACGATGCCGTCGGGCCTTGCCAATGCGCTGTGGCTCACCAATGCCAAGCTCGAGAAGGCGCAGGACGAGAGCGACAGCCTGATCGCCGAATTCATGGAACTGTCCAAGATGACGCCCGCCGAGCGTCTGCGGAAGGAAATCCTCGACCGCATGGGCCTCGACGAGGCCAGCCTCGCCGCCCTGCCCGACGAGCAGCGCGAGGCGATCGAAGAAGACATCCGCCGCGCCATCAAGGAACAGCTCGGCATCGACGAAACCCAACATGCCGGCGCCGTGGAAGGGCAAGCCACCGCCGGACCGGAGGAAGCGGAGGCCTGACCGCCCTCCGCTTCATCTCCTCTTCTCTTTTTCGCGGCCGCAATTAAACCGATTGACAATCGCCGCGAAACGGAGAATATCGCGACCATGATCAAGAGCACGCACATCGCCGCAACGTATTTTTGGCTGTTCCGATAGGAGCGGCTGTTTGATCATGTCAACAAGCCGCCATCAGGCGGCTTTGTTGTTTTAAGGGCACCTGATGGCAGAAAACCAAGGAGCCCGAAATGCACAATACCGTCATCAAGCTTGAACCCGCCGCGCTCGAACGACCGCCGATGCTGACCATCCGCGCCGCGCGCCAGGGCGATCTCCAGCAGATCCTCGACATGATCGCGCTGCATGCCGAATGCCATGGCGACACCGCGAAGATTTCCGCCGTCGATCTCGACCGCGACCTGTTCGGCACCAACCCCTGGATTACCGCGCTCGTCGCCGAAGCCGGCGGACGGCTGATCGGCTACGCGTTGCTCGTGCCGATGTACCGCGCCGCCGAGGGCATGCGCGGCATGGAGCTGCACCAGCTCTTCGTGCGCAAGGACCATCGCGGCCACGGCATCGGCCGCCATCTCGTGTCCCGCGCCCGCGAACATGCCCGCATCGCCGGCTGCGGCTACCTCACCGTCAGCGCCGCCACTGGCAATTTCGGCGCGCACCGTTTCTACGAGCAGATGAATTTCCGCGCCGGTCCCGTCACCGGCATGCGCTACGTCCAGGCTCTGGGCTAAGCACCACACGCGAGGAGGATACCGACATGGCGAAGCGACTGGCAATCGTGCTGACTGCGGGTTACGCCGACTGGGAATGCGGGCTCCTGATGGCAACCGCGCGCCACGAATGCGGCGCCGAGACGGTTATCCTCACCCCCGGCGGCAAGGACGTCACCTCGCTCGGCGGCGTCTCCATCAAGTCCGCGGGCGCGGCAGAGGATGCCGATCCCGCCGGTTTCGATGTGCTGGTGCTGTGCGGCGGCACGATCTGGCAGAGCGATGACGTGCCCGACCTCTCGGCTCCGGTCGGACGCTTCATCGCAGCCGGCAAGCCGGTCGCTGGCATCTGCGACGCCACATTGGCGCTCGGCCGCCTCGGCCTGCTCGATACGCGCGCCCATACCGGCAACTATGCCAGCCAGCTCAAGGACGTCGTCCCGGCCTATCGCGGCGCGGCGCTTTACCGCGACCAGCCGCAGGCGGTGCGCGACAGCGGCGTCATCACCGCTTCGGGTGCCGCACCGGTGACGTTCGCGCGAGAAATCCTCGACGCCATCGGGCTCGGTTCGCCGGAGCTGTTCGAATATCTCGGCATGTATGGCGAAGAGCACCGCAAGGGCTGATCCTCGCCTCCCGCCGAACAATCGGGTAGAGACTTTGTCACCATCAAACGTAGGGTCGAGGCGTGGCAAGAAACGCAGAATATACCGTCTTCCAAGGACGCGCAGGCGACCACAATGATCTGGCCATGCCGGGCGCCAAGGCGATCGGCGCTGAGTTGCAGCGCCGGACCGGCATTGTTCCTGTCACCATCGGCACCCCGGAACCGGCCCTGAACACCGGCTGGCGGGAGGAGTTGGATGCCGCCCTTCCCGCGCTTCGAGATGTGCAATCGCGGTTTGACGCCGTTCTGGCGAAAGGCGCCGTGTCGATCGCCGCGACGAGCCGATGCGCCGTCTCGCTGGCGACGCTTCCAGCCGTCGCCAAACATCATCCATCGGCCTGCATCGTGTGGTTCGATGCGCATGGTGACCTCAATCCGCCCGAGGCAAGCCCGACCGGCTATCTCGGCGGGCTCGCTCTAGCGGGACCGCTTGGCCTTTGGGAGTCGGGGCTGGGCGCGGGCCTGCGCTTCGAGCAGATCGTCCTCGTTGGCCAGCGGGACCTCGATCCCTACGAGCTAGACCTCATCACGCAGCACGGCATCCCGCATATCAAGCCGGGCGCCGGCCTTTCGCACGCACTGAGAGCCGCGATTGCCGGTCGTCCGGTCTATGTGCATCTCGATTGCGATGTGCTGGAGCCCGGCATCGTCCCGACCGACTACAGACATGACGGCGGGCTTTCGCTGGACGACCTTCGGGCCTGCTGCGCCGTCATCGCAGAGCACGATTTTGTCGGGATCGAGATCGCGGAGTTCCAGAACGCTTGGGAAATGGACGGCCCGCCCGTCTCGCCGGCGGCGCTGCTCGATGCCCTTGAGCCGGTTCTGGAAAAAGCCGGCGACTGATCACCGCCAAGAATAAACGCTCCGCCCCCCCTGAGGAGGCGGAGGCTGCAATAGTCGCAAAGATGCTCAGCCGCGCCGCGCCGCCTCGATCACGGCAATGTCGATCTTCTTCATCGTCATCATCGCGTCGAAGGCGCGTTTCGCCTCGGCACCGCCGGCCTTCATGGCGTCCATAAGGACACGCGGGGTGATCTGCCAGGAGATGCCCCACTTGTCCTTGCACCAGCCGCATTCGCTTTCCTGGCCGCCATTGCCGACGATCGCGTCCCAGTAGCGGTCCGTCTCCGCCTGGTCCTCGGTCGAGATCTGGAAGGAGAAGGCCTCGTTGTGCTTGAAGGTCGGGCCGCCGTTCAGGCCGATGCAGGACACGCCGGCGACCGTGAAGTCTACGACGAGCACTTCGCCCTGCTTGCCATCGGGATAATCGCCGGGCGCCCGCAGGACGGCGCCGACCGCGCTGTCCGGAAAGGTTTTCGCATAAAAGCGGGCAGCTTCCTCGGCATCCTTGTCGAACCACAGGCAGATCGTGTTCTTGGCCATTGCAGCATCCTCTCGTTCTGGTTTCCAGATCGTCGGCGACGATCCCATGGCTTGAAGACGCAGGCGCCGACGATGATCCGACATCCAGCCGAAAAAATTCTGCGGCCTGTCGTTCAATGCGCGGGAATGGCCTTCAGATAGGCAGCAATCGCTTCGCGGTCCTCCTTGGGCAGCTGGGCCATGTTCTTCTGCACCGAAACCATCGCACCGCCGACGCTGTCGAAATCGGGCGTGAAGCCGGTCTCGAGGTAGTTGACGATATCGCCGGCGCTCCAGCTGCCGAAGCCGCCCTCGGCCGGGGTGATGTTGGGAATGCGCCCCTCGCCTTCCGGGTTCGGCCCGCCGGCGAGCCACTGGTCGACCTTCAGGCCGCCCAGCACGTCGCGCGGCGTGTGGCATTCGCCGCAATGGCCGGGGCCTTCGACGAGATACTGGCCGTGTTTGACGACCTCGTCGGCAGTGGCGAGCGTCACGCGCGGCGCGTCGTTGAGATAGAGGAACTTCCAGCCACCGAGCGACAGGCGGATGTTGAAGGGGAACGGCAGGTCGTGTTCGGGCGCGACATTCGCGCTCTTCGGCAGGGTCTTCAGATAGCCGTAGAGATCGCCGACATCCTTCACCGTCATGCGCGCATAGGAGGCATAGGGGAAGGACGGGTAGAGGTGCTCGCCGTTCTTGCCCGTGCCGCGCTTCATGGCGTCGCCGAATTCGGCGAGCGTCCAGGCGCCGATACCGGCGGTCTCGTCGGGGGAAATGTTGGGGGCGTAGAAGGTGCCGAACGGGCTCTTCAGCGCAAGGCCGCCGGTCAGCACGGTTTTCTGGTCGTCGCTCGCGCCCGGTGCGGCATGACAGCTGGAACAACCGCCGGCATGGAAGATGCGCTCGCCATTCGCCAGGTCCGGTTCGCCAGCAGCAAGCCAGGTTTCGGCCGGAAGGCGCTCAGGCTTGGTGATAAACAGGAATGCGCCGGCGCCGACCGCGCCCAGCACGACGATGCCGCCGATGAGTTTCTTGAGAGCCATGCGCCGTTTCCTCTCGCTGATCCGAAGCCTGCCTCCGGCCGCGCCGGAACGGAAAGACACCGCCCCGGCGGCCGGCGCCGGGACAGTGTGCGTTTTGGTGAGAGATGGTCCGGTCTACCGCTTATTTCTTGACGCGGTAGACCTCATGACAGCCGCCGCAATTCTTGCCGATCGTGCCGAGCGCGGCCGCCACGCCCGCCTGGTCGGCCGGCAGGCTTGCCAACACCGCATCGGCATCCGTGCCGAGCTTGGCGGCATGGGCCTTGAAGTCGTCCATCTGCTCCCAGATCTTAGGGCTTGCTTCCGTCTCGTGGCCCGTTTCGGAGCCGGCCGGGAACTGTTCCGGGAAAGCCTTGGCGACTTCACTCATCGTGGTCAGCGATGCCTTGACGATCTCGGCGTCATAGGGCTTTTCGCCTTTGGCGATGCCGGCGAGCGCGCCCATGGCGCCGCCGACCTTCTTCATCATTTCCTGGCGGACGACCTGGGGTTCATCCGCCGCCACGACGGCGCCCGCGCCGATGACGGCAAGCGCGGCCGCGGCCGCCAAGGTTTTGAACTTCATCGATTGCTCCCGATTATGGCAGGCGGTTGCCTCCGCGCGCCGATTTGACGATGCGTCGCCATGATTGCATTTTAGGAACCCGATGAAAGTAAAATCTTTTTGACGGCCGAAATCTTGGCCAATCAGACGCTGCCCCAGCCCCGCCAGAGAGTGACGACGGCGATGACGACCAGGAGCACGCCGGCCGCCCTGCCGATGAAGCGCGTGATCGCCGGGTTGCCGGTCAGCGCATCGCGACTGCGGGCCGCCGCCAGCGCCAGCCCGCCATAAACGGCAAGCTGCGTCACCCAGATCACCAGGAGCATGATCGTCGCCTGGCGCCAGACGGGGCCGAATTCCGGGCGCAGGAACTGCGGGAAGACGGCGAGCATGAAGAGATAGGCCTTCGGGTTCATCAGGCTCGTCAGCGCGCCTTGGCGGAAGCGCGTGACGAGACCGCGCCGATCAATGCCGTCGACGGCATCGATGACAATGGAGCTTCGAAACAACTGCCAGCCGATCCAGGCGACATAGAGTGCGCCGGCGACCAGCAGGACATTGAAGAGCTGCGGCGCGAAATGCAGGAGCACGCCAACGCCGAGTGCTGCATAGAGCGTGTGCACCAGCCCGCCGGCCATGATGCCGAAAGTCGCCGAAAGCCCGGCCTTGCGCCCGCCCGACAGCGAGCTTGCCATGACGAAGACCATGTCCATGCCCGGCACGATGATTATGCCCGACACGAGCAGGAAGAAGAGCCAGAGGTTTTCGCTGTAGGTCATGTCAGTTGTCCATTGCCGATCTCTGCGCGGCGGCCCTATGCTGCCTTTTGTTTCAAGCGCTTGAGGGCGTGCTATAAAGGAGGCCAACTGACAGGGATGTGTCAGTTGTGATGGGGAAACCGATGCGCAAGGCCTCGCGGCTGTTCGAGATCATCCAGATTCTGCGGCTCGCCCGCAACCCGATAACGGCCGCCGAGATCGCCGCGCGGCTGGAGGTGACGGTGCGCTCGATCTATCGCGACATCGCCGCCCTTCAGGCGATGCGCGTGCCCGTCGAGGGCGAGCGCGGCATCGGCTATATCCTGCGCCCCGGCTTCGACCTGCCGCCGCTGATGTTTTCCATCGAGGAAACGGAGGCGATCGTCCTCGCGCTGGCGCTTCTCGACCGCACCGGCGACATGGAACTGAAAGCCGCCGCCAGCCGCGTTGCGGAAAAAATTGCCGGTGCCGTGCCGCCGCCGCTGCGCCAGACGCTCTCGGCCCGCGCGCTGCATGCCTGGGGCAGCGTGCCCCGCCAGCCCGAAGGCATCGACCTCGCCACGGTGCGCCGCGCCATCCGCGACGAAGAGAAACTGCTGATCGACTACCGCGACGAATATGCCCGCGCCACCGAACGCACCATCCGCCCGATCGCGCTCATCTATTATTCGGAGACGGCCAACATCGTCGCCTGGTGCGAATTGCGCCAGGCCATCCGCAACTTCCGCGCCGACCGGGTGGAGGCCTGCGAGAGGACGGAGGCGCATTTTCGCGGCGAAGGGGATGGGCTAAGGCAATTATGGATTGCCGGGTGGGCGTAGAACCAGCGTTAGGCAACGGCCCGCAAATCGAAATCGGCGTGGATGATATCGAAGGGCACTTCGACCTTCCCCTCCTCCGTTCGATCGACAATGCCCCAATCCGCCAGAGCGACGATATCCTCGTGCACCCGCTTCACGTCCCGGCCGAGCGAACGGGCAAGCGCCCGAATGCTGCTTGGGCCGATTTTTTGCAGGTGCTCGATCAGCTCCCAGCGTTTCGGGCTGATCACCGAGAAGAGTTGTGCAGGCGAACTGAAGGTGAAGGTCGCGACCGGATCGGAGGGTTTTCCCGTGCGCGCGGCCTCGGCTGCACGGGCTAGGCTCTCGGCCAGTGCGTCTTCGGCGTCATTGCGGATCTGGATGCGTGCGCGTTTCATTCAGGGCCTCCTTTTCGCAATTTCGGCTCGAAAATCATCGAGCAGCACCGCGACGGTCGTGAACGCATAGGGGAACTCGCGCCCGTCGAGATGGCAATGATCGCCCTTGCCGCGCTCATTGTCGAAGCCGACGATGCGCCGGCCATCCCGCCCGTAAAACAGGCGGTATTTGTAGCGATGCACGCTTCCCGCAATGGGTTCAGGAACCTGCCACAGCACGATCTCGACAATCGAGCCATCCGGCAGGACCGTCTTCGAACGCTCGAGAAGCACGGCATCCATGTTGGCATTTATGCCATCAATGGGGAGAAATGTCGACAAACAAAAACCCCGGCCGTTTCCGACCGGGGTTTGCGAAATGCCACTGCGCGCGAAAATTACTTCGTGGCGGCTTCGTAGCGCTCCAAGACGTAGTCCCAGTTGATCAGGCTGTCGACGAAGGCTTCGAGGTACTTCGGGCGGGCGTTGCGGTAGTCGATGTAATAGGAGTGTTCCCAGACGTCGACGCCGAGGATGGGCTCTGCGCCGTGGACCAGCGGGTTTTCACCGTTCGGGGTCTTGGAGATAGCGAGCTTGCCGTCCTTGACGGAGAGCCAGGCCCAGCCCGAGCCGAACTGCGTGGTGCCGGCGGCGATGAAATCGGCCTTGAACTTGTCGTAGCCGCCGAGGTCGCCGTCGATGGCCTTCTGCAGGGCGCCCGGCAGGCTCTTGCCGCCGCCGTCCTTCTTCAGCCACTTCCAGAAATGAACGTGGTTGTAGTGCTGGCCGGCATTGTTGAAGAGGCCCTGGTTGGTGCCGTAGGACTTCTTGACGATCTCTTCGAGCGAGAGGTCGGCGAGACCGGCTTCTTCCGCCAGCTTGTTGCCGTTGTCGACATAGGCCTTGTGGTGCTTGTCGTGGTGATATTCGAGCGTTTCGCGCGACATGAAGGGCGCGAGTGCATCGTAATCATAGGGAAGCGGCGGAAGTTCGAAAGCCATCTGGTGTCTCCTCATTGTTTAGGCGCAGGCCCCGGATGCAACAGCGTTGCGCTTTTGCTGGACCTGCTCCGGCGACGGAATTTTTGGAAGGAAATCCGTGACCGGAACATAGGAGCGGCAACCGGAAGAGGCAACCGCCAGCATTCCAATTTTTCCGGCGGTTGGACAAAATCATTGCCGTTTTGCATGAGAGATCAAGGACGAAGCGGAACGAATTGCGATTTGAAACATTTTGTCCCTCCCCGCCAACCCGGAGCTTTTCATGCGCGCCATCCCCCTTGCCGTCCTCGCCCTCTCGCTTGCCGCCCCGCTGGCGCACGCCTCCTCCTCCGATGCCTGGGAAGAATTCCGCGCCGACGTGGAGAAGAGCTGCCTTGCGAGCCTGCCCGAGGCACTGGGAACGCCGACTGTCTTCGTCGAGCCGACGGGCACCCAGTCCTTCGGCATCGCTGCCGTGGAAGGACTCTCGCCGGAGGCCAAGAGCCAGATCACCTATATCTGTATCTACGACAAGCAGAAGAAGACGGTGGAGATCTCCCCGCCGATCGCCGCCGAGTTCCTGCATGTGGTGCGCGAAAGCGAACGCGCGGCGGCAGC
>NZ_JBLZPK010000038.1:0-19449 GCF_049199905.1 Shinella sp. M27
CGAGGATGAGGTCGTCGAAGCAGTACGGCTTCTTAACGGCCAGCAGCCGCTGCATATGGTGACACGCGCCGTGCATGGCGCAGGCTTTTATGTACCCGGCCAGGGCCTCATCGCGGTGCGCGAGGATGTCGGCCGGCACAATGCGCTCGACAAGCTCGTGGGTGCGGCACGCCGGGCGGGCCACGCGGGCGAAGCCGGCGCGGTCGTCGTGACGAGCCGCGTCTCAGTCGAGATGGTGCAGAAGACGGCCATCATCGGCAGCCCCTTCATCATCGCCATTTCCGCACCAACGGCGCTTGCCATCCGCACGGCTGAGGAGGCCGGCATGACGCTGATCGCGCTGGTGCGCGGCGAAGAGTTCGAGATTTTCACCGGTGCGCAACGCATCGTGCCCGGCACCGAGCGGCGCCTGGGCAACGGTTAGGAGATGAGCATGTCCGAAGGCAACAAGATCATCCGGATGGCAAACCAGATCGCCACCTTCTTCCATTCGCAGCCGGCAAGCGAAGGCCCCGGCGGCATCGCCACCCATATCAACAAGTTCTGGGAGCCGCGCATGCGGCGCCAGTTCTTCGATATCATCGACAATCACGGCGGTGAAGGCCTCGACAGCCTTGTTCTGCAGGCCGTGCCGCTGATCCACCGTCCCAAGCCGGCCGAGGTGCCGCCGGCCGCAAAAGCCTCAGCTTGATGCAACCTCCGCATCCAACAAAACGGCCGGCATAGCGCCGGCCGTTTTGCATTTCAGGATCGGGTGATCAGAATTCTTCCCAGCTCTCCGCCACCGCAGCATTGCCGGACGACCGCATCGTGCGGGCGACAGCGTGAAGTTGCGCAGTCGGCTGAGGGGAGACGGCCCGTGGAGCGCGGGCCGTCCCCTGCCCGCCCGCAGCACCGTTTCCGGCAAGCCGGAAGCGGCGGATCAGAGCATGCAAGGCATCGGCTTCGCGCGCCATGGCGTGGCTCGCTGCCGTGCTTTCCTCGACCATCGCCGCGTTCTGCTGCGTCG
This sequence comes from Shinella sp. M27, assembly GCF_049199905.1. NCBI lineage: Bacteria > Pseudomonadati > Pseudomonadota > Alphaproteobacteria > Hyphomicrobiales > Rhizobiaceae > Shinella > Shinella sp. M27. The sequence goes on from NZ_JBLZPK010000038.1 coordinate 1,010, forward strand.
CCTGGTCCATCGAATTGACGGCGGTGTTGATCTCGCGAAGGCCCGTCGATTGTTCGCGCGAAGCCTCGACGATCGCCGCCACGTTCGTGTGAACCTCCTGCACCTGCGTCAGGATTTCCTCAAGCGCGCGGCCCGTCTCGTCGACGAGCGCCACGCCGCTCTTCACCTGTTCACCCGACTTGGTGATAAGCGCCTTGATCTCCTTGGCGGCACTGGCCGAACGCTGGGCCAGTTCGCGCACTTCCTGGGCGACGACCGCAAAACCCTTGCCGGCTTCACCGGCGCGGGCGGCTTCGACACCGGCATTCAACGCCAGAAGGTTGGTCTGGAAGGCGATGTCGTCGATGACGCCGATGATGTTGGAGATTTCGCGTGACGACTGCTCGATCTGCCCCATGGCATCGATCGCCTTCTTGACGACGATGCCGGATTTTTCCGCCCCCGTCCGGGTCTTGGCAACCAGCGAGCCGGCCTCGTCGGCGCGACGGCTTGAATCGCCGACCGTCGTGGTGATTTCGTCGAGAGCGGCTGCGGTTTCCTCCACGGAAGCCGCCTGCTGTTCCGTCCGCTTGGCGAGGTCGTCCGCCGCCGAACGGATTTCCTGCGCACCCGAGGCAATGGCATTCGCGTTCGTCTCGACCGTGCGCATCGCCTCGTGCAGACCGGCAACCGCCTCGTTGAAGTCCTTGCGCACCATCTCCATGGACGGCACGAAGGGCGTCTTGAGGTTCTGCGTGAGATCGCCTTCCGAAAGCGCCTTCAGCGCGCCGCCAAGCGTATTGATCGCCGACATGCGCTCGGTTACGTCGGTCGCGAATTTCACGACCTTGCAGACGCGGCCGTTGAGATCGCGGATCGGGTTATAGGCGGCCTGGATCCAGATTTCCTTTCCGCCCTTGCCGTAGCGCACGAATTCGTTGGAGATGAACTGCCCATTGGCGAGATTTTTCCAGAAGTCCGCGTAGTCCTGTGTCTGCGCATAGGCGGGATCGCAGAACATGCGGTGGTGCTTGCCGCGGATTTCCGAGAGATCGTAGCCGAGCCCCGCGCAGAAATTCTCGTTGGCCGTAAGGATTTCGCCTGTTGGCGTGAATTCAATGACAGCCTGGGAACGGGAGATGGCGTCGAGCTTGGCGGCATCCTCCGTCGCCCGCATCTTCACGTCGGTGATATCGGTCGCGAACTTGACAACCTTGTAGGGCTTGCCGCCACGAAAGACCGGATTGTAACTCGCCTGGATCCAGATCTCCTTGCCGTCCTTGCGCAGGCGCTTGTAGCTCGACGAATCATATTCGCCGTGCCCGAGCCTCGCCCAGAACTGCCGGTATTCGTCGCTCGCTGTATAGGCGGCCTCGCAGAAGATGCGGTGATGTTTGCCGACGATATCCTTCAGGTCATAGCCGAGCGCCTTGCAGAAGTTTTCGTTGGCAGTGAGAATATTGCCGTTGAGATCAAACTGGATCACGGCCTGCGAGCGCGACAGCGCATCGATGATGTGGCCTGCATCCATGGACTTCATAAATGAAAGCATGACCTGTTCCCTTGTACGTCGGCCACGGTTTCAATGGTGATTGCCCGCGTGGCGATCGTCTGTTCCTGGTGTCGACATGAGCTGCGGCGCAGATCATGGTATCAAATCGTCGGTTTCAATCAGCGCGGGAGGACATCGCTTCGTCGCCGGATTGCCTAACTACAATCAAAGATGGAGTGACAGCTTTAACAATTGATGAAAATCAATAGGTGAATTTTAAGTTCGCTTATATAACAATAGCTTACAATTGCAGGCAACTTCATGTTGCTTACGTTACGTCAGGAAGACCTTTTTCAGACCACTCGCAATATCCCCCAGAAGTTGCATCAACCTGTAGGCAACAAAAAACCGCCGTGCGTGGGCGCGGCGGTTTGCAATTTCAAAGCGGGTGCGGCGAGCGCTTAGGCCGCCATGTCGTCCATGTCGCGTTCCTTGAACATGCGCGCGAGGTTGAGGAAGCAGATCATGCCGTTTTCATGGGCGATGATGCCCTCGGCATAGGCCTTGTCGAAGGACGTCGTCACTTCCGGCACAGGCTGTATCTGTTCGCTGCGGATGGTGAGGATGTCGGATACGCGATCGACGACCAAGCCGACGACCATGCTGTGCACTTCGGCGACCACGATGGCGCTGCGCTCATTGGCTTCCGTGCTCTTCATGCCAAGCTTGTGCGCAAGGTCGATGATCGGGATGACCGTGCCACGCAGGTTCATCACGCCGATAACGTCAGGCGGCGAATGCGGGATCGGCGTGGAGGGCGCCCAGCCGCGGATTTCGCGGATCGTGGTCGTCTTCACGCAGAATTCCTGCTCATGCAGACGGAATGCGATGATTTCGAGCGTGTCGCCAGCAAAGGTGGCCGTAGGGATGGAGGTCATCGGAATCTTTCCAGGTTGGTCTGCGTCGTTGATCGATCCTATGCACGCCCTGGTTAAAATCTTTCAAACATCCGGCGCTTTGTTGGGCCTCAGGAGAAAAGCCCGCACATGGCGGGCCTCCTCATGGCACTCGACAGCCTCAGTATTCCTTTTCGTAAAAGATGCCCGCCCCGGCGCTGCCGCCGCTGCCCGCCTCGCCGCGCAGCTTCAGGCCGCGGCCGACATCGAGATTGATCACGGCCTTGGCACCGTTCGTCTCCGGGTCCTGCTTCAGCTCGATATAGGTCCGCTCGTTGAGATATTTGCCTGCCGAAACCGCCGCGCGCCCCTCCGCATCCGTGGTGATGTCGAGATCGTCGACGCCGAGCTTGCTGCGCAGGCTGTCGAGCAGCCCCGTCGACTTGCCGCCAGCCAGCTGGCTTGCCGCCGAGGCAAGCTGGGCGATCTGCACCGCCGACAGGTTCGACATCGACCGGTTGAAGATCAGCTGGGCGAGGATTTCGTCCTGCGGCAGCGAGGGTGAAGATGCGAAGGTGACAGTCGGGTTGCTGGCGAGGCCGGCAACCGTGACGGTGATTTCCGTCGTGCCGGCAGAGCTTCCCGCAACGAGATTGACCGTCGGCACCAGCCCGCCGGCAAAGCCGATGTGAGCGGAAGTGAAATCAAGCCGGCGCGTCAGGATTTCCATGCGCCCGCGCTCCAGCTCGAAACCGCCGGAAACGATCGGCGACGAGGACGTGCCGGTCACCTTCAGGCTGCCGCCCAGTTCCGCATTGATGCCGCGGCCACGCACGAAGAGCTGGCCGGGTGCCTCGATCGTCAGATCGAGCGCAATGCCGCGCGCAGCGCCATCCCCGCCCTGATCGCGATTGACATCCGCCGTCATGCGCTTGACGTCCGCGGGCGCGTTGCGATGCTTGATGGCGATCTCGGACAGCGACGCCGGCAGCTTTTGCGGAATGACGACGCTCGCCTTGTTGATATGCACCTTGCCGCCGAGCGCGAGGTTCGCCACCGGCCCCTTGAGCGTCAGGTCGCCGGCGACATTTGCTGTCACCAACGTGCCGTCGACATAGACGATGTCGCCGAGCTTGATCGCCACATCGACCGGGAAACCGCTCGCCGGATCGATGCCGACGCTGCCTTTCGCCGAAAGCTGGCCGCCGCTCGACAGCTTGCCGGAAACGGCCTCGATCACCGCCTGCTTGCCGTTCATGGTCACGCGGATCGTCAGGTTCTCGACGGCCAGATTGCGGCGCACATCGACCAGGCGGGCGCCGCTTGCCGTGATGCTGCCGGTGACGGAGGGCGCGGCGGCCGTGCCGCCGATCGTCACGTCCACATTGGCATTGCCCGTGAGCACGAAACCCTGCGCGGAAAGCTGGCTTTGCAGCATGCTGAACGGCACCGTGCCGTTGAATTTCAGGCCAAGCGGGGTGGCGCCACCGATATCGACCTTACCGCCACCGCGGAAGGACAGGCCGCCACCACCCGACAATACCGTGTCGAGCGTCACCTGGTTGTTGGCGAAGGCGCCCTTGGCATTGATGGTGAGCGCGCCGATGCCGGCGCTGCGCGTCTGGCTCGTCACCGCGCCACCCCAGTCGAGCGCGTAATTGACCACCGGCGCCGACGCTTTGCCCTTGACCGTTACCGTGCCGCTGATCGTGCCATCCGCATCGAGGCCAGCCGCGAAATTGTTGACGAGGGCCGCCGGCAATGCATTGAGACGCACGGAAAGATCGAGATTTTCGCCCGCCTTGCCGGACACCGCGACCGTGCCACGCCCCGCCTGGATGGTGAGACCGTCGAGCGTCGCCACGCCGTTCGTCACGCCGATCTTCGTCGCCTTGGCAAGCTTCAGCGGAATGCGTCGGGGTGCCGCCTCGAACGCATCCAGCGCGACATCCAGCCCGCCGTCGCGCTGAAGCACCTTGCCCTTGGTGACGAGCGGCGCGCCGTCGAGGCGGCCGGAGAGGTCGAAATTGGTCGCCTGCCCGGCACGGGAGAAATCGAGCTTCAGCGCTTCCAGCCGATTCTCGCCCGAGGCGACGCGCTCGGCGCGCACGGTGCCCGATATCGCAGCCGTCGTGAGATCGGCGATGTCGAGATCGACGGCGGGCTTGGTGATGCTGACAGCATCGCGGCTGATCGCCGAGCCGGACGCCTGCATCGTCGCCGACGTCTTGCCGTCGCTTGTCGCGATCTCCACCTGGCCCGAGAGATCGCCGGCCGCCTTCTGGCCGGCCATGGCGGCGAGCAAGCCGAGATCGGGAAAATCGAAGCGGATCGTGCCGTCAGGCATGAAGTTCGGCGCCAACGCCAGCGAACCCTTCAGCGTATTCGGCCCGATCTCCGCCTCCAGCACCGGCACGGAAATGCGCCCGCCTTCGGAGGTGATGCTGGAGCGTACATTGATCGCCTGGCCGTCGAGCGCACCGGTTGCCGTCAACTCGCCGGAGGGGCTGTCGGCAACGGCCTTGCCCTTCAGCGTCACCACGAGATCGCTCAGCGTGCGGCCGGAGAGCGTCGCACCGCTCGATGTCACCTTGGCCGAAACGTCGAGCCCGTCGATGGGGCCGGTCGCGGAAAGATCGAAGGCAGCCTCGCCCTTGGCGTCGGCCAGCAGCTTGCCGAGGGCCAGCACCTTGCCGGTCAGCGCCGCCTGGAGATTGTCCTTGCCGAGCGAAACCGTGCCCGTCGTCTCCAGCGTGCCCGACTTCACGTTGAGGCCGGAGAGCTCGATCGCACCATCGCTCGCAAGCTGGACGCGCCCTTCCATCGCAATCGTCGTGTCGATCTTGCCGGTCAGCGCCGGCGGCAGCACGGCGGGCAGCGCGAAGAGGCGGAAATTGACATCGGCCTCGCGGCTTTCGAGCCCATAGCGGCCGGAAAGCGTGCCGCCGATGCTGGCGCTTTCCAGCGTTGCCGGATCGAAGGCGATCTCGGTCGGCGAGACATTGAGCGCCGCAACGATCTTGGCGGGGCCTTTTACCGTGCGGTCGACATCGGGATTGGCAAAGGCCGTCATGCCGGTCTCGACCGTCGCATCGATGCGGCCGGACTGGCTTGCCACGTTGAAGGCATCGCTCTTTGCGCTGATGCGAATGTTCTCGATGCGCCCGGCCGGCAGTTCGGCGGAGACAACGGAGGCGTTGGCGCCCAGCGCCGCGGCATTGGCTTCACCCTTCAGCGATACATCGGCACCGGCGACCAGTATGCGTGCATCACCCTCGGCGAGCGGCCAGCGGAAATCGATCGGGCCGTCCCGGCCGGACAATTTGACGTCGAGGTCGTTTGCGCCCTTGGCGCTGACGGTGCCCGAGGCGGCAAGCGTCATCGCCCCCGTCGAGATCGAGCCCTTCTCGATGCGCAGCATGTCCGTGCCGTCGAAGGCGGCCACCACGTCGATGCCGGTTTCGCCTGTAAACAGCGGACGAAGCTGCGGCGGCATCAGCGCGTCGAACGTGCCGCCGCCGGCCAGAGAAAGCGTATGCAAACCGTTGGTCGCAAGATCGTGCCGGCCGTCGATATGCAGCATTTCCGTGCCGTCGAGCGCGGCCGAGAGACGGCCCTTCCACTGCGACAGCGGGCCATCGCCCGTCAGGCGGATTGCCACGGCCGGGTCGTTCGGCAGCTTGAGCAAGGCGGCGAGAATGCCGCCTTTCGGCTCGGCGACGTCAGCTTCGAGGCGAAGCTGGTTGTCGGCCGGGTTGAAGACGATATCGGCCACGACGCGCGCATCCGGCCGCGCCTTTTCCGAGGCCGAGAGTTTGACCGCAACGCTTTCGGCCGTCGCATCGCCGCTGCCCGAGAGAACGATGCGCTGGTCACGGCCTGCGACCGTGCCGGAGACGAACAGTTCCGGCACCTGCAAGGCGCCGACATGCACCTCGACCGGCAGCGTGAAGGGCGTATCGGACTTTTCGGCATCCGCCTTGGATTCCGGCAGGCGCAGCAGGGAGATGGACGCGGCGGAAATGCGCTGCGCATCGAAACGGAAGCCGAGCAGGCTCAACGGCGACCAGTCGATCGAGAGGTCCTTGACCTCGGCATAGGTGCCCTTCGCGTCGCCGACGGTGATCGTCTTTGCCCGCAGCCGTCCGGTCAGCAGGCCGGAGGGTTCGCTGATCGAGACGACCTGCCCGCTCGACGCGGCAATCTTCTCCACATAGGCGACGGCAAAGCGCGCGCCCGCATCGGTAAAACCGACGAAACCGACAAGCCCGACAAGAACAAGCAGAAGGATGACGATGCCGTATCCGAGATAACGGAGCGTTGCGCGGAGAATTCGGGACAGCCTGTTCATGCTTCATCCATTTCGCGTGCGGGGAGCGCAAAGAATCGCTCGTGTCCGTCTTGAATCCGAATCGCACGGCCGATCAAGAGTCTAGACAGAGATTTAGGGCCGTCAGAACGACTGGCCAATGCCGGCATAGACCCCGAAAGAGGTTCCGCCATCATATTTCTTGAGCGGCACCGCCACATCGAGGCGGAGCGGCCCGAAGGGCGTGGCATAACGAAGGCCGATACCGGCACCGGCCCTGATATCCTTGAAATCGGGCACTTCGTCGGTCGAAACCGTGCCGACATCGAGGAACGGCACGAGGCCGATCGTGTCCGTGATACCGATACGCGCTTCGACGGATGCCGAGACATAAGAGCGGCCGCCGAGTATCTTGCCCTTGCCGTCGCGCGGCGAGATTTCCTGGTAGCCATAGCCGCGCACCGTGCCGCCGCCGCCGAGGAAGAAGCGGCGTGTCGCCGGGATGTCGGAAAGTTCGTTGCCGCCGATAATCGTGCCGGCCGAAAGCTTGCCGGCAAGCACGAAACGCTTTTCCTCGCCCAGCGCCTGGTAGCCGGTAATGGCCCCCTCGAAGCTCGAGAAAACCGTGCCGCGGTTGAACTCGTAGCTCGGCTTGGCGTTGATCAGCGCGCGGTAGCCCTCGGTCGGGTTCAGCTTGTCGTCGCGCGTGTCGCGGACATATTCGATCGGGATCGCGGCCGTCAGGTACTTGTTCTTGCCGAAGGCGTCCTCGACATCGCTCCACATCACCTCGCCGCCGGCGCTGACCGTATCCTGGTCGGACAGCTCGACGCTGACACCAGCCGCGGCCGTTGTGGTGAAGGCCTTGTAGGCGTCGGGATCGACGATCGAGGCCTTGAGGCTCGCATTGAAGGTCGAGGCCGGGCCGAAGGCGCCGGGTTTCGAGAACAGGATGGCGGTCGAATAATCCATGTCGCCGAGCGCGGACTGGCCGATGCGGCTGACCGAGCCTTCGATGCGCAGGGATTCGGCCTGGCCGAAGAGATTGCGGTGGCCCCAATAGCCCTGCAGGCCGAGGCCATCCGTATTCGACACCTGCGCGCCGACGCCGAAATAGCGGTGTTTGCCTTCCGAGACCTCGATGGTCATCGGCAGCGACCCGTCCGGCGCCAGCTTGTCGGCCTCGCGAATCGTGACGCTGGAGAAGACGCCGAGCGTGCGCAGGCGTTCGGCGGCCTTGTTGAGCGCTTCCGGCGAATAGGGCTGGCCGGCATTGATGCGCGAATAGCGCTGCACGAAATCCGCATCGACCGTCTTGGTGCCGGTCACGCCGACTGCGCCGACGGGGGCGACCGGCCCGCCTTCGGCGGCGATCACCACGTCGACGGTCTGCGTCTTGTGGTCCGCCGTGGCGTTCCGCTCGGTCAGCTTGGCGAGCGGCCGGCCCTCGGCCTTGAGGTCGACGACCATCTTCTCGCCGGCCTTCAGGATGATGGTGGAATCCGCACGCGCACCCGGCACGAGCCCGTAATCGGCCGCATTGCGCCCCTCGGCATCGCCGGAAAAGACGATGTCGCCGAAGGTGAAGACCGGACCGGGCTCGACGGTGATCATCACGGGAATGGCGCCGCGATCGGGAAATTCCGGGTTGGGCGGCAGCTGGTCGAGGTCCTGCCCGTCGACCATGACCTTCACCACGCCGCCATAGCGAGCTTTTTCGTAGAGCGCGGCGAGGATGCGGTCGCGATCGTCGCGCGCCTTGATGACTAGGCCGAGATCGCCTGAGACCGGCTTGCCCTCGTCCTGCTTGAGCAGCGCAGTCCCCTCGATCGCATCCTTGAGTTCGTCGTCGTCAGTGCCGGGATTGAGCGTCAGCGTGTAGTTGACGGGATCGATGACGGAGGCCGTATCCTCCTCGTCCTCGAAGAATTTCATGCCGAAGATTTCAAAGGCGAAAGCGGGGGAGGCGGAAAGGGGCGCGACGGCCAATGCGGCAGCCACCGCGAGCGCGGTGCCAGCTTTCAGAAACGCAAAACTCTTTTCCGGCCGGTTCACTTTATCCCGCATCCGCAGCTATCCGTCGCCTTTCTCCGTAAGGTGCGGGGCTTACGGCGGACCGGCAGCTTTCCGTCACAGACTTCAGGCGCCCCGGATCATCCGGAGCTTTCAGGCAGGAAAAGACCCTAACGCGTTAGGTTTTCCGTAATGTTAACGGCGGTTTTACACGGTGCCGGACAGGATTTGAAGCACCGAAGGGCATTTTATCCCGACGGCGGACAGGCAAAAGCCCCGGAGACGATCCGGGGCTTCGCATAGGTTGCAGCTTACGGGTATCAGTAACCCGACGGGCAACGGTCGATGTAGCGGCGGCCGTAGCGGTCGCGGTAGTAGCACTGACCAGGCTGTTCGGCGACGGAGCCGATCACAGCGCCGGAGACGCCGCCGATGGCAGCACCGACGGCAGCGCCGCGCACGTCACCGGTGATCGCGCCACCGATGATCGCGCCGGAGACGGCGCCGATGCCCGCACCCTTTTCCGTCTGCGTGCAGCTGGCGACGGCCAGACCGACCAGGACGAGCGCAATGACTTTCTTCATGAAGATGTTCTCCAAAGTTGAGATGCGGTCCGTTTTCGGATCCGCACTATCCCCTTCTTACGTTACGCAACACACGCCGCCGTCTTGCACGGTCAGGTCTGTCCGAGGTCCAAAATATAGCTGGATTGCGGGAAGTCCATGGGACTAAACTATTTTTTTGTTCTGCGAATAAACAGCGTTTCCGTTTCGTTTGCTTGGTCCATCAAACGCGTCCGGTCACGAGAAATTTCGCATCCGCCTGAAAGTACCGGTTGATCCCTGCCGCAAAAAGTCAAATGATATGACTGTTGATGTCGCGCCGACGGGAGGAGAACCCCGCGCGACATCCAGCCGGAATGAAATGCACGCGAATTGAATGCTGGTGTCGTCTGATCCCACGCCCGCGTCGCGACGACGCCCGCTGCATGCACACTCGGATCGATCGGCCCAGCGGCTCTGCAACCGCCAGGGAGGAACGAATGGCGAAAGTGGCAATGACCGTCAACGGCCGGAAGGTGAGCAAGGAGTGCGAGGACCGCACGCTCCTCGTGCACTTCCTGCGCGACACCCTCAGCCTCACCGGAACCCATGTCGGATGCGATACGTCCCAGTGCGGCGCCTGCGTCGTGCACATGGACGGCAAGGCCGTGAAAAGCTGTTCCATGCTCGCGGCCCAGGCTGCGGGCGCCGACATCCTCACCATCGAAGGCCTCGCGGCCAACGGCGAGCTTCATCCCGTCCAGGCCGCCTTCAAGGCCAATCACGGCCTGCAATGCGGCTTCTGCACGCCCGGCATGGTGATGACTGCCGTCGACATGATCAACCGCTATGGCGCCAAGCTCGACGAACAGACCGTCCGGGAAAACCTGGAAGGCAATATCTGTCGATGCACCGGCTACCACAACATCGTGAAAGCCATCCTCGCCGCCGCCGAGGAAATGGGCGCGCAAGGCCGTCAGGCTGCGGAATAACGCCGACGGCGGTCCTGCCGGTGGCTGCGATCCCTTTGCGCCGGCCCGGTTGACCGCCTTCAGCATGTCACGCGAACGATATCTCTGGAGGAGATGAAGATGGGTGTCGAAGGCATCGGCGCGCGCGTTGCGCGAAAGGAAGACAAGCGGTTTCTCATGGGTCAGGGCAAATATACGGACGACATGTTCGTGCCCGGCATGCGCTATGCCGCTTTCGTGCGCTCGCCGCACGCGCATGCGAAGATCAGAAGCATCGATACGTCGGCGGCAGAGGACATGCCTGGCGTCATCGGCGTGCTGAACGGCAAGCAGATGCTCGACGACGGCATCGGCAACCTGATCTGCGGCTGGATGATCCATTCCAAGGATGGCTCGCCGATGAAGATGGGCGCCTGGCGGCCGATCGCGCATGATACGGTGCGCTATGTCGGCGATGCCGTCGCCGTGGTCGTGGCCGACACGATGGGCGAGGCGCGCGATGCCGCCGAAGCCGTCGTCGTCGATTACGATGTACTGCCCGCCGTCACCGATGCGGTAAAGGCGCTCGAGGCCGGCCAGCCGCAGCTTCATCCGGAAGCCCCCGGCAACCTGATCTACGACTGGGAAATCGGCGACAGTTCCGCCGTCGATGCGGCCATCGCGTCCGCCGCCCATGTCACCGAGATGAAGATCGTCAACAACCGGCTTGCGCCGAACCCGATGGAGCCGCGTGCGGCGCTCGGCATCTACGATTCCGCCGAGGACCACTACACCTGCTACACGACGAGCCAGAACCCGCATGTCGCCCGCCTCGTCATGAGCGCCTTCTACAATGTAGCACCCGAAAACAAGCTGCGCGTCATCGCCCCCGATGTCGGCGGCGGCTTCGGCTCGAAGATCTACATCTACCCGGAAGAGATCGTCTGTCTCTGGGCCTCCAAGCGCACCGGCGTGCCGGTGAAATGGACCAGCGACCGCACCGAGGCGTTCCTGACGGATGCGCATGGCCGCGACCATGTCTCGACCGTCAAGATGGCCTTCGACGCGAACAACCGCGTCACGGCGCTGAAGGTCGACACGATCGCCAATTTCGGCGCCTATATGTCGCTGTTCTCCTCGGCCGTGCCGACCTATCTCTATGCGACGCTGCTGTCCGGCCAGTATAATTTTCCGGCGATCCACGCCAATGTGCGCGCCGTCTATACCAACACGGTGGCCGTCGATGCCTATCGCGGCGCCGGCCGGCCGGAAGCCACCTACCTGCTCGAACGCACCATGGAAACGGCGGCGCGCGAACTCGGCGTCTCCCCGGCGGAGCTGCGCCGCATCAACTTCATCCGCAGCTTCCCGCACCAGACGCCCGTCATCATGAACTATGATGCCGGCGACTACGAAGCCTCGCTGGAGGCGGCGATGCAGGCCGCCGACTGGGCCGGTTTCCCGGCCCGCAAGGCGGAAGCCGCAAGCCGCGGCATGAAGCGCGGCATCGGCATGAGCTGCTATATCGAGGCCTGCGGCATCGCGCCGTCGGCGGCGGTCGGCTCGCTCGGCGCGGGTGTCGGCCTCTGGGAATCGGCGGAGGTGCGCGTCAATGCCGTCGGCACCGTCGAGGTGCTGACCGGCTCGCACAGCCACGGCCAGGGCCATGAGACGACCTTCGCCCAGCTCGTCGCCGAGCGCTTCGGCGTGCCGATCGACAGCGTCTCCATCGTCCACGGCGATACCGACAAGGTGCAAATGGGCATGGGCACCTACGGCTCGCGCTCCGGCGCCGTCGGCATGTCCGCCGTCGTCAAGGCGCTCGATAAGGTGGAGGCCAAGGCCAAGAAGATCGCCGCCCACCTGATGGAGGCAGACGAGAGCGATATCGTCATCGAAAATGGCGCGCTGAAGGTCGCCGGCACCGACAAGTCGGTGCCGTGGTTCCAGATGGCGCTCGCCGCCTATACCGCGCACAACCTGCCGTCCGGCATGGAGCCCGGCCTCAAGGAAGGCGCCTTCTACGATCCGGCCAACTTCACCTTCCCGGCCGGCTGCTACATCGCGGAGGTCGAGGTCGACCCGGAAACCGGCAAGACCAAGATCGTCCAGTTCGTCGCGGCCGACGACTTCGGCAACATCATCAACCCGATGATCGTCGAGGGTCAGGTCCATGGCGGCATCGCCCAGGGCATCGGCCAGGCGCTGCTGGAAGGCGTGCATTACGACCCGGAAACCGGCCAGCTCCTGACGGCGAGCTACATGGATTACACCATGCCGCGCGCCGACGACCTGCCCTCCTTCCAGGTCTCGCACCAGATCACGCCCTGCCCGAACAATCCGCTCGGCATCAAGGGCTGCGGCGAGGCGGGCGCCATCGGCTCGCCGCCGGCGCTGATGAACGCCATTACCGACGCCATCGGCAACAACGACCTCACCATGCCGGCGACGCCCCAGAAGGTCTGGGCGGCGGCACGGGCAACGGCAAACTGACGGGAGGACGCCATGTACGCAACCAACTATCACCGCGCCTCCTCGGTCGCCGATGCGGTCAAGCTGCAGTCATCCTCGGACGAGGCGAAATACGTCTCCGGCGGCATGACGCTGATCCCGACCATGAAGCAGCGCCTCGCCGCCCCTTCCGATCTCGTGGATCTCAGGCACATCGCCGAGATGAAGGGTATCTCCGTCAACGGCAGCCGCGTGCGCATCGGCGCGGCCACCACGCATTACGAGGTCTCGACCTCGGCCGAGCTGAAGGCCGTCTGCCCGGCGATCTCTCACCTCGCCGCCCATATCGGCGACCCGCATGTGCGCCATATGGGCACGATCGGCGGCTCCATCGCCAACAACGACCCGGCGGCCGACTACCCCTCCGCCATGCTGGCACTGGGGGCGACGATCATCACCAACACAAGGGAAATCCCCGCCGGAGACTTCTTCACCGGCCTGTTCGAGACCGCGCTTGAAGACGGCGAGATCGTCGTGGCCGTGACCTTCGATGCGCCCGCAAAGGCTGGCTATTCCAAGTTCCCCAACCCGGCCTCGCGTTATGCCATGGCCGGCGTCTTCGTGGCGAAGGCGGGGGATGGCAGCGTGCGCGTGGCGGTGACGGGTGCCGGTTCCAACGGCGTCTTCCGCCACGCCGGCCTTGAGGCAGCCCTTGCCGCCAACTGGTCGGCAGATGCGGCCGCCGGTGTCGATATCGATGCCACGGACCTGCTCTCGGATCTCCACGGCAACGCGGAATACCGGGCAAATCTCGTGAAGGTCATGGCCAAGCGCGCAGTCGCGGCCGCCTGACTTCCACGAAAAAGCTGAAACTGGTTCGATTAAAAGGGCGGTTGAGGCCGTCCTTTTTTCGTGCAGACTTGACATGCATCAACAGGAAATGGCCTTTGGGGGCCTAAGATACATTGGAATGGTTCAAAGGTGGCGCCGATTTGCCGCAGCGGAGATCGTTGCAGAGGACCGGCCTCAGGTGTAGCCGATTGAACGACCGCCAACGATGATGATGTCCGGGTTTTCGCCGGACAGGAGACTCCGGATGGACTTCGAAAACTTCTTCAAGAACGAGCTGGATGGCCTGCATCAGGAAGGCCGCTATCGCGTGTTCGCCGATCTGGAGCGCCAGAAGGGGAACTTCCCCAAGGCGACCCGCTACACGGCCGAAGGCCCGAAGGACGTCACCGTCTGGTGTTCCAACGACTATCTCGGCATGGGCCAGAACCCCAAGGTGACCGAGGCGATGAAGCTCGCCATCGACCAGTGTGGCGCCGGTGCCGGCGGCACCCGCAACATTTCCGGCACCAACCACTACCACGTCCTGCTCGAACAAGAACTAGCCGACCTGCACGGCAAGGAATCCGCCCTGCTCTTCACCTCGGGCTATGTGTCCAACTGGGCCGCCCTCGGCACGCTCTGTTCGAAGATCCCTGGCCTCATCTGTTTTTCCGATGCCGGCAACCATGCTTCGATGATCGAGGGCATCCGCCACGCCAAGTGCGAGCGCGTGATCTGGAAGCACAATGATCTCAGGGATCTCGAAGCCAAGCTCGCCGCCGCCGACCCCAAGGCGCCGAAGCTGATCGCCTTCGAATCGGTCTATTCGATGGACGGCGACATCGCCCCCATCAAGGAAATCTGCGACCTCGCCGACGCCTACGGCGCGATGACCTATCTCGACGAAGTCCATGCCGTCGGCATGTACGGCCCGCGCGGCGGCGGCATTGCAGAACGCGAAGGCCTGATGCACCGTCTGACGGTCATCGAGGGCACGCTCGCCAAGGCGTTCGGCGTGATGGGCGGCTATATCGCGGCCTCCACGGCACTCTGCGATTTCGTCCGTTCCTTCGCCTCGGGCTTCATCTTCACGACCTCGCTGCCGCCGGCACTCGCCGCCGGTGCGCTCGCCTCGATTCGCCACCTCAAGGACAGCCAGATCGAGCGCTTTGCCCATCAGGAACGCGTGCGCAAGCTGCGCGCAGCCCTCGACCGCAACGGCATTCCGCATATGCCGAACCCGAGCCATATCGTGCCGGTCATGGTCGGCGATGCATCGAAGTGCAAATGGATCTCGGACCTGCTGCTCGATAATTTTGGCATCTATGTCCAGCCGATCAATTACCCGACCGTGCCGCGCAAGACCGAGCGCCTGCGCATCACGCCGACGCCGCTGCACACGGATGCCGATATCGAGCATCTCGTCGGCGCCCTACATTCGCTGTGGTCGCGCTGTGCGCTGGCCCGCGCCGTCGCCTGATAGAGCGAAAACCTGATCCCTCAAATGAGCCCGGCGGCCACCCGCCGGGCTTCTTCGTCTGCGGCGAAGACATCGTCCATCGAGGATGCCGGCGGCAGATGGGTGAGTTTGTCCATCACCTGCTCGGCAATATCGGCCATCGACAGGAAGCCGATGCGTCCGCCGACAAAAGCCTGGAAGGCCACCTCCTCCGCCGCATTCATGATCGCGCCCTGAAGACCGCCACGCTCCAATGCCGTGCGGGCAAGCCGGAGCGCCGGGAACCGTTCTTCATCGGGCGCCTCGAAATCCAGCCGCGACAGTTTTGCGAAATCCAGCCGGTCGACATTGAGCGGCGAGCGCGTCGGATAGGTCAAAGCATAACCGATCGCCGTGCGCATATCCGGCGCCCCGAGCTGCGCCAGCACCGAACCATCGACATAGCCGACCATGGAATGAATGATCGACTGCGGATGCACCACCACCTCGATCTGGTCCGGGCGCACATCAAACAGGTGCTTTGCCTCGATCATCTCCAGCGCCTTGTTGAACATAGAGGCGCTGCCGATGGAGATCTTCAGACCCATCGACCAGTTGGGATGGGCGCGCGCGATGTCCGCCGTCACATCAGCCATCTGCTCACGGCTCCAGGTGCGGAACGGGCCGCCCGAGGCCGTCAGCACGATGCGTTCGACGGCGTGGCGCTGGTCGTCCTCCAGCGCCTGGAAGATCGCGCTGTGTTCGCTGTCGACGGGAATGAGCCGGCCGCCACCCTCGGCGACGGCGTGAACGAAGAGATCGCCGGCCGAAACCAGGCATTCCTTGTTGGCAAGCGCGATATCCGCACCGCGCTTCGCAGCCGCCAGCGTCGGCGCAAGGCCGGCCGTGCCGACGATCGCCGCCATCACCCAGTCCGCATCGCCGGAGGCCGCCTCCATGAGCGCCGTGCGCCCTGCCGCCGCCTCGATCCCGCTGCCGGAAAGCGCATCCTTCAACGCGCCGTAGCGGCTCTCGTCCGCCGTCACCACCAGCCGCGCACCGCATTCCCTTGCCTGGGTAGCCAACAGGTCGACATTGCCGTTGCCGGTCAGCGCCACGACCTCGTAGCGGTCGCGCCCGCCGAGCTGCCGCACCACGTCGAGCGTGCTGGTGCCGATAGAGCCTGTCGAGCCGAGAATGGTGATGCGGCGCGTCTGCCGCGCATCGAGAGCCATGATGGTTTCCGCGCTTTTCTTGTGTTCTATTCTTGGCTCTACAGGCGAAAAGCGCCCGCAACAAGCCCGGCAAGCGGTCGCCGCCACGGCGGAAAACCGTCGCCACACCGGTCCTGTCTTGACCTTTTCGCCCGGACAGCCATAACGTCCCCGCAAAGTGCCTTTACGCCCGACGCGATTGGAGAAATCTGTGCATCGACGCCTGAGAGTTTGGACCCTCGCCTGCCTCGTGCTTGCGGCAGCAGCTCCGGCCTATGCCGACGAGCCGGTCCCCGGCGGCCTCGGCGGCGCCTGGCTTGCCGAGGATATCGGCGGCAATGGCGTCATCGACGATCTGCAGACAACGCTGGAAATCAAGCCGGACGGCTCCTACGGCGGCAATGGCGGCTGCAACACCTATCGCGGCAAACTGAAGGTGCAGAACGGCACCATCGCCTTCGCGCCGGCCGCAGCAACGCGCAAAATGTGCGCCCCCGCCATCATGGACCAGGAACAGAAGTTCTTCGACGCGCTCGGCACCGTCACCTCCTGGAAGCTCGAAAACGGCATCCTGCACCTCACCGGCAAGGAAGGCGCACCAGCCATCCGTCTTGCCGGCCTGAAGAACAGCACCGACATCGTCATCCGCCTGCCGGGACCGGAACAGAGCGTGGCGCGCGAGACGATCAGCTACCAGTGTGATGCCGACCAGCGGGTCGTCGCCGAATATATCAATGCCGGCGCCAATGCGCTGGCCGTGCTGAAGATCGGCGAGGAAACGTTGATCGCCGCCAATGTCATGGCCGCCTCCGGCGCCAAATATGCCGGCGGCCGCTACGAATGGTGGACCAAGGGCGACGAGGCGACGCTCTACGACCTGACCAAGGGCGAGAACGCGCCGGGCATCAACTGCCGCAAGACCGGCTGAGCCGGCCCGGCTTTCCGGTCTTGGACGCAGGCGATAGGGGAGACAACCGCATGCCTACATTCCATGTCGGCCAAAAGGTCGTCTGCATCAACGACCGCTTCAAGAATGTCTCGATCGACCAGGGCATCCGCAAGGGGCAGATCTACACGGTCCGCTGGGCCGGCCAATACCGCCACTATGTGGATGGTGATTTCTACGGCATCAAGCTGATGGAACTCTACCGCGGCAATGACGACGGCCCCGAGGGTTACGGCGCCGTCGATATGCCCTTTCGCGCCAGCCGCTTCCGCCCGCTGGTCTCCGACCGCATCCGCAACATGCTCGGTATCAAGGCGCCGCAGCCGAAGAAGGTCGTCAACAAGCCGTCGATCGTTCCCTCCGTACGCGCCAAGCCGCGTGTCGTCACGCCGGAGCGGGAGAAGGAAGACGTCTGATCCGGACGGTAAGGACGCTCAGGCCTGAAGCCGCTTCGCCGGCAGGCCGGCAAAAGCGGCCAGCCGCGCCAGGCTTTCTTCCTGTTCATAGACAACCGCCCGGCCACGCCCCGTCTGCTTGGCCCAATAGAGCGCCTGGTCGGCACGCTTCAGGCAAGCATCCGCATCGCTGGCGCTATCCGCGATGAATGTGATGCCGACGCTGACCCCCACCGTGGCGGAGAACCCATCGATCAGATAGGGCACGCTGACGATCTCGATGATCCGCTCGGCCAGAGCAAGGCTCTTCTCTTCGCGATCCGCGTCGTTCTGCAGGATGGCAAACTCGTCGCCGCCGAGCCGCGCAACCAGCCCCTGCTCGCCGACGCAGGCCCGCAGCCGGTCCGCGACGACGCAGAGAAGCGTGTCGCCCGCCGCGTGGCCCAAGGTATCGTTCACCTGCTTGAACCGGTCGAGATCGAGATAGAGCAGCGCGCGACGTTTGCCGTTCAGCGTATCGGCAATGGCATCTTCCAGCCGCTGGCGCAGCGTCACGCGATTGGCAAGGTCGGTCAGCGCATCATGATGGGCGAGATGCGCCACATGGGTTTCGCTCTGCTTGCGCGCATCGATGTCCTCGATGACGCCGGCCCATTGCAGGACGGTGCCATGGTCATCCTGTACCGGCCCGCCGCGCTTGCGCACCCAGAGCCAGCGCCCGCCGGCGACGAGAAGACGAAACTCCACATCGACCATGCGACAAGCCTCGCGCGTCTCCTCCAGCGTTTCGACAAGCCGTGCGCGGTCGTCCGGATGCACATGGTCGAGCCAGCCCATACCGAGCGCGTCGCTCTCCGGCGTGCCTGTCAGCACCGACCAGCCCTCGATCCAGCTGAGATCACCGCGTGCCGACCAGCGCCAGAGCGCAAGCGCCCCCGCCTGGGCTACCGTCTCCAGCCGCCGCTCGTTGTTGCGCCGGGCCGC
>NZ_JBLZPK010000038.1:19591-37382 GCF_049199905.1 Shinella sp. M27
CCAGCGCCTCGACGGGCCGAAGGATCAACCGCCCGATCCAGACGGCCGCCACGGTCGCAAACCCAAGAGCAACGAGCACCCCGAAGGAAAGACCGATTAGCGGGTCCTTCCAGCGTGCATTGAAGACGGCGGTCGGCTCGCCGACCACCAAGGTCCAGCCAGGTGTCGAATCCAGCTTTTCGAAGGCGAGGATCGTCGTCGTTCCCTCCGTCGTCACAGCCTCGAACCAGCCGCTGCGGGAACCGAGGGCCTCCAGCTTGTGCCAGTCGGGCGCACGCAGACCGATGGTGCGCTGCGGTTCGCGAGACCGCGCAATGATCCGCCCGTCACCATCGGTGACGGCGACGAGGATACCGCTCAAGGCCTCGTTCTTCTGCTGCAGGGCGCGGATAAGCTGCTCGGGCGCGACCGAGAGCACAAGCGCACGCATGTGCGTGCCTTCCGCGGGCAACGGCAAGGCAAGGTCGATCCGAAAATCCGCCCGCTTGCGTCCGAGATAGAGGTTGGAAAGCGCTGGAGACTGCTTGCTGACCGCCTCGCGCGCGACCATGGCAATCCGCCGGTCAACCTTGCCGACGGGCATATTTCCATCGAAAGCAACGAGGGTAACCTGTCCATCCAGTCCAATGCCCTTGAAGCGGCTGGATGTCAGTGTCGTCAAAACCGTGTCGCCGGAGAAGGTTCGCAGAGTCGCGAAGGTGGTCAGCGCCGTAAACCGCCCCTCGATATCAGCCTCGATGGCGCGGGCGAGTGTTGTTGCTGTATCGGAAAGCCGTGTCGTCGCCGTCTCGCGATACGCTTCCCCGGCACGCCACATGGCAAAGCCGGATATGGCAACAACGGGCATCAGGCAAGCAAGGGCAAGCGCCAGAAGGTAGACATTCAGTCCAACGCTCCTTCCGACCACAAACTTCTTCGGCAATCCCACAACCTCCGCCATCCATGAGACGTCAGTTGTATGCGGAAAGCCTTAAAAGTCTCCTTCGCGTGAAGTGGTGATCCCGCCGCGATTCGAACGCGGGACCCCCAGATTAGGAATCTGGTGCTCTATCCTGCTGAGCTACGGGACCACTGTGTGAACCCATACAAAAGCTCTCGCTTGAAGCCAAGCGATTTTCGGGGCGGCGAGGGGCGGGTTCCATCGGGAACAGCGCACAAGCCCGGCACATGAGACATTCGGGTCATCGGATGGAGATGGCTCCATCCACCAAACCACCAAGGAGAATGTCCATGCGCAAGATCATGCTTTCCGCTGTCGTCGCCACTGTCGCAGCGCTTTCCTTCGCCGCCCCCTCGCAGGCCGGCGGCCTTTCCATCGGCTTCGATTTCGGCGGCGGTCATGGCTGGGGTCACGGCCATCATGGCAATGGCTGGGGCCACTCCCAGGTCACCTTCTACGATGACGATTATGGCTACGACTGCTTCTGGAAGAAGGTGAAGCACTACGACAAGTGGGGCAACCTGATCATCAAGAAGGTCCGCGTCTGCGAATAAGATCGCAGCACCTTGCCGATCCTCCCCTGACTTGCCCGGCTGTTTGTCCCTGCAGCCGGGCTCTTTTTCGTCAGGCGGCCAGCCGGCTTTCGGCGAGCTTGACCCAGTAGGTCACGCCATGGGGGATGGCGTCATCGTTGAAATCATAGGCCGGGTGATGCAGGCCGGCCGTATCGCCGTTGCCGAGGAAGATGAAGGCACCGGCGCGCGAAAGCAGCATGTAGGAAAAATCCTCGCCGCCCATCATCGGATTGAGCGACGGATCGACCGCGGCGATGCCGGCGATATCCTGCGCGACGGACACAGCGTGGCCGGTCTCGTCCGCATGGTTCACGGTCACGGGATAGTTGCGGTGGTAGCTGACGGTGATCTCCGCACCGTGCGCGGCGGCCAGGCCGCCGCAGATCTGGCGGATGCGAGCCTCGGCCTCCTCGCGCATGTCGGGGTTCAGCGTGCGAACCGTGCCGGCAAGCTGTGCCGTCTCCGGTATGACATTGTGCGCGAAGCCGGCATTGAACTTGGTGACGGAGACGACCAGCGAGGCGATGGGATCGGCCACACGCGAGACGATGGTCTGGAGTGCTGTGACGACATAGGAGCCGATGACGATCGGATCCACCGTCTTGTGCGGCAGGGCCGCGTGGCCGCCGCGACCCTTGACGGCGATGGTGAACTCGTCCGTCGCCGCCATGATCGGGCCTGGGCGCGTGCCGAACGAACCGACCGGCATGCCGGGCAAATTGTGCATGCCGTAGACCTCGGCAATGCCGAAGCGCTCCATCATGCCGTCCTTGACCATTTCGTTGCCGCCGCCGCCGCCTTCTTCGGCGGGCTGGAAGATGACCGCGACGGAGCCTGCGAAATTGCGCGTCTCGGCGAGATATTTTGCGGCACCGAGCAGCATGGCGGTGTGGCCGTCATGGCCGCAGGCGTGCATCTTGCCCTTGACGGTCGAGGACCACGGCTTGCCGCTCGTCTCGTCGATCGGCAGCGCGTCCATGTCAGCGCGCAGGCCGATCGTGCGCCCCTCCCCCTTGCCGCGGATAATGCCGACGACGCCGGTGCGGCCGATGCCGGTCACGATTTCGTCGACGCCGAATTCCTTCAGCTTGTCCGCCACGAAGGCCGCCGTCTTTTCCACCGCGAAGAGCAATTCCGGCTCCCTGTGGATCTGGCGGCGCCATTCGGCGATTTCGTCCTGCATTTCGGCGGCGCGGTTGAGAACGGGCATGCGGGTTTCCTGTCATGTTCGGCCGGAAATTTGGCCATCTCGCTCCGATGGCTTTGCCATCACGGTGCCATATAGGTTAAATAGGGCGACGGTTCGAGACAACTCCCGATTTCGAGGACAGACCTTTGCAGACGAACGGACGACCGGTGCGCCGGGTTGCTGCGCTTGTGAGCGCCGCCCTGCTCTTCACAGCCTCCCTGGCCAATGTTGCCGATGCCAATCCGCGCATGCTGGTGGATGTCAACACGCTGCAGGTCATCGAGCACGAGGATGCGTTCCAGCGCTGGTATCCCGCCTCGCTCACCAAGCTGATGACGGCTTACACGGTCTTCCGCGCCATCAAGGCGGGCGAGATGTCGCTGGAAAGCCCCGTCATCATGACGAAGAATGCCGCCGCCGAGCCGCCAAGCAAGATGTATTTCAAGCCCGGCCAGAAGATGACGCTCGACAGCGCGCTGAAGATCATCCTCGTCAAGTCTGCCAATGACGTGGCCGTCGCCATCGCCGAATCGATCGGCGGGTCCGAACAGGGTTTTGTCGATCGCATGAACGCCGAGGCCTCGCGCATCGGCATGAGTTCGTCGCACTTCATCAACCCGCACGGCCTGCCCGGCAAGGGCCAGTACACGACGGCGCGCGACCTTGCCGTGCTCGCCGTGACGCTGAAGCGCGAATTCCCGCAATATTCCTCCTATTTCGCGCTGGAAGGCTTCACGACCGGCAAGAAGCAATATCCGAACTACAACATGCTGATCGGCCGTTTCGACGGCGCCGACGGCATGAAGACCGGCTTCATCTGCGCCTCCGGTTTCAACCAGGTCTCCTCGGCCACCCGCAACGGCCGGGCGGTCGTCTCCGTCGTGCTCGGCTCCGAAAGCCTGGGCGCACGCGCCGATATTTCGGCCGGCATGCTGGAAAAGGGCCTGACCATGCGGGCCGGCAAGGTGCCCACACTCGGCCAGCTTCGCCCCTATGGCGAAACGCGCAACGAGGTTGCCGATATCTCGCAGGAGATCTGCTCGAAGCATGCCGCCAAGGTGCGCAGCGAAGGGCGCGACGAAGCGGGCCGCCAGAAACTCCTGTCGCCCTATATCCACGAGGTGAACCGGCCGCTGAAACTGGTCTTCGCCGGCCTGATGGGCAGCGACACGGCCACGCCCGCCGGCAATGACGAAGTCGCCTCCAGGGATATGGGCGATGCCGTCAACATCCCGATTCCGATTCCGCGACCGGCCTTCTGATGGGACAAGACATGAGCCTTATCGAGCGGCGTGTACCGGTTTCCGTGCTGACCGGCTTTCTGGGCGCAGGCAAGACGACCCTGCTCAACCGCCTGCTGAAGGACCCGACACTGACCGATACGGCCGTCATCATCAACGAGTTCGGTGAAGTCGGTATCGACCACCTGCTTGTCGAACAATCCGGCGACGGCATCATCGAGCTTT
The DNA here is from genome assembly GCF_049199905.1 of Shinella sp. M27. Taxonomy (NCBI): domain Bacteria; kingdom Pseudomonadati; phylum Pseudomonadota; class Alphaproteobacteria; order Hyphomicrobiales; family Rhizobiaceae; genus Shinella; species Shinella sp. M27. The sequence goes on from NZ_JBLZPK010000038.1 coordinate 23,762, forward strand.
CGGACGGCTGCCTGTGCTGCACGATCCGCGGCGAACTGGTCGATACACTCGCCGACCTGATGGACCGTATGCAGAGCGGCAAGATCCAGCCGCTGAAGCGCGTGGTGATCGAGACGACCGGCCTTGCCGATCCTGCCCCCGTGCTGCAGGCCGTCATGGGCAACCCGGTACTCGCCCATTCCTTCAGCCTCGATGGCGTCATCACCGTCGTCGATGCGGCCAACGGCCTCTCGACGCTCGCCAACCATCCCGAAGCCGTCAAGCAGGTCGCCGTCGCCGATCGCGTGCTGATCAGCAAGACGACGCTTGCCGATGCGGCGACGCTGGAGGCGGTGAAACGCGAGATCGCCGCGCTCAATCCGCGCGCCCTCGTCTCCGATGTCGATACGCCCGGCCTCGTCGGCCCCGACCTGCTGGCCAACGGCCTCTACGATCCCGGCAGCAAGATCCCTGACGTTCGCCGCTGGCTGCATGACGAAGCGCATGGCCATGCCGGCCATCACCACCATCACGAGCATGACCACGGGCATGATCACCACCACCATGAGCACGGTCATCACCATGATCACGGCCACCAGCACGCCCATGACGTGACGCGCCACGACGCGACGATCCGCTCCTTCAGCATCGTGCACGACCGCGCCATCGACCCGATGGCACTCGACCTGTTCGTCGATCTCTTGCGCTCCGCCCATGGCGACAAGCTGCTGCGCATGAAGGGCATCGTCCAGCTCTCGACCAATCCGGATCGCCCGGTCGTGCTGCATGGCGTGCAAAGCGTCTTCCATCCGCCGGAGCGGCTTGCCGCCTGGCCGGACCCTGCCGATCGCCGCACGCGGCTGGTGCTGATCACCAAGGACCTGCCTGAAGCCTTCGTGCGCGACCTCTTCGACGCTTTCACCGGCACGCCGAAGATCGACCGGCCGGACCGGGCTGCTTTGGAAGACAATCCGCTCGCGGTTCCGGGTTTTCGGTTCTAGAAGGCGGCCGCCAGCGAGGTCCGCCGGGAGGAAAGGAAGTTCGCATGGCAAAGCTCGTCTACGCCTTGAACCAGTCCCTGGACGGCTATGTCGATCACATGGCTTTCGCGCCCGAACCCGCGCTCTTTCACCATTTCATCGATGACGTGCGCGGCCTCGCCGGCATCATCTACGGCCGCCGCATGTACGAGGTGATGCGCTATTGGGACGACGACCAAGCCGGATGGGACGCGGAGGAACGCGCCTATGCAACGGCGTGGCGCAGCCAGCCGAAATGGGTCGTATCACGCTCGCTGACGTCGGCCGGACCGAATGCCACGCTCATCAATGGCGATCTCGCAGCGGCAATCAACGGCCTTAAGACACAGCTGGACGGGGTGATTGAAGTGTCCGGCCCTGAACTGGCGCAAAGCCTGACCGACCTAGGCCTTGTCGATGAATACAGGATGTACCTGCACCCTTTCGTGATCGGAAGCGGGAAACGGTACTTCGCCGGCCCGCGACCGCCGCTGCGCCTTACGGCAAGCGACCGCATCGGCGAAAACGTTATCCGGTTGACCTACGTTCCCGCATAGGTGCGCGAAGGCTTAGATCTTCTTGCGGATCAGGAAACGGTGCCCGGCTTCGACACGCTCGCTGGCTTGCAGTGCGTGACCGTCCTCATGGCAGAAATGCGGGATATCGATCACCGCAAGCGGGTCCGTCGTCTCGACCCAGAGGCTGGCGCCGGCGGCCATTGCCGCGAGGCGTTTGCGTGTCTTCATCACCGGCAGCGGACATTTCAGCCCGCGCAGGTCATAGACCTCGGCCTCGCCGGCTGCCGCCGTGGTCATTTCTGCCAGAACTTCCAGAACGGCTTCTTCGCGGTCTCTTCAACGACCTGCTGGCCCGCCTCTCCGCCGGCAACGGGAAGGGTGGCGACGGCATCGGTGTTCGTCGCAACGGTCTTGTTCGCGGAGATGGCCGTTTCGCCGGCCTTTTCCGGCTGCTGGCCGCCCTGGAGCGTTGCCTGTTCGGTCGTCTCGCTCACCGCGGGCCGGGCCTCTTCACCCCTGCGCGGCTGGCTTCCCCCGGTCAAAGTCTGCCAGAAGGACTTCTTTTCCTTCTTCTCGACGGCCGCCATGCCGGGATTTTGTTCCGGCACCGGCAGGGCGCCCTCGCCCTTGGCCTGCTTTTCCGCCTTCTCGGCGGCAACGTCGGCCGCGAAATCGGCGGCAGCCTTGTTCTTGGCTTCCTCGGCTTCGCGCACGGCGCGCTCGGCGGCTTCGACCTTGCGCTGCTCGGCCTCTTCGGCCTTGCGCTTCTGTTCGGCGATCTCGCGCTCGGTCATCAGCTTGCCGGCATCGAGCGAGTTGCCCGTCGGTGCATAGGCGAGTTCGCGGCCCTTGCGCTGGTCGGCGACAATCGCCTTGCGCTGGGCTTCCGACGGCTCGATCCAGACCGTGCCGTTATATTTGCGCATCGCGGTGGCGTAGGACGCGGCATAGGTCTTGTTGTAGCTGGCGAGCGCGGATTCGAGCGCGCCGGGGGTCGTCATGGCCGGGCAGGCGCCGCCGGCCGAGAACGGCTTGTCGGATTGCTGGTTGAAGACATATTTCTTCTCGCAGACATTGACCTCCGGCGGCCGCTTGGTCACTTCGAAATGGTCGTAGCCGACCTTCAGCATCTTCCAGAATTCGATATTGGGATTGTCGCGATGCCGCGCCATGTTTTCCGCGGTCATGCGGAAGGGGAAGGCCTGCAGCTGGATCGTCGACTGGCCGCCGCCGAAGGCGTCGCGGGCGAAGGCGAAGATTTCCAGCATCTGCTCGTCCGTCATCGAATAACAGCCGGAGGACGAACAGGCGCCATGGATCATCAGGTTGGTGCCGCTCGCCTTCTGGGCGCGGTCATAGCTGTTCGGGAAACCCGTGTTGATCGCGAGGAAGTAACTCGAATTCGGGTTCAAATTCGCCTTGGAGAGCGGATAGAACCCTTCCGGCGCCTGACGGTCGCCTTCCTTCATCTTGGGTCCTAGCTTACCTGACCAGGCACAGATCTTGTAGCTGCGCAGCTGCTGGAACCGGTTCGAGCGATCCGCCTTCCAGACCTCCAGCCGGCCTTCTTCCTTGAAGATGCGCAGCATGATCGGCGAGGCGCGGTCCATATTCATGGCCGACATCTTCGACAGAACCGACGGCGAGAGCTGGTAATTGGTCTTGCTGGACACCCTTTTGAGGTCGACATCAGCCTTGTCGAAAGAGTCGAGCGTCTCATTCGTGCAGCCGGCGGCGGCAACGGCAAGGAGCGATACAGCGGCAAGAACAGTCAGGCGCATTCGAAGGGTCCGTCAACAATCGTCAGATCGCATGCCGTCGCGCCGGGCGGGCGGACGCGCAGTCGTAACCGGCTTATACTTCATAAATTCTTAACCGGAAATTCTTTCGCAAGGCTGCCGGAAACCCGCACCCGTCTCAAACACGGGGAATGTGGCCGAGATTTGGCGAGGGCGGCACGCGGCCGCCCTTCAAAACAAAGCGTTAAAGCTGGCGGCCGATATTCAGATAGCGCTGGCGGCGATCCTTGCGCAACTGGTCGCCCGGCTTGGCCGAAAGTTCCTTGAGCGCCGCAGCGATGACGTCGCCGGTACGGCTAATTACGGCGGCGGGATCGCGATGCGCGCCGCCGACGGGCTCCTGAATGATGCCGTCGATGATGCCGAAGGCCTTCAGGTCCTCCGACGTGATCTTCATGTTGCTCGCGGCTTCCTTGGCGCGAGTGGAATCGCGCCAGAGGATGGAGGCAGCACCTTCCGGCGAGATCACGCTGTAGATCGCATGTTCCAGCATATAGACACGGTCGCCGGTGGCGATGGCGATCGCGCCGCCCGAGCCGCCTTCACCCAGCACGACCGAGACGATCGGCACGCGGATGTTGAGACACATTTCCGTCGAACGGGCGATGGCTTCCGCCTGGCCGCGCTCTTCCGCGCCGATGCCCGGATAGGCGCCGGCCGTATCGATCAGCGTGATGACCGGCAGGCCGAAGCGGTCGGCCATTTCCATGATGCGGATCGCCTTGCGATAGCCTTCAGGCCGGGCGCTGCCGAAATTGTGCTTGAGGCGCGACTTGGTGTCGTTGCCCTTTTCCTGGCCGATGATAGCGACGGCTTCGCCGCGGAAGCGGCCGAGGCCGGCCTGGATCGCCTCGTCCTCGGCGAACTTGCGGTCGCCGGCCAGCGGCGTGAACTCTTCGAAGAGCTGGCGCGCATAATCGAGGAAGTGCGGGCGCTGCGGGTGGCGCGCGACCTGCGTCTTCTGCCAGGGGCTCAGCTTGGAATAGATGTCGGCCATCGCCTCGCGGGCGCGCACTTCCAGCCGGCCGACCTCATCAGACGTGTCGATGCTCTCATCTTCTTCCTTGAGCTTCTTCAGCTCGTGGATCTTGCCTTCGAGATCCGAGATGGGCTTTTCGAAATCGAGGTAGTTGTGCATGAGATGCGTTTCCGATCGTTTGCTCAAACCGCGCCGGGCGGGTATCGGCCAAAAGGGGGCCGGTCGCCAGCGAAGGGTCCTAATCCGGTTTTTTTGCCTGTTTGGCAAGAGGGTGATGGGTCTGAACGAGCTGGTGGAGCCGTTCTTCCAGCACATGCGTATAGATTTGTGTCGTCGAAATGTCCGAATGCCCCAGCAGTTCCTGCACGGCGCGCAGGTCCGCGCCGTTCTGGAGCAGATGGCTGGCAAAAGCATGGCGAAGGACATGCGGCGACAGCGTTGCGGCGCGAATTCCCGCCCGCCCGGCCAGCGCCTTCAGATCGCGGGCAAAGACCTGCCGCGGCAAAAAGCCTTCCTTGCCGTCGGACGGGAAGAGGAAGGCGCCCGCCGCCGGCTCGTCACCGATCTCCGCAGCCAGCGCCTCGCCATAGGCCTCCATGGCGGAAACCGCAGCGCGCGACAGCGGCACCAGCCGTTCCTTGTTGCCCTTGCCCTTCACGACAAGGAAGCGCCCGGTCTGCGCCAGAGCGCTTGCCGGCAGGGAAACGAGTTCGCTGACACGCATGCCCGTCGCATAGAGCAATTCGACCAGCAGGTGCATGCGCCGTTTCATCAGAAGATTGCCGCCCGGCTCGGCAGCCTCCGCCTCCGCCCGAGAAATGAGGCGGGTGACGTCATCGACACTCAAGGTCTTCGGCAGCGAGCGCCCTTTCTTGGGCGCATCGAGAATACCGGTCGGATCGTCGCCGCGCAGGCCCTCGCCATAGAGGAATTTGAAGAACTGCCGCAGCGCCGACAGCCGCCGTGCCTGCGAGGAAGCGGCAAAACCCTGTTTGGCCAGATGGCCGAGATAGGCGCGCAGGTCATCCGGCATCGCCTCGGTGAGACGCACATTGCGCTCGTTGAGGAAGGATTTCGCATCCTCGAGGTCGCGTTCGTAGGATTGCAGCGTGTTCACCGCTGCCCCCCGCTCGGCGCTCATCATTTCGAGGAAGGATTCCACCTGAAGCCCGGACGGATCCCTCATGGCTGCGGATTCACCCGTTCGGAGGGGATGCGGATCGTCACCTCGCGCTCCGTCGGCTCGACGAAGGTCACCAGCGCCACCATCACGCCATAGACCGATCCGACGATCACGGCGCAGAAGAACAGGAAACGGAACAGGGTGGGCATGGCATTCTCCGGGGCGGATGCCGTTTATATTGCCTTGCCGCCCGCCCAGCGCAAGGCCGGCCATCCGTCGACACCCGGGATGAAGGGTGCGGCAGACTTGACGCTTCCGGTGCTTTTGTCGATACGGAAAGGGACGAAACCCCGGAAACACCAATGACAGAGCCGATCGACCAGGCCCCTCCCGCACTTGCCCCCACGCTTGCAAGTGAGGCCCGTGCCGCGCTCGGCAAGCGCAACCTCGTGCTGATCGGCCTGATGGGTGCGGGAAAATCGGCGATCGGCCGCATGACGGCGCAGGCGCTCGGCATTCCCTTCGTCGATTCCGACCATGAGATCGAGCGCGTCTCGCGCATGTCGATCACCGACCTGTTCGCCGCTTACGGCGAGGCCGAGTTCCGCGCGCTGGAAACCCGCGTCATCAAGCGCCTGTTGCGCTCCGGCCCGCGCGTCGTATCAACCGGCGGCGGCGCCTATATCAACGACAACACCCGCAAGCATATCAAGCGCGGCGGGCTCACCGTCTGGCTGAAGGCCGATCTCGACGTGCTCTGGGAGCGCGTCAACAAGCGCGACACGCGCCCGCTGCTCAAGACGGAAAACCCGCGCCAGACACTCGAAAACCTCATGAACGCCCGCTATCCGGTCTATGCGGAAGCCGATCTCACCGTGATGTCGCGCGACGTGAAGAAGGAAACCATGGTGGAGGAGGTGCTGACCGCCATCACCGCCACCCGCAAACCCTGACGAGATGACCATGACCGCTTCTGCCACCGCGCGCCGCACCGTGCGGGTCGAGCTTGCCGACCGCTCCTACGATATCCTGATCGGCCCCGGCCTGATCGCCGCCGCCGGCCGCGAGATCGCAAGCCGGCTGAAGGGCCGCAAGATCGCCGTCATCACCGACGAAAACGTAGCACCGATCTATCTCGACAATTTCCTGGCCGCGTTGAAGGTGGAGGGCATCGACGCCGTCTCGCTCGTGCTGCCGGCCGGCGAGAAGACGAAGAGCTTCGAACATCTGATCAGCGTCTGCGACAGCGTGCTAGCCGCCCGCATCGAGCGTAATGATGCGGTCGTGGCGCTGGGCGGCGGCGTCATCGGCGACCTCACCGGCTTTGCCGCCGGCATCGCGCGCCGCGGCTCGCGCTTCATCCAGGTGCCGACCTCGCTGCTGGCGCAGGTCGATTCCTCCGTCGGCGGCAAGACGGGCATCAATTCACCGCACGGCAAAAACCTCATTGGTGTCTTCCACCAGCCCGATTTGGTGCTCGCCGATACCGATGTGCTCGACACGCTCTCGCCGCGCGAATTCCGCGCCGGATATGCCGAAGTCGCCAAATACGGCCTGATCGACAAGCCGGATTTTTTTGCCTGGCTCGAAAAGAACTGGCAGGCTGTCTTTGCCGGCGGCGAGGCGCGCATCGACGCCATCGCCACGAGCTGCCAGGCGAAAGCCGACGTGGTGGCCGCCGACGAGCGGGAAAACGGCCAGCGCGCTTTGCTCAATCTTGGCCACACCTTCGGCCACGCGCTGGAAGCCGCCACGCAGTATGACAGCGCCCGCCTCGTGCATGGCGAGGGCGTGTCGATCGGCATGGTGCTCGCCCACCAGTTCTCCGCCCGCATGAACCTTTGCAGCCCAGATGACGGCAAGCGCGTCGAAAAACATCTGCGCGAGGTCGGCCTGCCGACCACGATGGACGAGATTCCCGGTGGTCTGCCGCCGGCGGAAAAACTGATGGACGCCATCGCGCAGGACAAGAAGGTGAAGGGCGGAAAACTCACCTTCATCCTGACGCACGGTGTCGGCCAGTCCTTCGTTGCCGATGATGTGCCGCAATCCGAAGTCGTCGCTTTCCTGAAGGAAAAGCTGCCGAAATGACCGTCGAAGCGCCCGCAGCACTCGCTCCCTTCCCGTGGCTGCTGATATCAGTCGTTCTCGTCCTGATCCCGCTTGCCATCCTGCTTTTCCGGGTCCGGGTGCCGCTTGCCACGCTGTGGCGCACGCATCAGGAAGCGCGCGAGGCGGAGGGGGAGCGCCGGCAGGCGGAAACTGCGGCGGCAAAGCCGGACCGCGAAAAACTGCTGGGCATGCTCGATCTCGACGCGCTCGAAGTCTCCGACATCATGATCCATCGCACCACCATGCGCGGCCTCGATGCCGACGACCCGCCGGAGGAGATCGTCAAGGCCGTGCTGGAAAGCCCCTACACGCGCATGCCGCTCTGGGTGGGCTCGGTCGACAATATTGTCGGCGTCGTGCACGCTAAAGATCTGTTGCGGGCGCTCGCCGAGCCGGGCGTCGAACCGAAGAACCTCGACATCACCAAGGTCGCGCAAAAACCCTGGTTCGTGCCGGATACGACGACGCTGAAGGAACAGCTTGCCGCCTTCCTGCGCCGGCAGGAGCATTTTGCCACGGTCGTGGACGAATATGGCGAGGTGCAGGGCGTCGTCACGCTTCAGGATATTTTGAAGGAAATCGTCGGCGACACCTCGGACGAGGCGGCCATCGACCTGCAGGGCGTGCGTCGCGAGGCGGACGGCTCGCTCGTCGTCGATGGCGGCGTGACGATCCGCGACCTCAACCGCGCCTTCGGCTGGGCCCTGCCGGACGAGGAGGCGACGACCATTGCCGGCCTCGTCATTCACGAATCGAAATCGATCCCCGAGGAACGCCAGGCCTTTACCTTCCACGGCAAGCGCTTCATCGTCATGAAGCGCGTGAAGAACCGCATCACCCGGCTGCGCATCCGCCCGGTCGAGCCGGTGCAGATCAGCAACTGACTACCAGCGTGTCGGCTCGCCGGGTGCCGCGACTTCGACGGCAAGCGCATGCAGACCGGCGTCGAATTCCGCCTTCACCAGATCGTTGATCGCCCGATGCCGCGCCACCCGGCCCATGCCGGCGAAGGCGGAGGCGACGATGCGCACGCGCATATGCGTCTCGCCTTCGCCGTTGAACTCCGGCTTGTGGCCGGCATGCAGATGGCTCTCGTTGATGACCTCGAGCCTATCAGGCGAAAAGGCCGCTTCGAGCTTGCCGGTGATGCTGGATTTCATGGACATGAGCGAACTTTCGGCGGCCGGAAAATCACGCGCCGCAACGCAACAAAATAGTTTCACAAAGCCAGCAACAATCCGCTTTGTCAATTCTTGTGGCGGTCTCTTCGCACCCCCATAATGTGCGCCATGAAACTCGATTCCAAATACTTCGACCGCATCCGCACGAAGCGGCGCGTGGAGCGTCCCGAACGCTCCGCGCCGACCTGTCAGTGGGATGGCTGCGAGGAAAGCGCCAAACACCGCGCCCCCGTCGGCCGCAATGCCGATGGCCAGTATTTCATGTTCTGCTTCGAGCACGTCAAGGAATACAACAAGGGCTACAACTACTTCTCCGGCCTCTCCGACGGCGAGATCGCGCGTTATCAGAAGGAGGCCATCACCGGCCACCGCCCGACCTGGACGATCGGCGTCAACAAGGCTGCCAAAAACGGACCGGCGCAGGGTTCGGCGCGCTCCGGCACGGCCGGGGCAAATCAGCGCATCCGCGATCCCTTCGGCCTTTTCAACGAGGGTAAGGGCCGCCGCCCACAGATGGAACCGCGGGCGCGAAAGCTGAAGACGCTGGAGGCCAAGGCCTTCGACACGCTCGGCCTTTCGGCCAATGCGACAGGCGACGAGATCAAGACCGCCTACAAAACACTTGTCAAAAAGCATCACCCGGATGCAAATGGCGGAGATAGAGGCTCGGAGGAGCGTTTTCGCGCGGTCATCCAAGCATATCAATTGTTAAAGCAGGCCGGCTTCTGCTAGAGCATTCGGCGGCCGGGCGGAATCGCCCGGTATCGTCCTTCTGCGGTCAAGCAAAAGGCATGGTCGGCGAGCACTAAGGTATTGGGGTGGAGGAGAACCCGCCGCCCGCGGAGACGTGATGAGCAAGATGGATCTCGATATTTCCAACCTCCCCGATACGACTGTATCTGTCCGGGAGGTTTTCGGCATTGATACGGACCTCAGGGTCCCGGCCTATTCCAAGGCGGACGCCTATGTGCCGGACCTCGACCCGGACTACCTGTTCGACCGCGAAACGACGCTGGCCATCCTGGCAGGCTTTGCCCATAACCGCCGCGTCATGGTGTCCGGTTACCACGGCACGGGTAAATCGACCCATATCGAGCAGGTCGCCGCCCGCCTCAACTGGCCCTGCGTGCGCGTCAACCTCGACAGCCATGTCAGCCGTATCGACCTCGTCGGCAAGGACGCCATCGTCGTCAAGGACGGCCTGCAGGTCACCGAATTCAAGGACGGCATCCTGCCCTGGGCCTACCAGCACAATGTCGCGCTCGTCTTCGACGAATACGATGCCGGCCGCCCGGACGTGATGTTCGTCATCCAGCGCGTGCTGGAATCCGCCGGCCGCCTGACGCTGCTCGACCAGAGCCGCGTCATCCGCCCGCACCCCGCCTTCCGCCTGTTCGCCACCGCCAACACGGTCGGCCTTGGCGATACGACGGGCCTCTATCACGGCACGCAGCAGATCAACCAGGCGCAGATGGACCGCTGGTCGATCGTTACCACGCTGAACTACCTGCCGCACGACCACGAAGTCAGCATCGTCGCCGCCAAGGTCAAGCGCCTTTCCGCCGGCAAGGAAGGCCGCGACACGATCTCGCGCATGGTGCGCGTCGCCGATCTCACCCGCGCCGCCTTCATCAACGGCGACCTGTCGACGGTCATGAGCCCGCGTACGGTCATCACCTGGGCCGAGAACGCCGAGATCTTCGGCGACATCGCCTTCGCCTTCCGCGTCACCTTCCTCAACAAGTGCGACGAACTGGAACGCACGCTGGTCGCCGAACTCTACCAGCGCGCCTTCGGCATCGAGCTGAAGGAAAGTGCCGCCAACATCGTCCTGGAGGCGACGGCCTAAGGCCCGGTAAAGCGCATGGCAGCTCGCGGTGACAATTCGAAGCCGAGACCGGGCGGCGTGGTCGATATGGAACCGTTCCGCCGTGCGGTGAGCGGTTGCGTGCGCGCCGTGGCCGGCGACGGCGAGGTGGAGGTTTCCTTCGCCAACGAACGGCCCGGCATGACCGGCGAGCGCATCCGCCTGCCGGAACTCTCCAAGCGGCCCTCACCGACCGAAGTCGCAATCACCCGCGGCCTCGGCGATTCGATGGCGCTGCGCAAGGCCTGCCACGACGCCCGCATCCACGCGACCATGTCACCGCAGGGCGCCGATGCCCGCGCGATCTTCGACGCCGTCGAGCAGGCGCGCGTCGAAGCGATCGGCTCGAACCGCATGCAGGGCATGGCGCAGAACCTCAACGTCATGCTGACGGAGAAATACGCCAAGGCCAATTTCGGCGCGATCACCCGCCAGGCCGATGCACCGCTCGAAGAGGCGGTCGCGCTCATCGTGCGCGAGAAGCTGACCGGCCAGGCCCCGCCCGCCTCCGCCGGCCAGGTGCTCGATCTCTGGCGCGATTTCATCTCCGACAAGGCCGGTAAGGACATGGAAGGCCTCGCGGCCGCCATCAACGACCAGCAGGCCTTTTCGCGCGTCGTGCGCAATATGCTCGCCTCGATGAACGTCGCCGAACAATACGGCGAGGATGAAAACGAACCGGACGATTCCGAGACGCCCGAGGACGAGAATCAGCCGCGCAGCGACGAGCAGGAAGACAACAACAGCCAGGAAGACGCCGGCGACGACTCAGCACCCGCCGACGAGAATGAAACGTCCGACGAGCAGATGGACGAAGGCGAGATGGACGGCGCGGAAATCTCCGACGACGACCTCGTCGACGACGACGGCGACGAGACGGAAAAGCCCGGCGAAGTCCGCCGCCCGAACCAGCCCTTCTCCGATTTCAACGAGAAGGTCGATTACGGCGTCTTCACGCAGGAATTCGACGAGACGATCACCGCGGAAGAACTCTGCGATGAAGCGGAACTCGACCGCCTGCGCGCCTTCCTCGACAAGCAGCTCGCCCACCTGCAAGGGGCGGTCGGCCGCCTCGCCAACCGCCTGCAGCGCCGCCTGATGGCGCAGCAGAACCGCGCCTGGGAATTCGACCTCGAAGAGGGTTATCTCGACAGCGCCCGCCTGCAGCGCATCGTCATCGATCCGATGCAGCCGCTCTCCTTCAAGCGGGAGAAGGACACGACCTTCCGCGATACGGTCGTGACGCTGCTCATCGACAATTCCGGCTCCATGCGCGGCCGGCCGATCACCGTTGCCGCCACCTGCGCCGATATCCTCGCGCGCACGCTGGAGCGCTGCGGCGTGAAGGTCGAAATTCTCGGCTTCACCACCAAGGCGTGGAAGGGCGGCCAGTCGCGCGAGAAGTGGCTGGGCAGCGGCAAGCCGCAGTCCCCCGGCCGCCTCAACGACCTGCGCCACATCATCTACAAGAGCGCCGATGCACCGTGGCGCCGCGCGCGCCGCAATCTCGGCCTGATGATGCGCGAAGGCCTGCTCAAGGAAAACATCGACGGCGAGGCATTGATCTGGGCGCATGACCGTCTGCTCGCCCGCCCGGAGCAGCGCCGCATCCTGATGATGATCTCGGACGGTGCGCCGGTCGATGATTCGACGCTTTCGGTGAACCCCGGCAACTATCTGGAACGGCACCTGCGCGCCGTCATCGAGCAGATCGAGACGCGCTCGCCCGTCGAGCTTCTGGCCATCGGCATCGGCCACGACGTGACGCGCTACTACCGCCGCGCCGTCACCATCGTCGATGCGGACGAACTGGCCGGCGCAATGACCGAACAGCTCGCCTCGCTCTTTGCCGACGAATCGACCGCCCGCCGCCCCGCCGGCCGCCGCCGTGCCGGCTGAAGGGGCGCAAAAGCGCCGCAACGGAAGCCTCCTGTGGGGCCTCTCCATCCTCGCTGTCAGCGCAGCCCTCTCGCTGCCGTTCATTTCCCTTGCCGCGGCCGAGACCATCGACCTGCCCGTCTCTAGCCGCGCCTTCTCCGAATTCGCCATCGGCTCGGACAAGCGCCTCTTCGGCAAGCTCGAATTCCTCGGCGGCCTCAGCTACTCCTCCACCAACCCGCTGCTTGGCGCCGTCTCGGCCATCCGCTTTCGCGAGGACCACCGGAATTTCGTCGCCGTGCTCGATACCGGCCACTGGCTGACCGGCCGCATCGAGCGCGATGCCGAGGGAAAGCTGAGCGGGCTTGCGGACCTGAAGGTCCGCTCGATGTTCAACAGCGCCGGGCAGGACGAGAACGTCAAATACCAGATGGATGCGGAGGGACTTGCCATCGGCAAGGGCGAAGTCTTCGCCAGCTATGAGGTGTTCCACCGCATCGACGCCTATCCCGATCCGGGCTTCATGGAGGCAGCCCCTTCGCGCAGCCTGCCGCTCCCATTCCCCCGCAACGAGATGCGCAGCAATCGCGGCATGGAGGCGCTGGCCATGTCGCCCGAGGCCGGGCCGCTCGGCGCAACGCTGGTGGCCGTCACGGAGCGCAGCCTGGATGCCGACGGCAATGTTCTCGCCGCCGTGCTCGATGGCCCGCTCAAGGGCACTTTCGCGGTGAAGCGCAACGACCCTTGGGATATCACCGACGGTGCCTTCCTGCCCAACGGCGATCTCCTGCTGCTGGAGCGTCGCTTTCGCCTGTCTGACGGCGTGGGCATGCGCATCCGCCGCATCGACGGCACCAAAATCCGTCCCGGCGCGGTGGTCGATGGCGAGGTGTTGATCGATGCTGATCTCAGCCACCAGATCGACAATATGGAAGGCCTAGACGTGGTGATGATGGCGCAGGACGACATCCGCCTCATCGTCGTCTCCGACGACAACCACTCTATCCTCCAGCGCAACCTGATGCTGGAATTCCGCCTGCCCCAGGCAAAATAAAAGCCGCCGGCACGGGGCGGGCGGCTTGGAGGTGCTAAAGCGCACCGTCCTCTTCTCCGTCATGGTCGGGCTTGACCCGACCATCCACACACCGGATGCGGCAGTGGATCCT
>NZ_JBLZPK010000038.1:37647-62349 GCF_049199905.1 Shinella sp. M27
GTTCGGGCCGAAGGCCGAAAAGACCGGTGCGAAGGCGAAGGAGAAGAAGATCACGGTATCCAGCACCGAGCCAAACAGCGAGGCGAAGAGCGGCGCACGCCACCAGGTCTGCCGGCGCAGCTGATTGAACACCGAGATATCCAGGAGCTGGCCGAACAGGAAGGCCGAGCCGGAGGCGATGGCGATGCGCGGAGAGGCGACGGCAAAGGAGAAGACCACGGCGACCAGGAAACCGGCGGCAACGACGCGGCGTGCGACACGCGGGCCGAACTGGCGGTTGGTGAGGTCGGTGATGAGGAAGGCGACCGGATAGGTGAAGGCACCATAGGTCAGTAGGTCGCCAAGATTGATGCCGAGCAGCGTTCCCGAAAGTGGATACTGCACGAGCACGTTGGAGGCGACGACGACGGCCGTCATCAGGAGGACGTAAAGAAGGGTAACGCGGTTCGCTAGCATTTTTTTATCCTGGGTGATGCCACCAGTTGGAGTGCTCTGGACAATTTCGAAGCGATGCCTCGCCTGAAATTGCATGATATCAACGCAAAGCATTGAGGCCTGCCCGGAACCCGGTCAAGCCTCAATGAAAACGATCTGGCTAAGGCCTGAAATCAGGCGGCAGCAGCAGCGGTCTTCTTGGCGATCTGGCGGCGCAGCAGACGAGCGCGCATCGACAGTTCGTTTTCTTCAGCCTTCAGGAGGAAGGCATCGAGGCCACCGCGGTGCTCGACGGAACGCAGAGCAGCAGCGGAAACGCGAAGACGGAAACGCTGGCCGAGGGCGTCGGAAATCAGCGTGACACTGCACAGGTTCGGCAGGAACCGGCGCTTCGTCTTGTTGTTTGCGTGGCTCACATTGTTGCCCGACTGGACGCCCTTGCCGGTCAATTCGCAACTACGGGACATGGTACACCTATTTTTTCTTGGTTCTGGACAATACGTTTCCGGCACCGAAACCGGCCGCAGTCCATCTGGCCTTTTTGAGAAGTCGCGGTTCTATAGTCACACTCGCCAGCGGCGTCAAGCCAAACCTGCCGTTCAGCCTGAATTCAGTTGCCAAAAGCCATGATTTGCAGGCAATAGCAACGATATCGGGATTGGGCCGCGGCGTAGAATCGCCGCATTGGCCGATTAGGCGGAGCGTCTCAATGGGAGTCGTCAGGATGAACGGGCAGAGTTGGATTGCGGGTGCGGCCCTGTCGCTTCTCACTGCCGTGAGTGCGACGCCCGCCATCTCGGCCGAAATCGAGCACCGCACGGACTACAGCATCCGCCTCTCCGGCCTGCCGGTCGCGACCGCCACCTTCCGCTCGCAGTTCAACGGCGATCGCTACAAGATTTCCGGCAGCATGCAATCCGCAGGTCTTGCCGATATCTTTTCCAGCACGCACGGCTCGACATCGGTTTCCGGCGTCGTCAGCCACGGCCGGCTGCACGCCACCAGCTATTCCGTCGATTACAGGAGCGGCAAGCGCAGCCGCGCCATCGACGTGACCTTCCGCAACGGCAATGTCGTCACCGCCAGCATGACGCCGCCGCGCAAGAAGCCGAAGAACTGGGTCGCCGTCTCCAAGGCCGACATGCGCGCGGTTCTCGACCCGATCTCCGGCCTCATCATTCCCGCCAGCGGCCGCGTCTGCCCCAAGACGCTGCCGATCTTCGACGGCGAGTCCCGCATGGACCTCAAGCTCAGCTCCAAGGGCACCAGGCCCTATTCCACCAAGGGCTTTGCGGGCGACGCCGTCGTCTGCGGCCTGCGCTTCGTGCCGAAATCCGGCTATCGCAAGGGCCGCGACGACGTGGAATATCTCCGCAAGCTGAGCACGATGGAAATCTGGTTTGCCAAGGCCGACGGGGCAAATGTATATGCTCCCGTCTATGTGAAGATTCCGACCTCGCTCGGCCCTGTCACCGTCTCGGCCACGCGCTTCGGCGAATGACATTGCCAAGGGGTCGCGACCCCTTGGAGTGACCGGCCTTGAAGACGCGTGCAACCCTGATCGGCTTTACGGCGATCCTCATGTGGGCGCTGCTCGCCCTCTTCACCGCCGCCTCGGGAAAGATGCCGCCGTTCCAGCTTTCGGCCATCTGCTTCCTGATCGGCAGCCTGCCCGGTCTTTTCGTACTGGCGATGCGACCTGAGCGCATCGCCAAACTCAGGCAGCCGGCAAAGGTGTGGCTCACGGGCATCCTCGGCCTGTTCGGCTATCATTTCCTCTACTTCACGGCGTTGCGCAACGCGCCGGCCGTCGAGGCGAGCCTGATCGCCTATCTCTGGCCACTGCTCATCGTCACAGGCTCGGCGCTTCTGCCCGGCGAGACGCTGAAGTGGAACCATGTGCTCGGCACGCTGCTCGGCCTCGGCGGTACCGCGCTCATCGTCGGCCGCAACGGTTTCGATTTCGACAGCGCCTATCTCATCGGTTATGGCGCGGCCTTCCTCTGCGCCTTCACCTGGGCCGGCTATTCGCTTGCCACACGCCGCTTCGAGGCCGTGTCGACCGATGTCGTGACCGGCTTCTGCCTCGCCACCTCCATCCTGTCGCTCCTCTGCCATCTGATGCTGGAAACCACCGTCTGGCCGCAGACGAGCTTCGAATGGCTCGCCGTCGCCGGCCTCGGCCTGCTGCCGGTGGGTGCCGCATTCTATGTCTGGGATTTCGGCGTGAAGAACGGCGACATCCAGATTCTCGGGGCCGCAAGCTATGCCGCGCCCCTGCTTTCGACGCTGGTGCTGATCCTCAGCGGCTTTGCCGAGCCGTCCTGGAGCATCGGCCTTGCCTGCCTGCTCGTCACCGGCGGCGCGGTTCTCGCCGCCAAGGACATGATCCTTCGCAGACCCGCCGTAGCGGCCTGATCCCTAGAAGCGGTCTTTTCGCGCCCGGATCTCGGCAAAGACATCCGCATCACCTGCGGTCTCCATGCCGAGATGACGGCGGATTGCGGGATCGGCGGCGCGCAGGAACGGGTTGGTCGCCTTTTCAAGGCCGATCGTCGTCGGCGCGGTGAAGGTTCCGGCCGCGCGCTGCTTCTCGATTTCGGCGACGCGGCTTGCCAGTGCGGCATTGTCCGGATCGATCGTCAGGGCAAAGCGGGCATTGGACAGCGTGTATTCGTGTCCGAAATAGACCACCGTATCATCAGGCAGCTTTGCGAGACGGCTCAATGCATCCCACATCTGCGCCGGCGTTCCCTCGAAGAGCCGGCCGCAGCCCAGCGCAAACAGCGTATCGGCGGCGAAGAGCAGCTTCTCCTCCGGCAGGTAGAAGCAGATATGGCCGAGCGTATGGCCGGGCGTCAGGATCACCTCCACGCGCCGGCCGGCGAATTCGAACACGTCTCCGCCATCCACCGTGCGACCGATGCCGGGAATACGCGGCGCCTCGCGCGCCGGGCCGATGATCTCGACGCCAAAGCGCTGCTTCAGCGCCAGATTGGCCTCGACATGGTCGTTGTGATGATGGGTGGTCAGGATATGGCTCAGCGTCCAGCCGCGATGTTCCAGCGCATCGAGGATCGCCTGCTCCTCCGGCGCGTCGATGCTGGCCGTCGCACCGGAAACCGGATCGTGCAGCAGCACGCCAAAATTGTCGCTGCGGCAGGCGAAGAGGTCGATTTCCAATTGGGGCATGGCTTGGTCCTCGCATAAGGCGTTCGGGTTTGGCGCGAATGTAAGGCAATCGACCTTGAAGTCCACCGGGCCATCGCTAACATCTTCCCCATGCATGCAGACATCGTCGACCTCCGTGAATTCTATCACTCGCCGCTCGGCCGCCTCGCCGATCACTCGATCTCCATGGCGCTGGCCTCGCTCTGGGCGCGCCTGCCGGATGAGCGGCTGGTCGGGCTGGGCTATGCCGTGCCCTATCTCGAGCGCTTCCGCGCCGATACCGAGCGCACCTTCGCTTTCATGCCGGCCGGCCAGGGCGCGGTGAACTGGCCGCCGTCGGAGCTTTCCTCGACGGCGCTGGTCTTCGACGAGGAACTGCCGCTGCCGGATGCCTCGGTGGATCGCGTGCTGATGGTGCATTCGCTGGAATTCGCCGAAAACCCGCGCGAGACGATGAAGGAACTGTGGCGCGTGCTGGCGCCCGGCGGGCGGCTCGTCATCGTCGTGCCGAACCGGCGCGGTGTCTGGGCACGCATGGAGCACACGCCTTTCGGTTCGGGCCGGCCCTATTCGCGCGGTCAGCTCACGGCTTTGCTGCGCGAGACCAATTTCACGCCCGGCGCCAGCGCCGAGGCGCTGTTTTTCCCACCCTCGAAACTGCGTAGCGTGCTGAAGCTGCGCGGCGTCTTCGAGAAGATGGGGCGCATGCTCTGGCCGATGTTTTCGGGTGTCATCGTCGTGGAGGCCCAGAAGCGGCTCTATCAGGGCCTGCCCGTCGCCGCCCGCGCCTCGCGCCGCGTCTTCGTGCCGGTGCTCGCCCCGCAGGGTGTGCCGACGACGCGCGACCGCGCAAAACGCTGATCCCCTCGACAAAGCCGGGCCTGCCCGCTAGAGCGGACGGGACCACGGCAAGGGAAGACAACGCATGACGGATGGACATTTCGACAAGATCACATTGATCGGCATCGGCCTCATCGGCTCCTCCATCGCGCGCGCCGTCAAGGCGAAGGGCCTCGCCAGGACCGTCACGATTTCCAGCCGCAGCCAGGAGACGCTGGACCGCGCACAGCAATTGGAACTCGGCACCGACTATGTGCACGATGCCGGCAAGGCCGTCGAAGGTGCAGACCTCGTCATCGTCTCGGTGCCCGTCGGCGCCTCGGGCAAGGTCGCGGAGGAGATCGCCCCACATCTGAAGCAAGGCGCCATCGTCACCGATGTCGGCTCCACCAAGGCCTCTGTCGTGGCGCAGATGCTGCCGCATATCCCCAAGGGCGTGCACTTCATTCCCGGCCATCCGCTCGCCGGTACGGAGCATTCCGGCCCCGATGCCGGCTTTGCCGAACTTTTCCAGGGCCGCTGGTGCATCCTCACCCCCGTGCACGGCACGGACAAGGACGCCAAGCGCAAGCTCGCCGCCTTCTGGGAGGCGCTGGGTTCCAAGGTCGACGAGATGGATACGGAGCACCACGACAAGGTGCTCGCCATCGTCTCGCACCTGCCGCACATCATCGCCTATAACATCGTCGGCACGGCCGACGATCTGGAGACGGTGACCGAATCGGAAGTCATCAAATATTCGGCCTCGGGTTTCCGCGATTTCACGCGCCTCGCCGCCTCCGACCCGACCATGTGGCGCGACGTCTGCCTGCACAACAAGGACGCGATCCTCGAAATGCTCTCACGCTTTTCGGAGGACCTTGCCTATCTGCAGCGCGCCATCCGCTGGGGCGACGGTGAAAAGCTCTTCGACCTCTTCACGCGCACCCGCGCCATTCGCCGCTCGATCATCGATGCCGGCCAGGACACCGCCGCACCGAACTTCGGCCGTCCGGTCGAAGACAAGAAGGGCTGACCTCAGAAGGGCGGGATGAGAGCGATCGGGAAGAGCCCGAGATAGACCGTCCCATCCTCGACCTTCAGCTTGACGACCGCCCGGTCATCGCCCTTCGACAAGCCCTCGATGGCCTGCGCAACCCGCGCCGCCGTCTCTGCAATCTCCGGGAACGCCTCGGAAATCCGGTCCCGCCAGACGGTGATGCCTGCGATGTCGAGATCGAGCGTGCCGGAGAGAGTGCCGTCATCGCCGACCTTCAGCGGGCCGGACAGCGTCATCACCTTGCCATCGCCGAGATCGAGCGACAGCCGGCGCAGTTCCGCGCTTGCGCCCAACGGCGCATCGGCCGGCGGCCCTTCGGCGGAAATCCATGGGGCGGCATCGGCAATCGTCATATCGACGGCGACATCGAGCGGCGGCAGGACGCGGTCGCCGAGATCGAGCGAGAGCGCATCGAACGAGGCGGCGACATCGAGCGCCTCGCCGGACCGGCGGATGTGTTTTTCACCGTGGGTGGCGGCAATACCGAGCGAAATGCCCTCGGAGGGCATGTTGAGCCTGCCCTTCAGCCCGTCATAGGCGACGGAGGCATGGTCCAGACCATCGGTCCAGGCCGTGGCGCTGGCATGCAGCAGGTCCCAGTCCGCATCGAAGACCAGATCGGGCGTGATGCGCACCTGTGCGGGGCCGTCGAGCTCCAGCACCGCATGTCCCGGCCGATAGACCTGCGCGGCCGAGCGCAGCGCACCGAACGTCGCCGACAGGCCCGTCGCCCGATCGTCGAAGGCGACCGAATCGCAAAACAGGCCGATGCGGAAGGGGAAGCCGCGCACGTCGAGATTGCTGCACGAGGCCGAATGCAGCCCCTGTTCGGACGCGGCAAGCTGCCGATCGAGCGTCGTCTTCACCCAGCTTGCGGCATAGAACCACCCACCCGTATAGAGCGCCAGGACGACAAGGACGGCAACGGCGAGCCGGATCAGTTTGCGCGTGACGCCAGAAGCGTCCGTGCGGCTTGACGATGCCATGATGTTCTCCAATGGTGGCGGATGTGATTTGCCCGCTTGCGCGACAAAGCTGGCAATTGCGGCGGCTTTTAGAGCTGTTGCAGCAAAAGTGTGAAGCGGTTTTGCGTTTGCAACGGCAACAGACGGAGAGTTGGTGTTCGTGACGGTGGATATGAACGAATTCTGGGTGTTCGGCTACGGATCGCTGATGTGGAATCCGGGATTCGAATTCGAGGAACGGCAGCCCGCCCATCTCTTCGGTTTCCGCCGCTCGCTCTGCGTGCGCTCCTGGGTCCATCGCGGCACCGAGGAGAAGCCGGGGCTCGTGCTGGGCCTCGACCGCGGCGGCTCCTGCCGCGGCGTCGCTTTTCGCGTCGCGCTGGAAAACCAGGAAGCCGTGACCGACTATCTGCGCGAGCGCGAACTGGTGACCCACGTCTATAAGGAGCGCAGCCTGCCGGCGACGCTCGGCGACGGGCGGCGCATCACCACCCTCGCCTATATCTGCGACCGCGCCCATCACCAGTTCGCCGGCTCCCTGACGGTCGAGGAAGCCGCCACGACCATAAGCTCCGCCGTCGGCAAGTCCGGCCATAACATCGACTATGTGCGCAACACGCTGGCGCATCTGCGCGAAATGGGTATCCGCGACCATTGGCTGGAGGATGTCGGCCGCAAGGCGGATATGCTCACCAGCCACGCGACCGGCTGATCAGGCCGCCCGCGCCTTTAGCTCCCCCAGCCGTGCGACGGCCGTCGGCGGCAGCGGCAGCGTCGGGTTCGCCTCGGCGGTCTCGACCAGCAGGCGGTCGCTTGCCGTTTCCATGACGTCGATGAGATGGGCGAGGAAGGCATCCGGTTCCATGCCGGGCTGGATCGCCGGCAGGATCTGCACCTTGAAATGGCCGGGATACCGAAGGGTGGTGCGCCGCGGCCAGAACAGGCCGGGATGCATCACGACAGGCACGACAGGCACCTTGAGGTCCCGGTAGAGGCGGGCGATGCCGTATTTGTATTCCGGGGTAGCCCCCGGCGGACGGCGCGTGCCCTCGGGATAGATGATGAGCTGGCGCCCGGTGCTCATCTCGGCCCTGGTGCGCGCCATCATGGCCGCCATCGCCTTGCCGCGCGCCCCGCGATCGACCGGCACCATGCGCTGCTTCTTCAGATACAGTCCGAACAGCGGAATCCATGTCAGTTCCCGCTTCAGGATATAGAGGGGATCATCAAGCCAGGGCAGCGGCGCATAGGCATCCCAGAAGGACTGGTGCTTCGGCGCGAAGATGTAGGCCCCCTGCGGAATGTTCTCCATCCCCTCGACCTCGAAGGTCGTGCCGACGATCTTGGCGAAGAGCCAATGGTTGCTGCGCGCCCAGTTCTTCGCGATGACGAAAGCCTTTTTGCGCGGCAGCAGGAAATAGGCCGGCGTCATGACGATCATCTGTCCGATGAGGTTCATGTAGAAGAGGGTGTTGAAGAGCACGGAGCGGAGAGCGATCATCGGGCGGCCTGTCTGCGGAACGGTCTTTTTCGCCTACACGATATTGCCGGGCGGGGAAACTCCCGTCGACCGAACTCAGCTGCCCGACATGCCCGCCAGATCGCCCCGGAGCCCTGACCAGGTGCGTGCCCCTGCCATGGCGCGCAGGCGCGCCAGCGTATATTTCAGATATTCCGACAGCATGGCCTTCACGACGCCCGGCTGGCGCAGCCAGTTGCCGTTCCTCAGATCGGTGTTGACGACGGGATAGGCGATGAATTGCGTCTGGGGATCGCTGACCTCCAGCTCCAGAAGACTGCGCGGCATGTGGTAGTTGTTGGTGACGACCAGCACCCGGCGGAACCGGTGATCGTTGATCCAGCGCGCCGTCTCATTGGCATTGCCGATCGTGTCCACGGCATCGTAACCGATATCGACGCAGCATTCGAAAAGGCTCGACGAGCTTTGCGTGAGCTTGCGCAGCTGGTTGCCGCTCGTGGTGGGGTTGACGCCCGAAATCAGCAGCCGCTCGCCCGCACCGCGCTTCAGAAGCCCGATCGCGTGATCGATCCGCTGGTAGCCGCCGGTCAGCACGACAATGGCATCCGCCTTCGGGTCGCGCGGCGCTTCGAGGGCAGCGACCGTCTCGGCAAAATGCAGGAAGCCGGCCAGCAAAACGGCGGCGCCGAGGATGAGGAGGGCAAGCAGAACACGCACGGCGATCCGGATGGGGCCATTGCGTCGCCGCCCCTCCGTCTGTGGCCGGGTGCCGTCCGACGGCCCCGTCTTTGCCCGTTCCAAGCCGCTCATGATTCCGTCCATAGAATCCGATTGCGGCAACGGCGAGCCCGTTTCGCGGCGATGGTTCGGCTGCGGCAGATCATGTGTCGGGCAGCTGGTCGGTACGCGACGGGTCGGAGCGGATCTGGTCGATCTCGTGGATCGTCCGCATCACGGTGAAGCGGGCCGTCAGCGTGGTCAGAAGCGCGATGACGACGATGGTCGCAGCAATGCCGAGATAGCCGGTCAGGCCCATCGAGAAGGAGCCGAACAGCGCGGTTGCCTGGTCGCTCTGCGGTGTCGCGATGGAGCGCCCCTGCCAGAAGCCCGCAACGGCAAAGAACAGCGCCGCAAGCGCCCCGCCGGCGATCGAGCCCTTGAGACTGATCTTGAGAAAATGCTTCTGGAATTCCGAGGCGACGAAACCCGCCTCCGCGCCGACGAAATGCAGCACCTCGACGATATGGCGATTGCCCGACAGGGCACCGCGCGTTGCAAACACCACCGTCAGCACCATGGCCGAGAAAACCAGCACCAGCACGCCCGTGCCGATGAAGGCCGTCGTGCGCGCCATGGCGACGAGACGATCGACCCAGGTGCGGTGATCGTCGAGGAAGGCCTGCGGGACCTTAGCCGTCAGCGCCTTGCGCATGGCGGCGAAATCCGGCGGGCTCTGCTCGTCGATGGTCACGATGACGAGGCGCGGCACCGGCAGTTCGTCGAGGTTCAGCCCCTCGCCGAGCCAGGGCTCGAGCAGGCGAGCCGTCGCCTCGCGGTCGACGATCGTGCCGTCGCGCGTGCCGGAGAAGGTGAGTGCGAGATCGCGCACATCCTTCAGCGCCTGCTCCATGTCGAGATTGTCGTCGGGCTTGATCTGGATGGTGATCTCGCGGGAGATCTGGCTCTGCCAGCTCGCCGCGGTGGCGCGCACCATGCTGACCGCACCGAAGGTGAGGCAGGCGAGGAACGCCATGATGGCGATGACGGCCATCAGCGCATTACCCGAGACATTCGACGGCGGAACGATGGGCGCGGTCGGGCGCACCTTCATTTCCGGCCGGCGGGCGGCTTGGCCTTCCTGAACGGTCTCGCGGGGGGCGTCAGTCATAGATGTCGAGCCGTCCTTGCGAGAGGATCATGCGCCGCGCCTCCACCTGGTCCATCAAGGACAGATCGTGGGTCGCGATGACGACGGCCGTGCCGAGCCGGTTGAGCTCGAGGAACAGGCTGAGCAGGCGCTGTGCCATCGGCGGATCGACATTGCCGGTCGGTTCATCGGCAAGCAACAGCTCCGGCCGGTCTATGAGCGCGCGGGCAATCGCCGCGCGCTGCTTTTCACCACCGGAAAGAACCGGCGGCAACACGTTGATTCGCTCGCCGAGCCCGACCCATTTCAGAAGCTCCAGCACATCGGCCTTGTAGCTCGATTCGTCCTTGCCGCGCACGCGCAGCGGAAGCGCGACGTTCTCATAGGTCGTCAGATGGTCGAGCAGGCGGAAATCCTGGAAGACGATGCCGATGCGCCGGCGCAGCATGGGCAGCTCGTCGCGCGGGATGGTGGAGACTTCGCGGTCGAAGCTGCGGATGATGCCGCGGGTCGGCTGGAGCGACAGGAAGAGGAGGCGCAGCAGCGTCGTCTTGCCGGCACCCGACGGGCCGGTCAGGAACTGGAAGGACCGGCGCGGAATATCGAAGGTCAGGTCGCGGAGGATTTCCGGCCCCATCCCGTAGCGCAGTCCGACATTTTCGAAGTGAATCAAGGGTCAATCCGGTTTCTAAGAGCGTTCACCTGAGCGCCTGGCGCCATCCTAGCGGATGTCGCAGAGGAAAGCGGCTCTTTCACGGTCAGGTTTCCGAAGCATTAACCAGTATGGTTTACGTTTCGTAAGGATTTCATTCAATGCCCGACTTTTCGCCCCTGATTTTGCGCGAAAACGGGAAGCGGGGAGTTCGCGATGAACGCCTTCAGAGCACGACGCGAGGCAAAGGGCCGGATCGACCTCCTGCCGCCCGAACCGAAGATGCCGGTGGAAAAGCATGCGCGCCGCGCGCCGGCGCGGCTCGAAGTGGTCGATGCCGATTTCGTGGTGATCCGCGCCAGCGCCGCTCGCACCTCCAACGACAATGTTCGCCCGCAGCGCACGGCGCAGGCACCCGTTACCGTACAACAGATGCTGCTGCGCATCGCCGTGGCCGTTGCGAGGCTCTGTGAGGCGAGTCTCCAGCTGCTTTCCGGCCGCGCCTTTGCCGGCCTCGTCGCCACGCTCTTCGTCTTCGTCTTCGCCTATGCCGGCGGGTTGACGGCGTTGCGCGCGGCGCTGCCGACCGGCAGCCCCGAAGCCGCGCTCCGCATCGCCGATGTCATCACCACCATCGACGACCGCAACGGCATGAAGGTTCTGGCCGTCTATGGCCGCCTGCACAACGGCACAGAGACGGCGCAGGCCGTGCCGGCGGTCGATATCGTCCTCGAGGACGCCGGCGAGCCGCTGCACCGTCGCGTGGCGCTGGAAACGGGCACGCTTGCCCCCGGGGCCAGCGAACACTTTGCGCTGCGCATACCGCACAGCGGCGGAAAAGTACCGAAAGTCTCGGTTTCGCTTGCCGCCGAGGGTGCACCCGTCAACTGACTGTGCTAAGCGGCACCTTTGTTTCTGCGCAGATCGCGGCCCGTTGAGCCCCTGCGCCACCAGGGAGCCGCCTCGCGATGCAGATTGTCCGCGGAAAGAAGATTGAAACGCTTTATGACGCCGGGCAGATCGCCAAGCGCAACGAAGAGCTTGCCGCTGAGATCGCCGCCGGCCCGACGAGCGACCTGCTGGTTATCGCCGTCCTCAAGGGTTCCTTCATCTTCGCCGCTGACCTGACGCGCGCGTTGCATTCTGCCGGCCTTGCCCCGGAAGTCGAGTTCATCACGCTCTCCAGCTACGGCACCGGCACGGTCTCCCAAGGCGTGAAGGTCACCAAGGACATCGACAGCGACGTGCATGGCCGCGACATCCTGCTGATCGACGACATCCTCGAATCCGGCCGCACCCTGAGCTACGCCAAGGAACTGATGTACGAGCGCGGCGCCCGCAACGTCACCATCGCCGTGCTGCTCGACAAGCGCGAGAAGCGCAAGACCGATCTGGAGGCCGATTATGTCGGCTTCGAATGCCCCGACCATTTCGTCGTCGGTTACGGCATGGACGTCGCTTATGCCTTCCGCGAACTGCCCTTCGTCGGCGTCGTGACAGGCGACGCGGAATAAGCGCCTCCAATTTCCCCTATCGGCCGTTTACCGATCGACAAGGAAAGTCTGGTCTTTTCAGGTAAGCCGCTGCGTCGGAATGAACCGGTTCGCAGCGCAGCACTTGGATGTCGTGCATCTGACGATGCGCACGGGACACGGGCCGGATGGACGGCCGAAGGGGAACCGATGGCGAAGATTCTGATCACCGAAGACGAGGATTCGCTGCGCATCTTCGTGGCGCGCGCCTTGCGGCTGGACGGCCATGAGACCGTCGAGGCGCCGGATGGCGCGGCCGGTCTCGATGCCCTCACCGACGGCGGCTTCGACCTTCTGCTTTCCGATATCCGCATGCCCGTCATGGACGGCATCGAGCTTGCCCACAAGGCATCCGCCGCCCACCCGGCGCTCAAGATCCTGCTGATGACCGGCTATGCCGACCAGCGCGAACGCGCCGACGACCTCTCGCAGAAGATCGTCGATGTCGTCAGCAAGCCCTTCAGCCTGCCGGACATCCGCCGCGCCGTCGCATTGGCGCTCGCCGCCTGATCCTTCGATAGATACCGGGCGTGGCTGAACTCAGCGAATGCCGAGCAGCCGCTCCAGATAGTCCCGCTCGAAGCCCGGCGACGTGCCGGTGCCGAGCCGGCGGCGGATTTCGTCGAGAATTTCGCGCGCGCGCTGGATGTCGATTTCCTCAGGGATTTTCGTCGGGCCGCCGAAATCGGGGCCTTGGCCGTTGACGTTGCGTTCCCGGCCAAGCGGGTCGCGGCCATTGCGGCCGGCCTGCGGCATGCCTTCGCCCTGCCCTTGGCCCTCGCCCATCGCCTGCATCTGGCTCATCATGCTCTGCGCGCCCTGGCGCAGCGCTTCCAGCGCCCGGCCCTGGCTGCCGACGGCGGGTTCGCCCTGACCGTCGCCAAGCGCTTCGGAAGCGCCCTTCATCTCGCGGCCGGCCTTGCCGAAGCCCTCGCCCGGATCAAGACCCATGTCCTTCAGGCCCTTCTGGACCTCGCCAAGCTGCTTGCCGAGCCCATCCTGCTGCGCCTTGAGGTCCTTCAGCGCCTGCTGCAACTGTTCGGCGGTCATTTGGTCCGTCGAGGGCTGGCCCGCACCGTTGTCACCGGGCTGCTGCTCGCCTTCCTCGCCCGGCTGCGGATCGCCGCGCTGCTGGCGATCACGCAGAGCCTGGTCGAGCTTGAAGGTCTCCTCCATCAGCTTCTGCTGCTGCTGCATCAGCTGGCCGAGCTTGTCCATCTGCTGGCGCATGGCGTCGTTCTGCTGGCCCTGTTGCCCCTGCTGCGGACGGCCGGCCTGAAGATTGTTCATCATGCGCTGGAGTTCGGAGAGCATCTGCTGCGCCTGATCCTTGGCGCCGGAGCGGGCCAGATTTTCGATCTGGTCCATCATGCGCTGCAGATCCTGCTGGCGCAGCACCTGGCCTTGCTGCTGGGCATTTTGCTGCATCTGGCCGTTCTTGGCTGCCTGCTTGGCCAGCTCCTGCATATAGGCCTGCATCGCCTCGCGCAGTTCCTTCATCAGGCCGGCGATCTCCTCGTCCGACGCGTTGCGCTCCAGCGCTTCCGACAGCGCCTTCTGCGCCTCGCGCAGGCGCCGGTCGGCAAGCGAGAGATTGCCGTCCTCGATGCCGAGCGCGATCTCCCAGAGATAATCCGCCGTCTCGCGCATCTGATCGTCGGTGCGGGCAAGCTTCATGCGCGCGGCGGCCGATTGCAGCAGCAGGTAATGCGTGAGGTTCGGGATCGTCTCTTCCGGGCGGATCGTCAGCGCCTCGTTGAGCGCGATCGCGAAGGGAAGCTGATTGGCGTCGAGCGCGAAAACCTGCCGCTGTTCGGCAACGGCGGCGGCAAGCGGCTCGAAGAAGGTCTTGGCCGGCAGGATCATCTCGACCGGCTGGCTGCGGCCCTCCTGCCCTGCCGCATCCTTGGCGACCAGCGTGATCTTCACGCGTTTGCCGGAGAGGGGATGTTCGGAAAGATTGCGGCTCGTCGTGCCCTTGGCTTCGCGCGCGCTTCGGCGCGGCAGATCGAGACGGTATTCCGGCAGCGGATAGAGCGGACGCGCATCCTTGGCTTCCTCGACCGGCACGATTTCGGCGCGGGCTTCCTGAAGCCCGTAGTCGTCCTTGGCGATGAAGCTGATTTCGAGGGCTGCGGCGACCGTCTTTTTCGGAATGCCGTTGAAGGCGATTTCCGGCACGCGGTCCGGAATGACGCCGAAGGTCCAGGCCCGGTCACCGACCGTGAGCGTGCCGTCCTTCAGGATCTTGTAGTGCATGGTCTTGGCGCCGGCCACCGCCGCGACCTCGGCCTTCGGCGCGCTCTTGGAGCCGTCAGCCTTCTCGTCTTTCGGCTTCTCTTCGTCGGCGCGGATCGCTGTCGCATCCTTCTCGCCCGTCACCTGATAGCTGACCGCCTCATCGCCGCTGCCGCCGGTCACGCGCACGGTGAGTTCGCTGAACTGCGGAATGCGGATCTCGCCCTTGGCCGGCTCCTCCGCAACGCCCTGTCCATTACCGGTCAGAAAGACCGGTGCACGCGACGTATGCGCCGGCGGCGTCACCCAGGCGTCGATACGCACATCCGGCGCCGATTCGGCCGGCGCGCGGAAGGACACCACGTCGGTCAGCAGGCCGCCACGATTGGAATAGGAGAAGGCAAAGGCGATGACGACGAGAAGCACCGGAATGGCGCGTAGCGCATGACGGTCATGGCGGGCGATATCGGGCTCGGGGCCGCCAATGCGCAGCGAACCGACAAGCCGCGCCATGCGGGCCTGATGCTCGCGCCACAGCGCTTCCGCAAAGGCATCGCCGCCCGCCGGCCTGTCGTCCTGCACGCGGATCGCCTGATGGGCTAGCGCATTGCGCGTTTCCAGCATGCGGTAGGCATTGTCGGTGGAGGGCCAGACGAGCCCGCGCAGCCGCAAGAGAAGCGCGACGAGGCCGAGCGCGAAACCGACGAGCGTCGCGATATGCAGCCAGGCCGGCACGTAACGGAAATAACCGAACCAGGTCAGCGCGAAGAAGCCGGCGACGAGCAGAAGGACCGGCAGGAGCCGCGGGGCGAGCGCTTCGACATAGAGAACGGTCTGGGCGGCAAGGCGTTTGCCCGCAAGCCGGCGTGCCAGCGGATTGCCGCTCGCCCCCGCCTTGCGCTGCTTTTCAATCGCCATTGTTCTCCGCTCTCCGCATGATCTCACGGCTTGAAAGATAACACGCTTTGTGGCGAAGACGAGGGCGCGCGCGAAATCGTGACCGCGCGCCACAGGTTTGTCAGGCAAGCCAGGCCGGAATCGAATCGAGCCCGATCAGGTCCTCATAGGAAAGACGCGGGCGGATAACGTGGAAATCCGCGCCGTTGACCAGCACTTCCGGGATCAGCAGACGGCTATTGTAGGTGCCGGCCTGCACCGCGCCATAGGCACCCGCCGAACCGACGGCAATGAGATCGCCCGGCTTTGGCTGCGCCATCTCGCGGTCCTGCGCGAGATAGTCGCCCGTCTCGCAGACCGGGCCGACGACATCGGCGCGGATGCGCGGGGCATTCGCCGCCGAGATGACGACCGGCTGCACCTCATGCCACGCTTCATAGAGCGTCGGGCGGATGAGGTCGTTCATCGCGGCATCGACGATGACAAAGGTCTTTTCGCCGCCGTCCTTCACATAGATCACCTCGGTGACGAGGATGCCGGCATTGCCGACGATCATGCGGCCAGGCTCCGTGACGATCTTGCAGTTCAGGCCCTTGAGCTGGTTCTTGACGATCTCGGCATAGGCATCCGGCAGGGGCGGAGGCGTGTTGTCCGTCTTATAGGGAATGCCGAGGCCGCCGCCGACATCGACGTGATCGATCGTGTGGCCATCGGCGCGCAGCGTATCGACCAATTCGCGCAGCAGCTTGAAGGCGTCTTCGAAGGGCTGCAACTCGGTGATCTGGCTGCCGATATGCATATCGATGCCGGTGACCTGAATGCCCGGCAGGCTGGCGGCACGAGCATAGACGGTGCGGGCGCGTTCCCAGGAGATGCCGAACTTGTTTTCCTTCTTGCCCGTCGAAATCTTGGCATGGGTGCGGGCGTCGACATCCGGATTGATGCGGAAGGAGACATGCGCGATCTTGCCGGCCTTGACGGCGCGGGCGTTCAGCACTTCGAGTTCCGGCTCGGATTCGACGTTGAAGCAGTAGATGCCGGCGTCCAGCGCCAGATCCATCTCGCGCGGCGTCTTGCCGACGCCGGAGAACATGATTCGCGAGGCGGGAACGCCGGCGGCGAGCGCCCGGCGCAATTCGCCTTCCGAGACGACATCGATGCCGGCGCCGAGCTTCGCCAGCGTCTTCAAGACCGCCTGGTTGGAATTCGCCTTCATCGCATAGCAGACCATGGCATCGACGCCGTCGAAGGCCTTGGAGAAAACCTTGTAGTGACGCTCCAGCGTGGCCGTCGAATAGACGTAGAAGGGTGTTCCGACCGCCTTGGCGATTTCAGGAACCGGCACGTCCTCCGCATAGAGAATGCCGTCGCGATGCTCGAAATGGTTCACGGTTGCTGATCTTTCAAAGAAGGGGATCGAGAACGAAGGGCTTGTCTTCGACCTGCTCGACCTTCTTGCCGTCGGCGTTTGTCTTGAAGACCGGCTTGGCGCCACCCGGCAGGTCGAGATCGCCCTTGCGGCCGCAGGCGGAGAGAACCGCCACGGAAAGGCCAAGCACAAGAGCCAGCCTGCCGATATCGCTACGTGTCATGAAACGTTCCCTGGAATTGCCGGTGGGCTTAATCCTTAACGAATTCGCCCGCCCTTGTGCACCCTTAATCTAATGATGAGTCCTGCAAGGCCTTTGATCAGTTCCGCTGCCGCCACCAGGCGATCTGCTTCCTGACTTCCGACGGCGCCGTGCCGCCATAGCTCTTGCGGCTGGCGACCGAGGCCTCGACCGTCAGAACGTTGAAGATGTCTGCGGTGATCGACGCATGGATCGCCTGAAGCTCTTCCAGCGTGAGTTCGGCGAGGTCGCAGCCCTTGCTTTCGGCGAGCGCCACGGCCCGGCCGGTGACATGGTGGGCATCGCGGAACGGCAGGCCCGCCTCGCGCACCAGCCAGTCGGCCAGGTCGGTCGCGGTGGAATAGCCGGAACCGGCAGCGGCCTTCATCCTGTCGGTGCGGATGGTCATGTCGCGCACCATGCCGGTCATTGCGGCAATGGCGAGCTCCAGGCTCTCGGCGGCATCGAAGACCTGTTCCTTGTCTTCCTGCATGTCCTTGGAATAGGCAAGCGGCAGGCCTTTCATGACGGTCAGAAGCGCGATCAGCGACCCGTTGATGCGGCCGGTCTTGGCGCGCACCAGCTCGGCGGCATCGGGGTTCTTCTTCTGCGGCATGATGGAGGAGCCGGTGGAAAAGGCATCCGACAGGCGGATGAAGCCGAACTGCGGCGTCGACCAGATGACGATCTCTTCCGCAAGGCGCGACAGGTGGACCGAGGCGATAGCCGCGATGGAGAGGAATTCCAGCGCGAAGTCGCGGTCGGAGACCGTATCGATGGAGTTGCGCGTCGGCTCCCGGAAACCGAGGGCCTTGGCCGTCATGTGGCGGTCGATCGCGTAGCCGGTGCCGGCAAGGGCGGCGGCACCGATCGGGCTCTCATCAAGATGCTCGATGGCGTGGCGCACACGCTGACGGTCACGGCCGAACATTTCGACATAGGCCATGCAATGATGACCGAAGGTCACGGGCTGCGCCGTCTGAAGATGGGTAAAGCCGGGCATGACGGTCTCGGCATGCTCTTCCGCGCGGTCGAGGAAGGCAGCGATCAGGCCCGTCAGCGTCTTCTCGGTCTTTTGCAGCTCTTCCTTCACCCACAGGCGGAAGTCGAGCGCCACCTGGTCGTTGCGCGAGCGCGCGGTGTGCAGGCGGCCGGCGGCGGGGCCAATCAGCGTGGCAAGCCGCGCCTCGACATTCATATGGATGTCTTCGAGCTTGCGCGAGAATTCGAAATTGCCGCTTTCGATCTCTGACAGGATCGTGTCGAGACCGTGAACGATCTTTTCCTTATCCTCGGCCGAAATAATGCCCTGATGGGCGAGCATCTCTGCATGCGCCTTTGAGCCGCGGATGTCCTGGGCATAAAGCTTCTTGTCGAAGCCGATGGAGGCATTTATCTCCTCCATGATTGCATCCGGTCCCGAGGCGAAGCGGCCGCCCCACATCTGGTTCGAGGATTTCGTCTCGGAAGTGCCGTCTGCCATGGGTGCCTGCCTGGAAAAGTGTCCTGGAGAATGAAATGTCAGTGAAGAAGACCCTCGGCCTGCCGGCAGGAAAGCTCATCGCCATTGCCGGCCTTGCCGGACTTCTCGCCGGTGGTGCTGCGATATACGTGAAGGAGAGCCTGTCTGGCAATGCCACGGGCGCCGTCGCGTCCGCCGATCCCGCCCTCTGCGCGGCGGCCGCCGCCAAGGCCGAGGCCATCACGCCCTTTTCGAAGGGCCAGGTCGCCGCCATGCGCACCGTCGACGAACACCACCCCCTGCCCGATCTCGTCTTCGACGGCCCCGACGGCAAGAAGAAGACGATCGCCGATTTCGCCGGCAAGACATTGCTCGTCAACCTCTGGGCGACGTGGTGCGTGCCCTGCCGCGAGGAAATGCCGGCCCTCAACGCGCTGCAGAAGGACCTCGGCTCCGACAAGTTCGAGGTGGTCGCGATTAACATCGACACCGGCGACGACGAGAAACCGAAGACCTTCCTCGACGAGACCAAGGTGCACGATCTCGGCTATTACCGCGATGCCTCGATGGGCGTCTTCAACACGCTGAAGAAGGAAGGCCTCGCCTTCGGCCTGCCCGTGACGCTGCTGATGGACGACAAGGGCTGCCTGATCTCCGCCATGAACGGCCCCGCCGCCTGGGACAGCGAGGACGCCAAGGCGCTGATCAACGCCGCGCTGGCAAGCCCGAAGAGCTGATCTCACGCCGCCGCGTAAACCCGCGGCCGGCGGATCTGGAGAAAACCCGCCTCGCCCTTGCGATGCGGGAATTCCGGCGCGGTGTCGAATTCCACCGGCTGGCCGCTGCCGGTCATCGCCAGCACGCGGCGCGAATCCGGCCGGTCTATGACGCGCACGATCTTCGCCGCGATGCCCTGCCCATCCTCGCGCCACGTCACATCGGCTGGGCGGAACAGGATCTGTCCACCGCCATCGGCAACGCCGTCAGCCTCGAAGGCGATATCCTCGACATAGGCCTTGCCGCCGCGAATATCCGCATCCAGCCGGTTGGCGTCGCCAAGGAAATTCATCACAAAGGCATCGGCCGGGTTGCGGCACACCGCCTCCGGCGTGCCCTCCTGCACGATCCGGCCCTTGTTGAGGATGACGACGCGATCGGCGAGATCGAGCGCCTCCTCCTGATCGTGCGTCACGAAAAGCGTGGTGATGCCAAGCTCGTCATGGATCTTCCGTAGCCAGCGGCGCAGGTCGCGCCGGACATTCGCATCGAGCGCGCCAAAAGGCTCGTCGAGCAGCAGCACGCGTGGATCGACGGCAAGCGCACGGGCAAGCGCCACGCGCTGGCGCTGGCCGCCGGAGATCTGGCCGGGGAAGCGATCCCTGAGGCCGCTCAGCTGCACGAGATCGAGCAGTTCCTTGACCCGCTCGGCAATCGCCTGCGGCGAGCGCTTCACCTTGGAGACCTTCATGCCGAAGGCGATGTTCTCGCCGACGGTCATATGCGGGAAGAGCGCATAGTGCTGGAAGACGAAGCCGACGCCGCGGTCGCGCACGGGGATGTCCGTCGCGTTCTCAGCGCCGAAGTAGATCGCGCCGGCATCGGCATATTCGAGACCGGCGACCATGCGCAGGATCGTCGTCTTGCCGGAACCGGAGGGGCCGAGCAGCGCGACCAGTTCGCCGCTTTCGATATCGAGCGAGACGCCGTGCACGGCGCGGAAGGTCTCGAATTCCTTGACGACGTTGTCGAGACGGATTTTCACGATTTGACCTCCGGGGTGATGCTGTCGGCGCCCGCAAGAGCGGAGGGACGCTGGACGCGGCCCGCGCCCTGCCGCTCCAGCGCCACCTTGGCGACGAGCGTGACGATGGCGAGGCCGGCGAGAATGGATGCGGCGGCGAAGGAGCCGGCCGCGTTGTAGTCGTGATAGAGCAGCTCGATATGCAGCGGCAGCGTGTTCGTCTGGCCGCGGATATTGCCCGAGACGACGGAAACCGCGCCGAATTCGCCCATCACGCGCGAGTTGCACAGCACGACGCCATAGAGCATCGCCCACTTGATGTTCGGCAGCGTAACGGAGAAGAAGGTGCGCCAGCCGCTGGCGCCGAGCGACGTCGCCGCCTCCTCGAGATCGCGCCCCTGCGCCTGCATCAGCGGGATCAGTTCGCGCGCCACGAAGGGTGCTGTCACGAACATGCTGGCAAGCACGATGCCCGGCAGTGCGAAGAGGATTTTTATCTCCGCCGCCTGCAGCGCGTGGCCGAACAGGCCCTGCAAACCATAGACGAAGAGATAGGCAACACCCGCGACAATAGGCGAAACCGAGAAGGGGATCTCGATGATCACGGTGAGCAGCCGCTTGCCCCAGAAATCATGTTTGGTGATCGCCCAGGCCGCCGCCACGCCGAAAGCCGTATTGATCGGCACGGCGATCAGCGCCGTGATGACCGTCAGCAGGATGGCGTGGCGAGTATCCGGGTCCGCGATCGATTTTCCGAAATAGACGATGCCCTTGGAAAACGCCTCGACGCCGATGACGACGAGCGGAGCCACGATCATCAGCCCGACGAGCAGGAGAACGATGGTCAAGAGAACGCGACGGAAGACCGTGTTGTCGCCGACACGCGGCGGCTTGCGCTTGCCATGATGCGTCATGATCAGCCCCTCGCCGTGTAGCGCAGGGCGCGGGCCTGCATGAGATTGGTGATGGCGAGCATGACGAAGGCCGTCAGCAGCATGACGGAGGCAATCGCCGCCGAAGCCGGATAGTCGTATTCCTCCAGCCGGATGAAGGCGAGCAGCGCCGTGATCTCCGTCGAGAACGGCTGGTTGCCGGCGATGAAGATGATCGCGCCGAATTCGCCGAGGCTGCGCGCGAAAGACAGCGACACGCCGGCCAACAACGCCGGCAGGAGAAGCGGCAGGATGACGCTCACGAAGATAGAGAGGTCGCTCGCCCCCAGCGTCTGCCCCGCCTCTTCCAGCGCCGGATCAAGCTCCTCCAGCACCGGCTGCACCGTGCGCACGATGAAGGGGATGCTGGTGAAGCTCATGGCGACCATGATGCCGAGCGGCGTATAGGCGACCTTGATGCCGATGAGCGACAAGGGGCCGCCGAACCAGCCGTTTGTGGCAAACAGCGTGGTCAGCGCGATGCCCGCGACGGCCGTCGGCAGGGCGAAGGGCAGATCGACCAGCGCATCGACAAGACGGCGGCCTGGAAAACGATAGCGCACCAGAACCCAGGCAAGCGACAGGCCGAAAAACAGATTGAACACCGTGGCAACGAGCGCGCAGGTCACCGTCACGCGATAACTGGCGACGGCGCGGTCCGACGAGATGATGCGCCAGTAATCCTCCGGTCCGAGGCTTGCCGCCTTGAAGACGAGCGCGGCCAGCGGCAGCACCACGATGATGGCCACATAGACGAGGGTGATGCCGAGCGCGAGCGGCAATCCGGGCAATACACGCCGTCTCAAAGCGCGCGTCCTTTCTCAAGCAAATCCAGGAAAAGTGCGAAGCGGTTTTCCGTACGGATTGCGCTTTCCTTTTCATGCACCGACCGGCGGGATTTCGCCCGCCGGTCGTTCGAAAACAACGATGGATGGAATCAACGGCTGCCGTAGATCTTGTCCAGCGTGCCGCCTTCGGCGAAATGCTCTTCGGAAATCTTCTTCCAGCCGCCGAACACGTCGTCGACATTCACCAGCCGGATCTCGGGAAACTGATCCTTGAACTCGGCGGCGACCTTCTCGTCATGGACGCGATGGCCGAATTCGGCGGCGATCTTCTGGCCCTCGGGGGCATAGAGGAAATCGAGATAGGCCTTCGCCAGGTCACGGCTGCCATGGGCATCCGCCACCTTGTCGACGATGGCGACCGGGAATTCAGCGAGCAGCGAAACGGAGGGCACGACGCTCTGGAACTTGTCCTCGCCATATTGCTTGGCGATCGATTTGGTCTCCGCTTCGAAGGTGATGATCACATCGCCGATCTCGCGCTCGACGAAGGTCGTCGTCGCCGCACGGCCGCCCGTGTCGAAGACCGGCACGTTGTCGAAGATCTTGGTGATGAAGGCCTCGACCTTGGCCGGATCATCCTTGAAGGCTTCCTTGGCGTAAGCCGTGGCGGCGAGATAGGTGTAGCGCGCATTGCCCGAGGTCTTCGGGTTCGGGAAGATCACCTTCACGTCGTCACGCGCAAGGTCCGACCAGTCCTTGATGTTCTTCGGATTGCCGGCGCGAACGAGGAAGGACGGGAAGGAGTAGAACGGTGAGGCATTGTTCGGGA
This sequence comes from Shinella sp. M27, assembly GCF_049199905.1. Classification (NCBI taxonomy): domain Bacteria; kingdom Pseudomonadati; phylum Pseudomonadota; class Alphaproteobacteria; order Hyphomicrobiales; family Rhizobiaceae; genus Shinella; species Shinella sp. M27. The sequence continues at coordinate 60,126 of NZ_JBLZPK010000038.1, forward strand.
ACTTCTGCTGCCAGCCCTCGGCAACGAAACCGTTCTTCACGAGGAAATCGATGTCGGTGACCTGATTGAAGGTCACGACGTCAGCTTCCAGGCCTTCGACGATGGCGCGCGCCTGCTTGGAGGTGCCGCCATGCGACTGGTCGATGGTGACGCCGGGATGCGCCTTCACGAAGGCTTCGTTCTCGGCAGCAAACAGCTCGCGCGCCACGTCGTAGGAAGCGTTCAAAAGCTTGTCGGCGGCATGCGCGGCGGGAGCAGCGAGGCCGAAAAGGGCCACGCCGAGAAGGAGCAAACGTTTCATCTGAAATCCCCGAATGAAATTGAATTTGCGCCGACAATAGCGGCGGGATCAACACCATCCGAGGCATGACCTGTCACCACACCGGCGACAGGCGAAACATTTTTCCGCGAAAGGCTTTAGACGAGGAATCGCGTAGAGTTAGCGGGTCGGAACCGGGACCTCGCCGCGGTAGTCGTAGAAGCCGCGGCCGGACTTGCGGCCGAGCCAGCCGGCCTCGACATATTTTACCAAGAGCGGGCACGGGCGATACTTCGAGTCGGCAAGGCCGTCATGCAGCACCTGCATGATGGAAAGGCAAGTGTCGAGGCCGATGAAATCGGCGAGCTGCAACGGGCCCATCGGGTGGTTGGCGCCGAGCTTCATCGCGGTGTCGATGGCCTCGACCGAGCCGACGCCTTCATAGAGCGTATAGATCGCCTCGTTGATCATCGGCAGCAGGATGCGGTTGACGATAAAGGCCGGGAAATCCTCGGCGACGGTGATCGTCTTGTCGAGCGCCGTGACGAATTCCTTGGCGGCCGCGAAAGTCTTTTCCTCGGTCGCGATACCGCGAACGAGCTCGACCAGCTTCATGACCGGAACCGGGTTCATGAAATGGATGCCCATGAAGCGCTCCGGCCGGTCGGTGGCGGAGGCGAGGCGCGTGATGGAGAGCGACGACGTGTTGGTGGCGAGGATCGCCTCCGGCTTCAGCACGGAACAGACCTGCGCATAGATCTTGCGCTTGACGGTCTCGTCTTCCGTGGCGGCCTCGATGACGAGGTCGGCATCCGAGAGATCGTTGATATCGGAGGAGCCCTTGATCAGCGCCATCGCCTTCTTGCGCTCGTCCTCCGTCATCTTACCGGAGGAGACCTGGCGCGCGAAATTGCCGTTGATCGTGGCAAGACCGGTTTCGATGCGCTCGGGCGACAGATCGTAGATATGGACCTTGTAGCCGGCAACGGCCGCGACATGCGCGATCCCGCACCCCATCTGGCCTGCACCCACAATACCGACGTTCTTGATCATAGCGCTCATCGCCCCGTCATTAGCGCCCGCAGCGCAGGCAAAAAAACACCGGGCCGGTCAAGCCGGCCCGGTGAAGTGATAAAGGCACGCGACGACTTTTTCCAGTGAAATCATCGTCGCAAAAGCCTCGACCTTAGGTGAGGCTCAGAGCGCCTTCTGCAATTCCGGCAGGGCTTCGAAGAGGTCTGCGACGAGGCCGTAGTCGGCAACCTGGAAGATCGGCGCCTCCTCGTCCTTGTTGATCGCCACGATGACCTTCGAGTCCTTCATGCCGGCGAGATGCTGGATGGCGCCGGAGATGCCGCAGGCGATGTAGAGCTGCGGCGCGACGACCTTGCCCGTCTGCCCGACCTGCCAGTCGTTCGGCGCATAGCCCGCATCGACGGCCGCACGGCTTGCGCCGACGGCGGCACCGAGCTTGTCGGCAACCGGAAGGATGACTTCCTGGAACTTCTCCGACGAGCCGAGCGCACGGCCACCCGAGATGATGATCTTGGCAGACGTCAGCTCCGGACGGTCGGAGGACGACAGCGCGTCCTTGACGTGGGTCGAGAGGCCCGGGTTCGCGGCGGCCGGGATGGTTTCGATTTGGGCGCTGCCGCCTTCCGGAGCTGCGGCAAAGGACGCCGTGCGAACGGTGATCACCTTCTTCGCATCGGTGGACTGCACCGTCTGGATCGCATTGCCGGCATAGATCGGACGCTTGAACGTGTCGGCAGAGACGACCTCGACGATTTCCGAGACCTGGGCGACATCGAGAAGAGCGGCAACGCGCGGCAGCACGTTCTTGCCGACCGAGGTCGCAGCCGAGACGATGGCGTCATAGGAGCCGGCAAGCGACACGATGAGCGCTGCCAGCGGTTCGGCGAGGTTGTTGCCGAGGCTTGCATCGTCGGCGAGCAGGACCTTGGA
>NZ_JBLZPK010000039.1:0-28764 GCF_049199905.1 Shinella sp. M27
CCCGAGGATCCACTGCATCCGCGAAAGCGCACTTCTTCTGGCTTAGGCGGCGTCGGCGGCTTTCAGGCTGTCATCGAGCGAATAGGAATCGAGCATTTTCTGCAGCAGGCTGTCGGCGGCCGACCAGTCATAGGTGCGGAAGGCGTGGTTCTTTGTCACGAAGGTCGCACCCGCATAGAACATCTCGTACTGATGATGGCGCGAGCCGAATTCCGAACCGACGGCATCCCAAGCGAGCTTGTAGAATTTCACGCGGTCACGCGAGGAGGCGGCGGGCGACTGCTGCGTCTTGTCGATGAGGCGCGCCAGTTCCGGATTGCCGAAATCCTCGACCGAGGAGGGCAGCATGATCATGCCGCCACCGGCAAGCTCGCGAAGCGTGTTGAGGATCTTGGGATAGAGCTGCTGCGTCAGCACCTGCGCGCTGTAGAGCGTGCCGGCATCCGGCACGAAATACGATCCGACCTGCTTGCCCTTTGCTTCCATGGCCGCGACCAGCGCGTCCACCATGCCGGCTTCCGCCGCGAGCTGGCCGAGCATTTCACGCACCTGCGGGAACTGCGAGATGCCGTTGACATCGGTGGTGCGCTTGGCGATGCCGACGAGGAAGCGCAGTTTCACCGACAAGCGGATCATCGCCTGGTAGTTCTGATAGACATGCGCCGGCGTCGCATGGAACTGCTTGGCGCACATGGCGACGTCGCCATCGACGAAGACGCGGTCCCACGGAACCTTCACGTCGTCGAAATAGAGCACGGCGTCGTTCTCGTCGAAGCGGCTGGCCAGCGGGTTGTCGAAGACCGAAGGCGAGGCCGCCTCATAGGACTTGCGCGACAGGATCTTCAGGCCCTTGGCATTCATCGGAATGGCGAAGGAGACGGCGTAGTTCTCTTCACCGGCCTTCAGCGGCTGGATGCAGGTGACGAAGACTTCATTGGCGACGACACCGCCGGTCGCCAGCATTTTTGCACCGCGGATCGTGATGCCCTCGGCGTCGCGGTCGACCACGCTGGCCGTCAGAAACGGGTCCGCCTGTTCGGCGGCATTCTTGGAGCGGTCGGCCTGCGGGTTGATGATGACATAGGTCAGGTAAAGGTCGTTGTCGCGGGCATATTTGTAATAGTCGGCGAGGTTGCGGGCGAATTTCGGATTGTAGTCCTCGAAGACGTTGCGGCCCATATACATGCCGGCAAGGCAGGAGGCGACGTGGTCAGGCGCGCGGCCGAGGAAGCCGCCATGCAGGCCCGTCCAGGCTTCGAGCCCGGCGCGGCGCTTGACGAGATCCTGATAGCTGCCCGGCAGTTCCCAGATGCGGTTGGCGCGGCCGCCTTCCGGAGTGAGATAGGTCATCAGGTCGGTGTTTTCGGGGGCCTTGGCGAAGTCGAACATCGTCTCGACCGAGCGAGCGACATTGCGGAAGGCATGGTGCGACGTCACGTCGTCGACGCGCGCACCGTTGATGAAGATCTCGCGGCCGTCGCGCAGGCTGGCAAGATGCTCCTTGCCGGATTTGATTTCGGGCTTGCTCATAATGTCCATCCTCCAGAGGGGTTCAGTAGTGCAGGGGCAGGGGCCAGGCATCGACGTCGATGCGCGGGCCGGCGACGCTGTGGTAGCGGCCGCGGAAGAACAGCAGCGGCTCGGCCGCCGTATCGGACGTGCGGAAATTCACCACGCGGCCGAGGAAGATCAGGTGGTCGCCGCCGTCGTGGCAGGCGTGGGGCTCGCATTCGAACTGGGCGATGGCGTTGGTCAGCCGCGGTGCGCCCTTGTGGCCGTCGGTGTGATGCACGCCGGCCCATTTGTCGCTCGACGCGCGGGCGAACTGGTTGGAGAGGTTTTCCTGCGTGCGGGCGAGGATGTTGACCACATAGGCATCCGCCTCGCGCAGCGCCTGCAGGCTCAGCGCCTTGAGGCCGACGGAAAACAGAACCAGCGGCGGATCGAGCGAGACCGTGTTGAACGAGGTCATCGTCATGCCGATCTTCTCGCCGCTCTTCGTGCGCGCCGTGACGATGGTCACGCCGGTCGCATATTCGGCAAGCGCATTGCGGAACTGCCGCTCCTCCATCGCCCGTCCTTCCTAGTAAAGCTTTACAAGATAGCTAAGTGATAAAGCTATTTTCTATATTGTCAACACGGTGAAATATCACAGTGGAGAGAAGGGGAGAGCGCATCGATGCACCGCGCGTTACGACGGTGTCTCGAATGATGCCGCTGTCGAGGAAAACGCTGTGACGTCGAAGGCAGCGGCGATGTGGTTCGGATTGGCCTTCAGGTAGAGGGCGTCCCGGCCGACGCGCGTCTCGCCAGCTGGTGTTCGCGCCAGATGGTGAAGAGGCCGGCGCCGACGACGATGGCGGCGCCGATCACCATATTAAGGGTGATGATCTCGTTAAACAGGGTAACGGCGAGGATGACGTTGAGAACGAGCTGGAAATAGGTGACCGGCTGGATTTCCGCCGCGGGCAGGAGGCCGTAGGCGCGGATCAGGAAATAGTGGCTGAGGGTGCCGCAGATGCAGAGCGCGGCGAGCGCGAACCAGTCGGAGGCAATGACCTCTGTCCAGTAGAACGGGCCGATCAGCGAGATCGCGACGGCGCCTGCGGTGCCGGCATAGAACAGGCTGGTGACGGCCGAATCCTCGCGGCTGACGGCGCGTGTGGCGATGCTGTAGAGCGCGAAGAGCACGGAGGCCCCGAGCGGCAGGAGCAGCGACCGGTCGAAATGCACGTTGACGGGATTGATGATCACGAGCACGCCGATGAGGCCGACCAGCACGGCGGTGCCGCGCCGCCAGCCGACCGCCTCGCCCAGCAGCGGGATCGACAGGATCGTGATGATGAGCGGCGTCGCCTGGAAGATCGACTGGCTCATGGCAAGGCCGGCATGCACATAGGCAAAGACGATGAGGACGATTTCGGCGACGAGCAGGAGGCCCCGAGATATCTGCAGCCACGGGCGGCGCGTCCGGATCGCCCGGCGCAGACCGCCCGGCGACGACGCGGCAAAGCCGCTGACAAACAGCGCGAAGGCCCAGAACCGGATCATCGTGATGAACAGCGCGGGATAACGATCGCCAAGATATTTGGTGATCGCGTCCTGGCCGGCAAAAATGCAGATAGCCAGGAAGGCGAAAAGGTAACCGCGGGTTTTGGGGCTCATGACGATACAAACTGAGAATCGGTGAGCCGTTGATAGCACGGAGCAAGGGTCGGGGCTCGACCAAACGAATTCGGGCCGCGCCTTTCCGGTCTTGATCGAAAGCACCGGGTCTGGAGGCTAGGCGAGGGCGGGCTTCATAGCCCGCCGCTGGATTGACGATCCGCGCCCCTTACCGGGCGATGGCGCGGGTCAGCGTCAGCGCCGCGATCGTGCAGATGGCGCCCGATATCAGATAGCCGCCGATGAAGACGATGCCGAAGGTGGTGGCAAGGCCGAGCGCCACCAGCGGCGCAAAGCCGGCGCCGAGCAGCCAGGCGAGGTCGGAGGTCAGGGCCGCTCCCGTATAGCGGTATTGCTGCGTGAAGCGCGAGGAGACGGCGCCCGAGGACTGGCCGAAGGTCAGGCCGAGGATGAAGAAGCCGATCAGGATATAGGCATCCTGCCCCTTGCCGCCGGCATCGAGCAGGAAGGGCGCGGAGAAGGAGAAGATCGCAATCAGGATCGCGCCGACCATCAACTGGTTGCGCCGGCCGATCCGGTCCGCCATGACGCCCGACAGGACGATGCCGACCGCGCCGACCGCCGCACCCGCCACCTGCACCCAGAGGAACTGCGCGGCCGACTGGCCGCCCGTCAGCGTGACCCAGGACAGCGGGAAGATCGTGACGAGGTGGAACATGGCGAAGCTGGCGAGCGGCACGAAAGCGCCGAGCACGACGTCCATCGCATGTTTGCTCAGCATTTCGAAAATCGGCCGGGCCTGAAGCTCCTGCGCTTCCATGGCCGCGCCGAATTCCTTGCTGGCGACGATGCGAAGGCGTGCGAAGAGCGCCACGACGTTGATCGCGAAGGCAACGAAGAACGGATAGCGCCAGCCCCAGGCGAGGAAATCCGCCTCGGAAAGGTTCGTGACGAAATAGGCGAAGAGGATGCTGGCCAGCGCAAAGCCGAAGGGCGCGCCGAGCTGCGGGATCATTGCATACCAGCCGCGGCGGTTCTCCGGTGCACTGAGATTGAGCAGCGAGGCCAGCCCGTCCCAGGCGCCGCCAAGCGCAAAGCCCTGTCCGAGCCGGAAGAGTGCGAGCAGCGCAACGGCCCAGTAGCCGATCGTGTCATAGCCGGGCAGGAAGGCGATCGAGGCGGTGGAGCCGCCGAGGATGAAGAGCGCTGCGGTCAGCTTGGTGCCGCGCCCGTAGTTCCGGTCGATCCACATGAAGACGAAGGAGCCGACCGGACGCGCAAGGAAAGCCAGCGGGAACAGCGCAAACGACATCAGGGTCGCCGCGACCGCGCTCGACGCAAAGGGGAAGATCAGCTTCGGGAAGACCAGGATGGAGCCGAGGCCGTAGACGAAGAAATCGAAGAATTCGGAAGTGCGGCCGATGACCACGCCGATGGCGACACTGCCCGGCGACAATGGCTTGTCGTCGTGATGCATGCGACGCGCATCCCGTTCCAGGCCGGATGATGTGGGATGTTGGGTGGCCGAACTCATGAACTCCTCCGCGCGGATTTGCGTCATGTGGTTAGAATGTTGATCAATCGGCGTCCGATATCAAGGACAGATCGCGAACCGGAGCACATTGTCCTTCAGGTGCCGGAATTGATAACGGGCATTTCTAATGCGCTAGTACAAACGCGCATCGACAGATAGTCCCTGATTGACTAACCTCCTGCGACAGAATGCTGCGCTGCGACGATGGACCTCATTTCCAACCGTGGCCATACACGACTATTGCCGACTAGACAGAACGCAAGTTGAGGCCGAAATGCCGAAGCAATTCAGTTTAGCCCGAAGATTCACCGTTTTTGCCCTGATGATGGCCACCCTTTCGGGGTGCAATTTGGTCGTCATGTCGCCCTCGGGCGATATTGCGGCGCAGCAGAGAGACCTCATCGTCATCTCGACGATCCTGATGCTTGTCATCATCGTGCCCGTGCTTTTCCTGACGTTGTTCTTCGCCTGGCGCTACCGCCAGTCGAACACGGCGGCAAAGTATGATCCCGAATGGCACCATTCGACCGGCCTCGAAGTGATCATCTGGTCGGCGCCACTCGCCATCATCATCGCGCTCGGCGCCATCACCTGGGTGAGCACGCACAAGCTCGATCCCTATCGCCCGCTCGACCGGATCGATGCGGCCCGGCCCGTTACCGAAGCGGTGAAACCGATCACCGTGGAGGTCGTGGCGCTCGACTGGAAGTGGCTGTTCTTCTATCCGGACTACGGCATTGCCACCGTCAACGAGATGGCGGCGCCCGTCGACGTGCCGATCAATTTCAAGCTCACCGCCTCCTCGGTGATGAATGCCTTCTACGTTCCCGCCCTTGCCGGCATGATCTACACCATGCCCGGCATGGAGACGAAGCTGCACGCCGTCATCAACAAGGCCGGCGAGTATGAGGGCCTGTCGTCCAACTACAGCGGCGACGGTTTTTCGCATATGCGCTTCAAGTTCCACGGCGTGGATCAGGCCGGTTTCGATGCCTGGGTCGCCCGCGTGAAGCAGAACGGTACCGCGCTCAACCGCGATGCCTATCTGAAGCTTGAAAAACCGAGCACCAAGGAGCCGGTGCGCTACTACGCGACCGTCGAGAACGGGCTTTACGAAGCCGTGCTCAACATGTGCGCCCGCGAGGGCCAGATGTGCATGAAGGACATGATGCATATCGACATGATGGGCGGTGCCGGCAAGGAGAGCCACGAGAACAAGGCCAAGCTGGAGCACGACAACCGGCACACCGCGGAAGAGGCGCCTGCCGCCACCTTCCCGGAAACCGGCAATGCCGCGCGCAGCGAAGAGCCCGCCGAAGGCATCGACGAGCGGCAGGAGGAGCCGGCCACGATGAACCACGACGCGCACCAGTCGCACTAGATTTCATGGCACCCGCGCTTGACGCGGATGCGCACTCGATAAGCTATTGGACGATCCCATGTTCGGTGACATCAGCCTCACGAAATTCCTCTTCGGTCGGCTTTCCCTTGAAGCGATCCCCTATCACGAGCCCATCCTCGTCGTGACCTTCGCGGCCGTGGCCATCGGCGGTCTTGCCGTTCTGGCGCTCATCACGAAGTTCAAGCTCTGGGGCTACCTCTGGAACGAATGGTTCACGAGCGTCGATCACAAGAAGATCGGCATCATGTACATCATTCTCGCCATCATCATGCTGCTGCGCGGCTTTGCAGATGCGATCATGATGCGCATCCAGCAGGCGATCGCCTTCAATGGCAACGAGGGCTACCTCAATCCGCATCACTACGACCAGATCTTCACCGCCCATGGCGTGATCATGATCTTCTTCGTGGCGATGCCCTTCGTCACCGGCTTCATGAACTATGTCGTGCCGTTGCAGATCGGCGCGCGCGATGTCTCCTTCCCCTTCCTCAACAACTTCTCCTTCTGGATGACGACGGCCGGCGCGATCATCATCATGATGTCGCTGTTCGTCGGCGAATTCGCGCGCACCGGCTGGCTGGCCTATCCGCCGCTCTCGGGCGCGGACTACAGTCCCGGCGTCGGCGTCGATTATTATATCTGGGGCCTTCAGGTCGCCGGTGTCGGCACGACCTTGTCGGGCATCAACCTGATCGCGACCATCGTGAAGATGCGTGCGCCGGGCATGACCTTCATGAAGATGCCGATCTTCACCTGGACCTCGCTCTGCACGAACATCCTGATCGTCGCGACCTTCCCGATCCTGACGGCCACGCTGGCGCTGCTGTCGCTCGACCGTTATGTCGGCACAAACTTCTTCACCAATGACCTTGGTGGCAACCCGATGATGTATATCAACCTCATCTGGATCTGGGGCCATCCGGAAGTCTATATCCTCGTCCTGCCGGCCTTCGGCATCTTCTCCGAGGTCGTCGCCACCTTCTGCGGCAAGCGCCTCTTCGGCTATGCCTCGATGGTCTATGCGACCTGCGTGATCATGATCCTCTCCTATCTGGTGTGGCTGCACCACTTCTTCACGATGGGCTCGGGCGCCTCTGTCAACGCCTTCTTCGGCATAACCACGATGATCATCTCGATCCCGACGGGGGCGAAGATGTTCAACTGGCTCTTCACCATGTATCGCGGCCGCATCCGCTACGAGGTGCCGATGCTCTGGACGATCGGCTTCATGGTGACTTTCGTCATCGGCGGCATGACGGGCGTGATGCTCGCGATCCCGCCGGCCGATTTCGTGCTGCACAATTCGCTGTTCCTCATCGCCCACTTCCACAACGTCATCATCGGCGGTGTGCTGTTCGGCCTGATGGCGGGCGTCGTCTACTGGTTCCCGAAGGCCTTCGGCTACAAGCTCGATCCCTTCTGGGGCAAGATGAGCTTCTGGTTCTGGCAGATCGGCTTCTTCTTCGCCTTCATGCCGCTCTATGTGCTCGGCCTGATGGGCGTGACCCGTCGCGTTAGCCAGTTCGAGGACCCGTCCCTGCAAATCTGGTTCATCATCGCAGCCTTCGGTGCGGGCCTGATCGCCATCGGCATCGCCTCCTTCGTCATCCAGCTCGTCGTCAGCTATCGGAAGCGCGACGAACTGCGCTGCGACAGCGGCGACCCCTGGAACGGCCGCACATTGGAATGGTCGACCTCCTCGCCGCCGCCGGACTACAATTTCGCCTTCACGCCCGTCGTGCATGACCATGACGGCTGGTACGACATGAAGAACCGCGGCTACGAGCGTCCGACCGACGGCTTCCGGCCGATCCACATGCCGAAGAACACCGGCACGGGCGTCATCCTCGCCGGCATCAGCATCGTGCTCGCCTTCGCGCTGATCTGGTACATCTGGTGGCTCGCGGCCGTTTCCTTCATCGCCATCATAGCGGTATCGATCGCCCATACCTTCAACTACGATCGTGACTTCTTCATCCCCGCCGAGACCGTGACGGCGACGGAAGATGCGCGCACGACGCTGCTTGCAGAACGGACCTGAGCCCATGAGCGCGACCCAAGTCCACAATCCTGACGAAAAGCCGGTCTTCTACCTCAAGGAAGAGCACCACCCGGAAAACAGCACCATGCTGGGTTTCTGGCTCTACCTGATGAGCGACTGCCTGATCTTCGCCGTGCTCTTCGCAACGCATGGCGTGCTCGGCCGCAACTATGCCGCAGGTCCGTCACCGGCCGATCTCTTCGACCTCAACCTCGTCGCCATCAACACGGCGATGCTGCTTCTGTCCTCCATCACCTATGGCTTCGCGATGCTCCAGATGGAGCGCAACGCCAAGATGGAGACGCTGGTCTGGCTTGGCATCACCGGCGTGTTCGGCGCGGCCTTCCTTGGGCTGGAACTCTACGAGTTCTACCACCTGATCCTCGAAGGCGCCGGCCCGACCCGTTCGGCCTTCCTGTCGTCCTTCTTCACGCTGGTCGGCACGCACGGCCTGCACGTTACCTTCGGCACGATCTGGCTGATCACGCTGATGGTGCAGGTCAAGAAGCGCGGCCTGACGCCTGAAAACCGCCGCCGTCTGATGTGCCTGTCGATGTTCTGGCACTTCCTCGACGTCATCTGGATCGGCGTCTTCTCCTTCGTCTATCTGCTCGGAGTCCTCGGATGAGCGCGAACCCCACTCACGACCACGCCCATCACGATCACCATGACGGCGCGAGCCATGGCTCGTTCAAGGGCTACATGATCGGCTTCGTGCTCTCGATCATCCTGACGGCCATCCCGTTCTGGCTGGTCATGGGCGACGTGCTCGACAGCAAGCTCTTCACCGCGGTCCTCGTCATGGGCATCGGCGTCGTACAGATCGTCGTGCACATGGTCTATTTCCTGCACATGAATACCCGCTCGGAGGGCGGCTGGACCATGATGGCGCTGATCTTCACGCTCATCATCGTCGGCATCGCGCTCGCCGGCTCGCTCTGGGTCATGCATCATCTCAATGCCAACATGATGCCGATGACCCACGAGATGATGAAGAACATGCCGTGACGTGGCGATGAGCGCGGATCAAGTGTCGGACCGGGAGGGCAAGCTGTCCTCCCGCACCCGGTTGGCCCTGACGGTCTTCCTGCTCTGCCTTGTTGTGATCTTCGTCGCGCTTGGCAGCTGGCAGGTGCAGCGCCTGTTCTGGAAGCTCGACCTCATTTCCCGCGTGGAGACACGCATCCATGCCGATCCGGTGCCGGCGCCTTCGGGTACGATCGATCCGGCGGAGGACGAATACCGCCGCGTCACCGCGACCGGCCTCTTCGATCATGCACAATCGGTGCTGGTGCAGGCCGTGACGGAACGCGGAACGGGCTTCTGGGTGGTGACGCCACTAAGGCAGGCCGACGGATCGACCGTTCTCGTCAACCGCGGCTTCGTTCCCACGGACAAGCGGTCTCCCGAGGCGCGTCTCGCCAGTGAACTGGCCGCCGGGCCGGTCTCCGTGACGGGGCTCTTGCGCCTGAGCGAACCCGGCGGCGCCTTCCTGCGCGCGAACGACCCGGCAAATGATCGCTGGTTCTCCCGGGATGTGGCGGCCATCGCAGCGGCGAAGGGACTGACGAACGTCGAGCCCTATTTCATCGATGCGGATGCGACGCCCAACATGGGCGGTCTTCCCATCGGTGGGCTGACGGTCGTGACCTTCCGCAACAGCCATCTGGTCTATGCGCTGACCTGGTATGCCCTGGCGATCATGAGCGCGGGCGCCGTCTATCTCGTGCTCCGGCGGCGGGCATTTTAGCTTTCTCTCATTCTTGTGGCATGGTAATCTGGCGGCTTGGGGACAACAAGGTTTCATCCGTACCGGAGGCTGCCATGACCGCATTCAATGTCGTGCGTTTCAAAGTCAAGCCGGGCATGGAGGCGGCCTTTCTCGATGCCCATCGCAATGTCGTCGCCGACTGGCCGGGCTTGCTCCATGCCAATATGATCCAGTCGGGCGAGGGGCGCTATTGCATCGTCGCCGAGTGGGACAGCATGGATGCGCTGGCGGGGTGCCGGCCGCAGATGATTGCCACGCTCGACAGTTTTCGCGCGACCTTGGAGGACTTGGGCGGCGGGCTCGGCGTGACCGACCCGGTTGCCGGGTCGGTGGTTCTTGCGCTGAAGTAGCGCGCCGTCAAATCTCGAAAAAGTTCTCGAAGGATTCCGGAAAGCTCTGGCGGGCGACGCGCTCGTTGATCTGGAGCATCGCCTCGTAGGACAGCGGATCGAAGTCGTTGTCGGCCGCCACGACTTCTCGCCCGAAGAGCAGGCTGAGGCGTGCGGCATCGAGATTGCCGCGCTCGAAGGGTTCGGCGCCGAAATGATGCCAGAGCGCATGCATGAAGGCGGCGTCGATACGGTATTCGGCCGTTCCCGCGCGTGCCTTGCGGGGCAGCGCCTTGACGGGCGTCACCCCGCGCGGATTGGCGCGGCGGATTGTGAACTGGACACCGGTGCCCGGCATGCCCGAGGGAAAGCCGCGGTGTTTGATCATGTCGGGCAGGGTCGCTTTTCCCATAGTCCTCAGGTCCCGTTCTGGCCGATCTTATCCTGCGTCTTCGTGTCGAAGTCGGAGGCGTCGTGGCGTTCATGCAGCTGTTCGGACGGATCGCCGGTCAGCTTGTTGACCATGCGGCCGCGCTTGACGGCGGGGCGTGCGGCGATCTCGGCCGTCCAGCGCTGGACGTTCTTGTAGCTCTGCACATCGAGGAAGGTGCCGGCATCGCCGTAAGCCTGCCCGAGTGCGAGGGCACCATACCACGGCCAGATCGCCATGTCGGCGATCGTGTAGTCGGTGCCGGCCACATATTGATTATCGGCGAGATGGCGGTCGAGCACGTCGAGCTGGCGCTTCACTTCCATGGCATAGCGGTCGATGGCGTATTTGATGTGGATCGGCGCATAGGCATAGAAATGGCCGAAGCCGCCGCCGAGGAAGGGTGCGGAGCCCATCTGCCAGAACAGCCAATTGAAGGTTTCCGTACGGGCGCGCAGTTCGCTCGGCAGGAAGGCGCCGTACTTTTCCGCAAGATAAAGCAGGATCGAGGCGGATTCGAAGACGCGCACCGGCGCGCCGCCGCCCTTCGGCGCATGATCCATCAGCGCCGGGATCTTGGAGTTCGGATTGACATCGACGAAGCCGGAGCCGAACTGGTCGCCATTGCCGATGCGGATCGGCCAGGCGTCATATTCCGCGTCCGTGTGGCCGGCGGCGAGAAGCTCCTCCAGCATGATGCCGACCTTCACGCCGTTCGGCGTGGCCAGCGAATAGAGTTGCAGCGGATGTTTGCCGACCGGCAGGTCCTTGTCCTGAGTCGGGCCGGCGGTCGGGCGGTTGATATTGGCGAAGGCGCCGCCATTGCCCTGTTCCCATTCCCAGACCTTGGGCGGCTGGTAGCCGGCGGGGAAATTGTCGCTGGGTGATTTTTCGGTCATGAAATTCAACCTTGTTTCACGGGAGGAAATCGATCTGCCGGAATTGGCACGCCTCCATATAGGAATGCTATCGGCTTTACTCACCCCTCCTGCGCCCGCTTTCAAGAGGTGTTTTTCGTATCCCCCGCAAGAAACGAAAAACGCCCCGCAAGAGGCGGGGCGTTCGTTGTCGGCTTGCCGTGAGAAATATCAGGCGGCCTGACGGTTTTCGACGTCGGTCGGGACCGTGGCGATCGTCTTCAGGATCTGCGAAGCGATCTGGTAGGGGTCGCCCTGCGAGTTCGGGCGGCGGTCTTCCAGGTAGCCCTTGTAGTCGTTGTTGACGAAGCTGTGCGGGACGCGGATCGAGGCACCGCGGTCAGCCACGCCGTAGCTGAACTGGTGGATCGAGGCGGTCTCGTGCTTGCCGGTCAGGCGCATGTGGTTGTCGGGGCCATAGACGGCGATGTGGTCGGCGCGGGCTTCGGCGAACGCATCCATCAGGTCTTCGAAATAGGCCTTGCCGCCGACTTCACGCATATATTCGGTCGAGAAGTTGGCATGCATGCCCGAGCCGTTCCAGTCGGTGTCGCCGAGCGGCTTGCAGTGGTATTCGACGTCGATCCCGTACTTTTCCGTCAGGCGCTGCAGCAGGTAGCGGGCGAGCCAGATTTCGTCGGCGGCCTTGCGCGAGCCCTTGCCGAACACCTGGAATTCCCACTGGCCCTTGGCGACTTCGGCATTGATGCCTTCATGGTTGATGCCGGCAGCCAGGCAGATGTCGAGATGCTCTTCGACGATCTTGCGGGCGACGCCACCGACATTGCTGAAGCCGACGCCGCAATAATACGGGCCCTGCGGGGCCGGGAAGCCGGCATCCGGGAAGCCGAGCGGGCGGCCGTTCTGGTAGAAGAAATATTCCTGCTCGAAGCCGAACCAGGCGCCCTCGTCGTCGAGGATTTCGGCGCGGGTGTTGGACGGATGCGGCGTCTTGGCGTCGGGCATCATGACTTCGCAGAGCACGAGAACGCCGTTCTTGCGCTCCGGGTCCGGATAGGAAGCGACCGGCTTCAGTACGCAGTCGGAGCTGGAGCCTTCGGCCTGCTGGGTCGAGGAGCCGTCGAAGCCCCAGTTCGGGAGCTGGTCGAGCGTCGGGAAAGCATCGAATTCCTTGATGAGGGTCTTGCCGCGCAGGTTCGGGGTGGGCTTGCAGCCGTCGAGCCAGATGTATTCGAGCTTAAACTTGGTCATTTCGTTCTCTCACGTGACGCTTGGTTCCAAGACCACCGGACATCCTGTCGGCAGTCACTGATCTGTCGAATGCATGCGCCGTGCCAGATTGAAATCGGCATCGAAATCCGCGGAATTTTTTGCATTATCGCGACCTCGTGCACCTGGCGCGCCGCGGCGTCGCGCAAGGAAGAGGCGGCGTGCCTAAAAATTAGGCGGCGGGGTGCAAGGTAGGAGGCAGAGCCGTTTCTCGCTTGGCAAAGAGCAAGCTTTTCCTCGAAGCATTTGCGAATCTACGCTAAATTAGCGGTCGGCGACGTCCATCACATCAGGACGATCGGCCGGACGGAGGGGATGATGGATCATGTGCGTACATTCGCGCGCGTCTCTGCGGAAGAGGGCATCGTTGCTTCCAGCGTCTACATGGCCGGGCGGCGCATTGCCGATATCCCCATCGAGGAGGCCGGCGCCTGGGCGGGAAAGGAAGGCCATGTCGTCTGGATCGGGCTTCTGGAGCCGAGCCGCGACCTTCTTTTGCGCGTGCAGGCGCAGTTCCACCTGCATGATCTTGCCATCGAAGATGCCGAGCATCCGCATCAGCGCCCCAAGCTCGAGCAATATGGCGATGCGCTGTTCATCGTGGCACGCACCGCGCAGCTGATAGACCGTCGCGTCACGTTCGGCGAAACGCATCTCTTCGTCGGCAAGGGCTATATCGTCAGCGTGCGGCACGGCCCTTCGACCTCCTATGCCACCGTCCGCCAGCATTGGGAGACCTGTCCGCATTCGCTGGCGAAAGGCGAGGATTTCGTGCTCTACGCCATCCTCGATTTCATCGTCGACAACTACATGCCGGTGCTGGAGCAGCTCGAATACGAGGTCGAGGAGATCGAGGACAAGGTGCTGCTCAAGCCGATGACCGGACCGGAAATCGAGCGGCTCTACATGATGCGGCGCGATCTGCTGCGCCTGCGCAACGCCGCGCTGCCGCTGGTGGAGGTCTGCCGGCGGCTGACGAGTTCCGATCTGCCGCAAATTCAGGCAGCCATGCATCCGCTGTTTCGCGATGTTACCGACCATATCCGCACGGTGCAGGAAAAAATCGACAGCCTGCGCGAAGTGCTGGCCTTCGCCTTCGAGGCGAGCCTGCTGGTCGGGCAGAGCCAGGAAACGGCGATTTCCAAGAAGCTGGCCTCCTGGGCGGCGATCCTTGCCGTGCCGACGGCGCTCGCCGGCATCTACGGCATGAACTTTTCCGATATGCCGGAACTCAGGATGGAATACGGCTATCCGATGGTGCTCACCGCCATCGTGGCGACCTGCAGCTTCCTCTACTGGCGGTTCCGCAAGAACGGCTGGCTGTAGGAACGGTGCATCCCGCCGAGGCAACAAGCCCCGGCGAGACGGCTATTTCCCTTAGAATTCGTCCCAGCCTGCTTCCACCGCGGGCACGGCGGCACCGCCGCCGCCGAAGGCGCTGGCGATCTTGCCGACCATGCGGCGGGCCGGCGAGGCGATGGGCCGCGAGACGGTGCTGGCGGCCGCGACGGGTGCCTTTGCCGGCGCCACAGCACGGCTCGACGTTCCGCCGACCTGGAACTGGCCGACTAGCTGGCGCAGCCGCTCGGCTTCGGTGGCGAGCGACGCGCTGGCCGCGGTCGACTGCTCCACCATGGCGGCATTCTGCTGCGTCGTCTGGTCCATCTGGTTGACGGCGGCATTGACCTCGACAAGGCCGAGGGATTGTTCACGGGCGGATGTCGCGATGGCGTTCAGCTGGCCGTTGATGTCGTTGACATGCTGGCCGATGATCTTCAGCGCCTCGCCGGTTTCCGTGACCAGACGAACGCCGCCTTGCACTTCCATGGCGGAATGACGGATCAGTTCCTTGATCTCCTTTGCCGCCTGTGCCGAGCGCTGGGCGAGTTCGCGCACTTCCTGCGCGACGACCGCAAAGCCCTTACCGGCTTCACCGGCACGCGCGGCTTCGACACCGGCATTCAGGGCCAGAAGGTTGGTCTGGAAGGCGATCTCGTCGATGACGCCGATGATGTTGGAGATCTGGCGCGAGGATTCCTCGATGCGCTGCATGGCCGAGACGGCATCGGAGACGACCTTGGTCGAAAGGTTGGCCGAACCGGTGGCTTCCGATGCCTTGGCGCGGGCCTCTTCAGCGCGCTTGGAGGAGTTGGAGACGTTGGCGGTGATCTCGTCAAGGGCGGCGGCGGTCTCTTCGAGGGCCGCGGCCTGCTGTTCGGTGCGGCGCGACAGGTCGTTGGCGGCCTGGCTCAGTTCGCGCGAGCCGCTGTCGATGGCGCCGGTGGTTTCGGAGACGGATTGCAGCGTGCTGCGCAATTGCCCGACGGCGGCGTTGAAATCCTGGCGAAGGGTCTCGAATTCCGGGGCGAAGGATTGCGTCAGCTCGCAGGCGAGATCGCCGTCGGCCATGCGCTTCAGACCGCCGGCAAGGCCTTCGGTCGCCTCGGCCATGGCGGCGGCGCGCACCCGGTCGACTTCGGCGCTGCGTTCACGCTCGGCTTCGGTCGCGGTGCGCTGGGCCTCGGAGGAGGCTTCGAGCGCGCGGGTGCGCAGGCCGTTGTCCTTGAAGACCTGCACGGCGCGCGCCATGCCGCCCACTTCGTCGCGGCGCTCGGTCTCGGCGATCGCCACATCGAGGTCGCCGCTGGCGAGCGTCGTCATGGTGCCGGAAAGGATGTTCAACGGGCGGGCGATCCAGGCACGCACGGCGAAGAAGCCGGCGACGAGGATGACCGCCAGGCCGATGACGACCGCGAGGATCGTCGTCAGAATGGTGGTCCGCGTGGCCTTGATGAGGGCTTCGTGGCGCGCTTCGCCGACAGTGGTGATCTTGCCGATCTCATCGGTGATATCGTTGATCACGGTGGCGAAGGCGGGTTTGCAGGTCGCGGCGAAATCACCCTGGGTGCTGGTCACCGCAGCGTCGTCCAGCGCCGCGCTGGCCGCTGCGATCAGCGCGCTGCACTGGCTGTTCAACGCGTCGAGCGCTGCCGTCTTGATGGACTTTATCCGCTCGTTTGCGGGCGCGGCGGCACTGGCCGCATCCATCTGCTTGGAGAAGAAGCCCTCGCTGAGCTTCATGTCCGCAACGGCCGCTTCCTTTGCCTCGGGCGTGCGCGCAATCAGGATGTCGGCGATGGCGGACCGGATCGAGACGAGGCTGCGGCTTGCCCGCGCCAGCATCAGGGTCGCGGTCGATTCTTCGTCCAGAAGCGTGGAATAGGACGTATCGATGAAGGAGATGCGCGAGGTGCTGTAGGCGGTCACGCCGGCGACGAAGAGGCCGAAAGCGCAGAGGATGACGAGGAACTTACCGATGATGGGGATATTGCGCATGGCGGCTGCCTAAGCTGGAGAAACTGGTCCAGTCGTAGGCCTCGACCGTTAGATTTCGCTTAAAATTTTATCCACCATTCGGTACAGCAGTTTTTCGCAAGGGGCATGAATAAGCATTAGCGAATAAAGATCAGGCCCATGCCGAGAATGACGAGAGCGGCCCCCGCCCAGGCGCCAGCCGCCGGCCGTTCTCCCGTCCGCAGCCACAGCATGGGAAGGATGATGGCGGGGGAGGTTGCCGAGAGCGTCGAGACGATGCCGACCTTGCCGCCCGAAAGCGCGAAAAGCAGCAGCGTCATGCCGATGGCAAGGGCGGTAAAGCCGGTCAGCGCCGTCATGGCCAGGACCTTCAGCGTCAGCGGTCCCTTCGGCTTGACGGAGGCGATCGGCAGCTGCGCCATGACGCTGAGACAGGCGGCCGCAACGCCGACGCGCAGCAGCGAGGCGACGAACGGGTCGAGCCCGGTTTCCATGACGGGCCGCGCGATGATCGAGCCGATGGCCTGGCCGGTTGCCGCACCGAGCCCGAGCAGCACGCCGATCCACAGCGGCCCCTTGATCGTCTCCCACTCGTGCATCTGCGCCTTGCGCTTGCCGAAGATGATGGCGAGGAAGACGCCCGCCGCCGTCAGCGCGATACCTGCAACGGCCGAGACCGACAGCGCCTCGCCCAGCACCAGCCAGCCGAGCAGGGCGGCGATGGGGGCATTCAGCGCGAAGAGGATGCCGGAGCGGCGCGGGCCGACGCGGTTGAGCGTCGAGAAAAGCAGGGTATCGCCGATGAAGATGCCGATGAAGCCCGACAGCAGCAACGGACCGACCGTCGTCGCATCCAGTTCGCGCCATGCGCCGGTGGCGAGAACGTAGAGCGTCAGCAGTCCTGTCACGAAAATCTGGCGGACACGGTTGAAAGTCGGTGCGCCGAGATGGCCGGCAGGTCCCGCCGAAATCAGCCCCGTCAGGGCCCAGCAGGTCGCGGCGCCGAGCGCGGCAAGTTCATGAATTGGCATTGTCGTCCGATCGGCAGGCTGAAGGGCGGAAATCGCATTCCGCACGTTCCGTTAAAGCGCGATCACGGGCGCGCCGTCCAGACGCATTGCGAGGGATCAACAGGCTTTCTGTGCACGGAAGAAAGCTATTCCCTGGCCTCCCGTTCCGTAGAACCCGCGCGCTCGGCAGCACTGGCAATGAACACCGCTTTCAGGTGCTCCGCGGCCGGCGAAAGGCTGTGATGGCGGCGCTGCAGAAGCGAGACGTCGCGCATGACGTGCGGATCGACGAGATCGACCGTGGTCACGCGCACGGCGGAGGCGAGCTGGCTCGAGTTCTCCGGCAGCACGGCGACGCCCATGCCGGCGGCGATCATGCTGATGGCGGTCGTCGAGAAGCGCACCTCGTATTTCGGCCTATAGTTCGGCACCACGCGGATGAGATTGTGCTCGACGATGCTGCGCAACGGATTGGCGGCGGCGAGCGTGATGAGGGTCTCGTCCTTCAGCTCCGCCCAGCGCACGGATTTGCGCCGCGCAAAACGATGATCCTCCCGGCACATGAACATCAGCTTGTCGCGCAGGAGCGGCGTCGCGGTGATTTCCGGGTCATCCTCCGACAGGGTGCCGACGGCGATGTCCACCTCGTTGCGCTTCAGCGCCGGGGTGATCTGCTCTTCCGGCATATCCCTGATATTCACGGAGATTTCCGGATACATGCGCAGGAAGCGCGCGATGATCGGCGGTACGATGGTGGCGGCGAGCACGATGGCCGCGGCGATCGTCACCTGGCCGCGCTTCAGCGAGGCGTTGTCGCGCACATCGCCGACCGCAAGCTCCAGATCCTTCAGGATCTTTCGCGCCTGCGGCAGGAATTCCTGACCGACGAGGGTCAGCGAGACCATGCGCGTGTGCCGGTCGAACAGGCGCACACCGATTTCCGATTCCAGGTCGCGGATGAGGATGCTGACCGCCGACTGGGTGAGATGCATGTTTCGGGCGGCAAGATTGAACTGGCCGAGTTCGGCCACCGCGATGAAGGCCCTGAGTTGCCGCAGGGTGATGTTCATGAATACGGAGGCCTCCTGTTACGCAGCTGCCATCAAATCCTGCCGCCCCTGTCCTGTCTAGCCCGCAAGCGCCGGTTGTTCCGTCTGGCCGGCCATCAGCAGGCCGAGTTCGTCGAGGCGGGTGCGGTCCGGTGGCAGTTCGCCGAGGATTTCGCCGTGGAACATCACCAGAATGCGGTCGCAGATCGCGAAGAGTTCCTCCAGTTCGGTGGAGATGAGCAGGATGGCGCGGCCGTTGTCGCGCTGCTTCAGCATCTCCTCCATCACGAACTCCATGGCGCCGATGTCGATGCCGCGAGCGAGCTGGTTGACCAGGATGAAATCCGGGTTGCGGGCCAGTTCGCGCGCAACGACGAGCTTCTGCTGGTTGCCGCCGGAAAGAGAGCCAATCGCCTGGTTCTCGTCGCGGCTCTTCACGCGGAAACGCTTGATCAGGTCGCGGGTATGCTCGCCGATCACGCCGCGGTTCAGCATGCCGCCGCTGGCGAAGGGTTTCTGGTCGTAGCGCTGGAGGATGGTGTTTTCGCTGAGCGACATCGAGACGACGATGCCGTGTTTGTGCCGGTCCTCAGGAATGTGGGAGAAGCTGCTGGCATTGATGCGGGCGGGGTCGAGGCCGGTAATGTCCTTACCGTTCAGCATCACGCGACCCGAATCGACGGGCAGCAGGCCGGAAAGCGCGAGCGACAGCTCCGTCTGGCCGTTGCCGGAGACACCGGCAATGCCGACGATCTCGCCGGCGCGCACGTTGAGGCTCACGCCGCGCACGGCGGGCAGGCCCGTCTCGGCCCGGCAGGTGAGGTTTTCCACCGACAGCACGGTGCGGCCGGGTGGCTCGGGGCTGCGGGGAAGTTCCATGCGCACGTCGCGACCGACCATCATATGGGCGAGCGCGCGCGCATTGGTTTCGCCGACATGGACGGTGTGCACCACGCGCCCGTCGCGCATGACGCTGATGCGGTTGCTGACGCGCATCACCTCGTCCAGCTTGTGCGAGATGAAAACGACCGTCTTGCCGTCCTTGACGAGGTCGCCCATCAGCGACAGCAGACGATCGGTCTCCTGCGGGGTCAGCACGGCGGTCGGCTCGTCGAGGATGAGCAGGTCGATGCCGTGGAACAGCACCTTCAGGATTTCGACGCGCTGCTGCTCGCCGACCGAGAGGTCCTCGATAATGGCGTCCGGCCGCACGTCGAGGGCGTAGCGATCCGAGAGCTCTCGGATTTTCGCATGGACCTTGTCCATGTCGTTGATGACGCGCAGCGCCGAGCCCTGGCCGAGGATGTAGTTTTCCGCCACCGTCAGGTTGGGCACGAGCATGAAGTGCTGGTGCACCATGCCGATGCGCTGGCGGATCGCCTCGCGCGGGCTGTTGAAGCGCACGATCTCGCCCTTGAAGACGATCTCGCCTTCGTCGGGCCGTACCATGCCGCAGATCATGCTCATCAGCACGCTCTTGCCGGCCCCGTTCTCGCCGAGCAGCGAATGGATCTCGCCCTCTTCGATTTCCAGCGAGACGCCGTCGCTGGCGATGATGGGACCGAAGCGCTTGCGGATATTGTCGATGCGCAGGAAGGGTTTCTGGGACATGTCCGTTACCTCATCTCGTAGGGCTGGCCGAGCTTGCTGGGGGCGGCCCCCTTGCCGCGGACCACGACGAGCGTGACGATCGTCATGATGTAGGGAAGGGCCTGCAGCACCTGGTAGGGCACGACGATGGACGCCTGCGCCTGAAGCATCAATTGGAGTGCGTAGAACAGGCCGAAGAGCAGCGAGACGAAGAAGGCGCCTGTCGGCGACCAGCGGGCGAAAACCACGACGGCAAGCGCGATGAAGCCGCGGCCCGACGTGATGCCCTCGACGAACTGGTTGGAATGACCGAGTGTCAGGAACGCCCCGCCAAGGCCGGCAAGGCCGGTGCCGACCAATACGGCCGCGTAGCGATAGCCCGCGACATTGCGGC
Organism: Shinella sp. M27; assembly: GCF_049199905.1. Lineage (NCBI taxonomy): Bacteria > Pseudomonadati > Pseudomonadota > Alphaproteobacteria > Hyphomicrobiales > Rhizobiaceae > Shinella > Shinella sp. M27. Next base: position 20,139 of record NZ_JBLZPK010000039.1, read on the forward strand.
CGGCGACGTCGACGGCTTTCGGATGTTCGCCGACGGCGCGCAACGTCAAGCCGAAGGAGGTGCGGAAGAGCACGAGGCTCGCCAGGATCGCGACGAGAACAGTCGAATAGACGATGAGGTTCTGCCGGAAGAAGGCCTCGCCGAGGAACGGGATATCGCTGAGGAAGGGGATATGCACGGGCTGGGCGATCTCGATACCCTTGCCGGTCGAGACGTAATAGGTGCGGAACAGGAAGGCGGTGAGGCCCATGCCGAGCAGGTTGAGCGCTGCCCCCACCACGATCTGGTCCGCCTTGATGGTGATCGTGAAGAAGGCGAAGATCAGGCCGAACAGCATGCCGCCCGCCACCCCGGCCAGCAGGCCGAGGAGAATGCTGCCGGTGGCGAAGGCCGCTGCGAAGCCGCAAAACGCGCCGACCAGCATGGTGCCTTCCAGCCCGATATTGAGCACGCCCGCCCGCTCGGAAAAGACTTCGCCGATCGAGGCGAAGATGAGGGGCGTCGCAAGCCTCCAGGCTGCGCCGGCAAGCGCTGCGAGGAAGGTGAGGAACATCATGTCGTCCATGGAGATATCCTTCGGGAAGGTCGCCTTGAGCAATTTCAGCAAAAGCGCCTAGCGGTTTTGCGTCCGGAATTGCGCAACTCTAAAGCTTTGTTTTCCCGCAGGGCTGAGGCGCCCTGCCGGAGTTTCCATTCTTTCAGGCCACGATCCTGAGGATATCGCGCAGCTTGGCGAAGGCGACGACCGAGAGGATGACCATGCCCTGGATGACCAGCACGAGGACCTGCGGCACCTGCGAGGTGATCTGGAGCACTTCCGAACCGGAGCGCAGCGTCGCGAAGAGCCCGCCCGAAATGATCGCCGCCAGTGGATTGTTGCCCGCAAGCAGCGCGACCGCGATGCCTTCGAAACCGTAGCCGGGCGAGATGTTCTGGTAGAGCCGGTGCGTGACACCAGCCACTTCGAAGGCGCCGGCAAGCCCCGCCATCGCACCGGAAATGCACATGGCGATCATGACGTTGCGGGCGACCTGCATGCCGGCATAGCGGGCGGCATTCGTATTGAGGCCGACGACGCGCAACGCAAAGCCGCGACTGCTCCTTTGCAGGAAGATATAAAGCGCGACCGCCAGCACGATGGCGACGAGGATGCCGATATGGAGGCGCATGTCGGAAACGATGCGCGGCGTCCAGGCTTCCCGGATGAGACGGGCGGACTGCGGGTAGGCGGCACTCGCATCGCGCATCGGGCCGGTGACGAGATAGCTCGTCAGGATCAGCGCGATATAGTTGAGCATGATCGTGGTGACGATCTCGCTCGCCTGGAAGCGCACCTTCAGATAGCCGGCAATGCCGGCCCAGGCAGCGCCCGCCAGAGCGCCGGCCAGCATGACGAGGGGCGCATGCACCCAGACGGAGAGCCCGTCGAAGCTGGTGCCGACCAAAGTCGCGGCAATCGCACCGGCATAAAGCTGGCCTTCGGCGCCGATGTTCCAGATCGAACAGCGGAAGGCGACGCAGAGGCCGGCGCCGATGAGGATGAGCGGCGTTGCCTTCAGCAGGATTTCGCCGACCGAGCGCATGTCCTGGAACGAGCCGAAGATCATGACGGTGACGACGTCGCTGCCGTTGAAGCCGTTGAGCCACAACAGGAGCGCGCCGAAGGCGAGGGCGACGAGGACTGCCGCGATCGGTGTCACGGCGCTGATCGCGGTCTGCGAGAGCGTCCGGTAGAGGGTCTGGGCTGCTTGAGGATACACGGTCTCGCGCACTCCCTGGTTTACCTGTGCCATAGGATCGGTCCGGATGTTTGTGTGGCATTCGGCGCGGCAGGCTGCGGCCGGAGGACCGGCCGCAGCGCAAGGCCGTTTATTCGCCGTCCGTCTTGATTTCGCCGGCTGCGATCTTGTCGCTGATCGCCTTCACTTCCGCGCGGATCTCCGCCGGCACGGAGACCGGGCCGTCATCGCGGAAGGTGAAGGAGATGACCTTCGGGTCCTTCAGGCCGAAGACGACGTTTTCCGTCGGCGGGCTGCCGTCCTTGATCGATTTGACGACTTCGACCACGCCCTGCGCGTAGTCGGCGACATAGAGGCCGAGAATGTTGTTGGGCGCGACCGGCGTGAAGTCGCTGAAGATCGAGAAGGAGCGTACATCCTTGCCGGATTCGGCGATCGCCTGGTAGCCGCCGACGGTGGCGCCCGAGGCGTTCGGTACGACGAAATCGGCACCCTGCGAGATCATGCTCAGTGCCGCTTCCTTGGCCGCCGTCGTATCGGTGAAGTTGCCGATATAGGCTTCGCTGATCGGGAAGTCCGGGTTGACGCTTTTCGCGCCGTTCTTGAAGCCGGCAAAGGCCTGCTGGATCGGCGGGATTTCCATGCCGCCGACGAGGCCGGCCTTCTTGCCCATTTTCGCGGCAATCACGCCCATCAGGTAGAAGGGCTGGCTTGTATCGGTGTTGAGGCCGATGACATTGCCCTCATGGATGCTGCTCGACGAGATCAGGAAGTAGGTGTCGGGATAGTCGAGCGCGACTTCCAGGGCCGCATCCTGGAACTCGAAACCGTGGCCGAGAATGACCTTGTAGCCCTGGCTGGCATAATCGCGGAAGGCCTTTTCGAAGGAGGCCGGGTTCTGCTGCAGCTCGACATAGCTGATCTTGGCGCCGAGCTGGCTTTCCACGCCCTTCAGCGCGTTGAAGCCGATGCGGTTCCAGCCCTCTTCCGAGACGCTGCCGGGCACGAGAAGGCCCATCTTGAAATCGTCTGCCTGAGCGATTGCCGGGATGGCAACGGCGATCGACAGGGCGGCCACGCCTTCCAGGAACAGTCTTCTTGAGAATTTCATTGCATTTCCTCCCATTGTGTTGGTTTTCCGGGACCCGCGCCGGATCTTCGCGTCAATTCGCGCGGGTCTGGATGTCGCCTGCGACGATTTTTGCGCTCACGTCGTCGACGAATGTGCGCAGGTCCGTGGGCACCGGTCGGGTGGCCGCGTCGTTGTAGGTAAACTTGATGACGTCGGTGTCCTTCAGGCCGAAGTCGACATTGCTGTCCGGCACCTTGCCGTCCTTGATGCCCGAGACGATGCGCACGATGCCCTGGCCGTAATCGGCCAGGAACGTGCCGAGCACATTCTGAGGGGCGGCGTGGGTATAGTCGCTGTAGACGCTAAAGGTACTGGCCTTGCCGCCCGATTCCCGGGCCGCCTGGATGACGCCCATGCCAGCCGAATTGGCATTGGGAATGACGAAATCCGCACCCTGCGAGATCACGCTGAAGGCAGCTTCCTTGGCAGCGCTCGCATCGGTGAAACTGCCGAGATAGACGGTCGAGACCGGGAAATCCGGGTTCACGCTCTTCGAGCCGTTCACGAAGCCTTCGAAGGCCTGCGTGATGGGCGGGATTTCCATGCCGCCGATGAGGCCGGCGCCCTTGCCCATTTTCGCGGCGATCACGCCCATGAGATAGAAGGGCTGGCTGGCATCGGTGTTGAGGCCGATGACCTTGCCCTCGTGGATGCGGCTCGACGAAATGAGGAAGACGGTATCCGGAAAATCCTCTGCCGCCGTCAGGGCCGCATCCTGGAACTGGAAGCCGTGGCCGAGCACGACCTGATAGCCTTGGCCCGCATAGTCGCGGAACGCCTTCTCGAAGGCGGCCGGGTTCTCCGGCAGTTCGACATAGCTGATCTTGGCGCCGAGTTCCTTCTCGACGCGCTTCAGCGCGTCGAAGGCGATCCGGTTCCAGCCTTCTTCCCCGATGCTGCCGGGGACGAGAAGGCCCATCTTGAAGTCGTCGGCACGGGCGGGAGTCTGCCAGATCGAGCCGATAAGCGTGAGTGCGATAGTGGATGCGAGCAGCGAACGACGTGAAAATACAGTCTTGTTCATTTCAGTCTCCCCTTAGATTGAAGTCCAATCCCCCCGGAGTCGCCGCTCGGTTATGCATCCTCCTTCGTGGCAATGCTTTCGGTCGCGCTCTGCGAGACGAGACGGCCCCTCGAGAAGACGAAGGCGCGGTCCGGTCCGCCGGCAACCAGCGTGTCCGTGTCGATGCAATCGGTGACGACGAAATCGGCGCGCGCACCGGCCTTCAGGCCATGGTCCTTGCCGAGGCCCATCAGGCGAGCCGGCGCCGTCGTGATCATGCGGTGGGCGGCGGCCAGTTCGTCGCCACGCAGATGACCGGCCAGCAGCGTCCAGCGCGCGATTTCCAGCATGTCGCCGGAGCCGGTCGGCACGAACGGATCCTGGATGTTGTCGGAGGCCGTCGCGATGGTGACGCCGGCGCGGTAGAGCTCGGCAACGCGCGTCAGGCCGCGCGGCGGCAGCATTTCGGCGTCGCGGCCCTGGAGATAGAGGTTAGCCGCCGGAAGCGTCACGACGCCGACATCGAGCGCCAAGAGCCGTTCGGCGATGCGCTGGAATTCCGAGCGGGGCAGCGCACTCAGCACGGAGACATGGCTGAACACGGTGCGGCCCTGCATGCCGAAGCGCTCGACCCGTTCGAGGGCGGCATCGAGCAGATGCACGTCTGCCTTGAGGTGCTCGTCGAGATGCAGGTCGACCGGCTTGCCGGCCTTCACCGCGGCGGAAAACAGGATGTCGAGATAGCGCGGCGGGTCTTCGGAGACCGCGGGCGTGCCGCCGACGGCATCGGCGAGCGCCACCGCACCGTCGATGTTCTTGGCGAGCCAGTCGAAATCCTGGCCCGGATGGGGCGTCATGAAGGCGACGAGCTGGAGAGTGATGCGGTCCTTTTCGGCATCGCGGATGCCGGCCAGCGTCTCGATGCCGTGGAAGCCGGCATCCTTGTCGACGTTGATGTGGCTGCGGATGCCCGTCGTGCCGCGGGAGAGACATCGCTCGACGGTGCGCGTGGCACGCTTGTGGATGTCGTCGGGGCCGGCGGTGCGGGCATATTTGGCGAAGGCGTCGCGGGCGCCTTGCAGCGTGCCCGACGGATTGGGTGTGAAGCGCAGCACGCCCGTCTTGTCGAGATGCTGGTGCGCATCAAGGAAACCGGCGGTCACCAGCCTGCCGGTGATATCGACGCAGGCGCCGCAGGACGAGGTGTCGAGATAGGGTTCGACCGCGATGATGCGTCCGTCCGCTCCCACAAGGATGTCGCTGACCGATTGCGAACCATCGTCAAGAATGACGGTTCCGCCCGTAAGCGCAAAGGACTGACCGGCGGCCAGATTTGCGAGCGACGCTGTTGCAGTGTCTCGTACCATTCGTTCCCACCTTCTCGTTATGGCGGAAAACTAAGCATGGGCGATTAGTTCAAACAAATTCATTATTTCAATTGTTTGATGAAATATCGATATTAATCGCAGTTGCTCAGTTCTTTCGCATTCGCAAAATCATTCGAGGAAAAACACAAATATTCAAAGTGTTGTCTTCTCGATGAATGGCCGCCTTCGCCCTTTGCAATGAAGGCCATTCATCAAAAATTCAGTGCCGATATTGTGGTTCTTCCGCGTCCAATTGCCGGCGAATGGCCGCAAGATGGGCCCTGGCGGACTCCGGATCGCCTTCGCGCATCTGCCGGTAGGCGGCTTCCGCGATGGCGGGATCGACCGGCGAGACCTTGCGGCCGGTCGACATGGCGAGCACCTGCACCTCGGCGGCGCGCTCGAGATAGTAGAGGTCGTCCCAGGCTTCCGCGATGGTGGGGGCAAGCACCAGCACGCCATGGTGTTTCAGGAAAACGATGTCGGCATCGCCGACCGTGCCGGCGATGCGCGCGCCCTCGGCATAGTCGAGCGCCAGGCCGTTGTAGTTCTCGTCGACGGCGGTGCGGCCGTAGAATTTGAGCGCGGTCTGTCCGGCCCAGATCATCGGCGGCCCGTCCGTCATGGAGAGCGCGGTCGCATAGGGCATATGCGTGTGGAAGGCGACCTTGGCACGCGGCAGGCGGCGGTGGATTTCGGCATGGATGTAGAAGGCGGTAGCTTCCGGCGCGCCGTCGCCGTCGATGACGGTGCCGTTGAAATCGCAGATCAGCAGTTTGTAAGCGTTTAGTTCCCGGAAGGCGTAGCCGTAGGGATTGACGAGGAAGAGATCGTCATGGCCGGGCACGACGGCGGAGAAGTGGTTGCAGATGCCTTCCTCGAAGCCGTTGCGGGCCGCCATGCGGAAACAGGCGGCAAGCTCTTCCCGGGCGGTGCGGATGGCATCGGTGGAGAGGTCGGGGCGGTTCGGCCGGGTGGTCTCGCCGGAATGGGCGGCGCGGTCGTTCAGGGAATGAGCCATGGATGCTCCTGGTCTGGCGTGGCTGGGAGCGGCGGCTGGCCTGAAGGCGCATCATGCGCCGGCCTCCGCGCACAGCGTCGAGCCGCTGCGCCCTGCCTGCCCGCGCCTGGCGCGGTCCAGCAGCGCCTTCAGATAACGCCGGAATTTTTACCGGGTCAATGGACCGATTTCAGCAGGAAATCGCGAAAGCGCCGCGCGGCCGGCGACAGCGAACGACCGCGTTTCTGGATCAGGCTGACCTCGCGCTTGATATGCGGTTCCTTCGGCGTGCGCACGACGAGGCCCATGGACGTGGCAAGCCGTGTGACGGCCGAGGTCATGATCGCGACGCCAAGGCCGCCCTCGACCATGCCGATGATCGTCAGCGGCAGCGCCACCTCCTGCATCGACTTGTCGAGCGGCAGGATGATGCCGTTGCGCGCCAGTTCGTTCTCCAGCCGGTCGCGGATCGGGTTGCCGCGCTGCGGGCCGATAAGCTTGCAATCGGCAAGATCCGTCCAGCGCAGTTCGGAGCGTTTCACCAGCGGGTCGTCGGCATGGAGCACGACGAGGAACTCGTCCGTGGTGAGCCGCGTGCCCACGAGTTCCGGGTCGTCCTCCGGCACCGTGCCGAGGCCGAGATCGACGGAACCGTTCGCCACCTGCTCCAGTACGGTCTTCTCCGCGACGTCATGCAGCGCGACGGCGATTTCCGGATAGAGCTTGGTGAAGCCGTGCACGAGCTGCGGCAGCATCAGCGCCGCCTGCACCGTGCCGGCCGCCATGGTGACCTTGCCGCGGCGTAGCGCCGTCAGCTCCTGCGAACTTTCCACCATGCCCTCGATGTCGGCAACGGCACGCGCGGCGATCGGCAGGATATCCATGCCCGCCTGGGTGAGGCGCAGAAGCCGCGTGTGCCGGTCGAACAGGCGCAGGTTCAGGTTCGTCTCAAGTTGGCGCACCAGCGTGCTGACCGCCGATTGCGAGGAGCCGAGCTTGTCGGCGGCAAGCGTGAACTGCCCGAGATTGGCCACGGTGACGAAGGCGCGAAGCTGTTTCAGCGTGATGTCCATGTCATCAATTCATTCAATTACCAGATGAATAAATATAATTATGCCGATTGTTTGCTGATTTGGTCAACAGCATGATCGGCCTTGTACGGCGTGCGGTGCCAAAACATGAGGCCAAGATGCCCCCCACCGCGCCGGAACACTATTCGCTGGGAGGAAAGCGAATGTCCAATTCCGAAACGACGGATCCCGTCGAGAAGAAGTACCCTGTGCCGAGCCTTTTCGCTCTCGGTCTGCAACACGTTCTCGTCATGTATGCCGGTGCGGTCGCGGTGCCGCTGATCGTCGGCACGGCGCTTCATCTGCCCAAGGAGCAGATCGCCCTGCTCGTCAGCGCCGACCTGTTCGCCTGCGGCATTGTCACCATCATCCAGGCGCTCGGCATCTGGAAAATCGGCATTCGCCTGCCCATCATGATGGGCGTCTCCTTCACCGCCGTGCCCTCGATCATCGCGACCGGCACCAATCCGGAACTCGGCATGCCCGGCGTCATCGGGGCCGTCATCGGATCCGGCATCTTCGTCCTTCTCGTCGCCCCCTTTTTCGGTCGATGGGTTCGCTTCTTCCCGCCGATCGTTACCGGCACGGTCATGCTGATCATCGGCCTTTCCCTGATGCGTGTCGGCGTCAACTGGGCCGCGGGCGGCCAGCCGATGATCAAGGGCCCTGACGGTATGATCCCGAACCCGGCCTATGGTGCGCCCTTTGGGCTCGCCGTGGCAGCTATCGTGCTCCTGTCGATCCTGCTGCTCACCCGCGTTCTCAAGGGCTTTCTGTCCAATCTCGCGGTGCTGATGGGCATCGGCATCGGTTTTGCAATCGCCATTGCCGCCGGCAAGGTGGATTTCCACGGCGTGGCGGATGCCGACTGGCTGCGTGTCATCCACCCGCTCGCCTTCGGCTGGCCGGTCTTCGAATTCTGGTCCACTCTGTCGCTCTGTGCGGTCATGGTGGTCATGATGATCGAATCGACCGGGCAGTTCCTGGCGGTCGGCGACATGGCCGGACGCAAGATCACCCAGCGCGATCTTACCCGCGGCCTGCGCACCGATGGCGTCGGCAACATCATCGGCGGTCTGCTCAACACCTTCACCTACACGACCTATGCGCAGAATGTCGGCCTGCTCCAGATTACCGGCGTGCTCAGCCGCTTCGTGGTCGCCGCGGGCGGGGCCATCCTGATCCTGCTCGGCGTGCTGCCGAAGGTGGCCTTCATCAGTGCGTCGATCCCGAGCTACGTCGTCGGCGGTGCCGCCATCGTGATGTTCGGCATGGTCTCGGCGACCGGCGTGAAAATCCTGTCGAAGGTCGATTT